>QKBZ01000064.1 GCA_003245895.1 Beggiatoa sp.
ATTATAATGTTTGCTTCTTCTACAGAAAAGCGGGAATAGCTCAGTTGGTAGAGCACAACCTTGCCAAGGTTGGGGTCGCGAGTTCGAGTCTCGTTTCCCGCTCCACTTTAAGAATTTAAAGTAAGTGCAGTTTTTTAGCCTGATATGTTTGAAGGCACACGGCTGAGTGGCAGAGTGGCTATGCAGCGGCCTGCAAAGCCGTGGACGTCGGTTCGATTCCGGCCTCAGCCTCCATCATTTGCACTTATTGTAAGCAACTGCTTACACAGCATATATATCTGCCCAGGTGGCGAAATTGGTAGACGCAAGGGACTTAAACAATTTGAGCACATGAGGCGAAATCCTCTTCGTGAATGGAGTCAAATTCGGTGAAACCTGTAAAATGGCAATACCGAGCTAAGCCTAAAGCAATTTAGGAAAGTGTAGAGACTAGACGGCTCCTACCTGACTGCACTATGTAAAAGGTAAAGATATAGTCCAGACCCCAAACAACATTATGTTGGTAGCGAAAGCTATAGCAGGTAAGAAAATCCCTCGGTAGAAATACCGTGCCGGTTCGACTCCGGCCCTGGGCACCATTTCCTAATTTAAGCAAATCCAAGCGGGATGGCCAACACAGGTCATACATAACCCTTATGTATCAAGCACATTTTGGATTGTCTGCTGCACCTTTTTCCATCACACCAGATCCCCAATACCTTTATCTTAGCGAACCACACCGTGAAGCCTTAGCGCATTTGCTGTATGGCGTTAATGAAAGCCCTGGTTTTGTGCTGTTAACCGGTGAAGTCGGTACAGGGAAAACCACGCTGTGTCGTTGTTTGATCGAACAACTGCCGGAAAATGTGGATGTAGCTTTATTGCTGAATCCGCGCCTCTCGCCTTTAGAATTATTAGCCACTATTTTTGATGAATTGCGTATTCATTACGATGTCGCGTTCACCCTCAAAGATTTCATCGATACCTTAAATACCTATTTGCTCACCGCGCACACGGTGGGACGGCGTACTGTGGTCATTTTAGACGAAGCGCAAAACCTCGCTCCTGAGGTATTAGAACAACTGCGCTTGTTAACCAATTTAGAGACCACACAACAAAAATTATTACAAATCATCTTAGTCGGTCAGCCTGAGTTACAAAAACTGCTCAAGCGCGAAAACTTGCGCCAATTATCGCAGCGCATTACCGCCCGCTATCATTTATTACCTTTATCCAGTCGCGACACCCAAGCCTATATTAATCACCGCTTAGCTATCAGCGGCGCACGCGAGCCATTATTTACCCGTGGCGCGATGCGCAAAGTGTTTCGCGAGTCGGGTGGTATTCCACGCTTAATCAATATCATTTGTGATCGTGCCTTGTTAGGTGGTTACGTCAACAACCGTCGCGCCATCGATACCGGCATTGTGCGCCGTGCGGTACGCGAAGTGATGGGCATCACGACAGGGCATAATGTTTTTCTGCAAGATTGGCTGTATGCCACGTTGAGCGTTGTGTTCGCAGGCGTTCTGCTGGTCTCCAGCGGCTTTTGGCTCTTATCGCCACAAGCACAACAGTTTTTTGCCAATAATCCGTTTGTCACGCACGCAGTGACCTTACCAACAGAATCTGAGTCAATTCCACTGACAGTAGAACCTCGCCCAAATGATTTGCCTATTGCCACGGGTGAAGAAGTCGGTGTTGAGGACATAGCGGCATTAGACGACACTGCTTTTCAAGCGGTAGAAGAACCTGAACCCGGTGTGATCAGTGCGGACGCAGTGGGTAATGAAGATAGCAACACGGCTGCGTCAACAGCAGGCGATGAAACAACTGATACTGCTACAACTGAACCCGCATTAGATGAAACCGAAACCGCTGAAACATCCGCTTTACCGGTGGAAAACAGTACCGCGCTGAAAAAATTATTAAGCAGCGACACAGTGCAAAGCGATACCAATAGTGCATTTGGCACTTTATTCGGTTTATGGTCAGAAACGTATCAAGCTAAACAAAATGTCACCGCTTGTGAGTACGCCGCCTCGGTTGGCTTAGCTTGTTTATATAAAACCGGCAGTTGGGCGGATTTACGCTTATACAACCGACCTGCTGTGATTGAATTAATCACCGATAACGGTGAGCAACATCATGTTGTGGTCACTGCTTTATCAGAAAACACCGCTATTTTAGACTTTGCCGGACAACGCCATCAATTCGACTTAAAGTCCATCAATAATTATTGGTTAGGCCAATTATTATTATTTTGGCAACCGGCTGCGATGCCAATACCTATCGTGCAAGCCGGAACCAAAGGCGAAAATATACAGTGGTTACGCAAGCGTTTAGCGGCTGTACAAGGTGAGTCTTTAGAAAACGTAAGTCTCTCCCCCCGTTTTGATAATGACTTGCGTGCGCAATTAATGGCTTTCCAGAAAAAAAATGGGTTACAGGTTGATGGGGTTGCTGGAGAAGAAACCCAATTAATGTTAGATGCACTGGCAAAATTGCCACCTGTGCTCGCCACACCTTAGGTCAACCTGTTAACTACCCCCCTCCTTTTTCGTTGTTACAGGAACCTGCATGTCCCGTCGTTCTCGTAGAAAATCTTTACCTCAAGACCCCGTCCAAGCCAGCATCGACAGTTTAGCCCACGATGGGCGTGGTATTGCCCATTTAGATGGCAAAACTACCTTTATCTCTGGCAGTTTACCTAACGAAACCGTGATGTTTCGCTACTTATCACAGCAACGTCGTTTCGACGAAGGCAGCACGGTCGAAGTATTGGAATCCGCGCCAGATCGCATCGAGCCTTTATGCCCACACGCCAGCATTTGCGGCGGTTGCAGCTTGCAACATATGGCACCTGATGCGCAAATTGCCATGAAACAAGCTGTATTGTTAGAGCAATTTGAACATATTGGACGTGTCACACCGCAATCTGTGGCAGCACCGTTGCGTGGCCCTGTCTCTGGCTATCGGCAAAAAGCGCGTTTAGGCGTGCGTTATGTGGTAGCAAAAGAGAGCGTGTTAGTCGGCTTCCGAGAAGAGAAAAATCGCTTTCTGGCAGATTTAACACGCTGTGACGTGCTGCATCCGCGTGTCGGGGAGCGTATCACCGCGTTGCGTGAATGTTTAGGTCAGTTAGAGCAAAAAGACCAGATTGCACAAATCGAAGTCGCGGCAGGTGATGAACACATTGCCTTAGTGTTGCGCAATTTAAAACCTTTACCTGAAGTGGATTTGCAGTTGCTGCAAAGCTTTGCCCAAGCTTATGACTTTTACCTGTACTTACAACCAGGAGGCATGGACTCTGTCACGCCGTTATGGCCACCAGAACAGCCATTAACCAGCTTATCTTATCAATTGCCTGATTATGGCGTGAGCGTGCAATTTGCCCCCAGCGACTTTACCCAAGTGAATGCTGTGATTAATCGGCAAATGATTCCGCAAGCCTTAGCATGGTTGGATTTTGGCGAAACAGATACGGTATTAGATTTATTTTGTGGCTTAGGCAATTTTACCCTACCCTTGGCTAAACACGCCCGTGAAGTGATTGGCGTAGAAGGCGACACGCAATTAGTGGCACGCGCTCAAGCCAATGCACAGCGTCAAGGCATTAATAATGTCAGTTACCATGTGGCTAATTTAGCCGAGCGCGACATATCACAAGCATGGTTACAACAGTCTTATAGCCATATTTTATTAGACCCACCACGTAGTGGGGCGCAAGAAATTATTCAGCAACTGGCCTTAAAAAACACACAACGTATTGTTTATGTTTCCTGTAATCCCGCGACCTTAGCGCGTGATGCGGGCATTTTAGTGCACGAAAAAGGCTTTAAATTAGTGCAAGCTGGCGTGATGGATATGTTCCCGCAAACCTCGCATGTTGAATCAATGGCTTTATTTACCCGCTAAAAGGCAGGTAATATGAACACCCACCATTGATAAAAGCCCTATGACCGAGTAAGCATCATGACTGAACATCACGAGACAGAACAAGAATCATTAATGCAGTTTCCCTGTGACTTTTCGATAAAAGTGATGGGGAGTGCCACAGATGATTTTTATGCGTTGGTATTGGAGATTGTGCGTCACCACACCCAAGAATTTGCTGAAAAAGACGTTACGACACGTCCTAGCAAAGGCGGGAAATATATTGCTGTCACGGTTCCTTTTGTTGCACAAAGTCGCCAGCAATTAGATGCTTTATATGAAGAATTGACAGGGCATGAGCGCGTGTTGATGGTGTTATAACACACTAGAGCGAAGGGGTTGCGCCTCAATTTCTGAATCAGGTGTGTAAAGCCTAATTAACCTGATTCAGAGTCACTGAATCGGTCAGAAAAAGCTAAATCACATTTTCTGTAGGGGTCGTGTGATAATATTGCAAAGCAAAAACGCATTGTTTAGCAAAGTAGTTCTTAACTAGCTCGCGGTTTTTATCGACTGCACGCGCTCTAACATGGTTCATTGACTCTTTAATAAAATCAATAATGTAGCTTGAGTCTTCAGCACGTTGCTGATGGTGTAACATTCTGTAAAAAATGCGGCTGAAAGCAGGGCGTAAATTCTGCAACGTCTCGTTTAAGAACACGTTATCCACTAAGTTGCGTACCAGTTCAGAAAAGCTAAACGACAAGTTATATAACTCTGTCGGATCATTGTGCTCAATAGCAGCTTCCATTTGCGCGACTAATTCGTCAAAAGGCTTTAAATCTTCTTCGGTCTGCCACGCATTTGCCAAATATTGACCCATTAAGCCATATAAGCAGCCAATGATCTCATATAAGCCTTGCACATCTTCCTTGGTAAATTCGGTAACGACTGCACCTTTACGTGGGATGTTATGGATTAAATAACGGCGTTCTAAAATCAACAAGGCTTCACGTACAGAACCACGACTCACGTTAAGGGCTTTAGTCACCTTCACTTCTTGAATCCGTTCACCGGGTTTTAATTCTTCCCGAATAATCATCTGACCTAAGTGATCGGCAATTTGTTCTGCTAAACCTGGGGCTGCATTGAAAGTCATCATTATTGTTTCCTTTATTGGTCTCAGTCTGCCTTGTCGTGTGGGTGATTGTTATTCATTTAAGCGAGCTTGTGAGACTGAGCGTTGTTTATACAATGTGATACATAAACGCACGTTACTGTGAAAGGGCGTTGTGAGTGGTGTTCAAAATAGTAACGTACGGAAGTGGATTTACATCACACTTGAGTCTTGTCTGCATAGCGAGTTGCAGATGTCATGAGAGATAGGGCGTTGTCCTCCCTTGATTACCAAACAAGAATCCTTTTCAATCATCATGTTATCTTATATTGTCTAATTGTCAAAATGATAATAAATCTGACACAGATAAATGATATACCTAGAATGCCCTTAGTTGAAGTAGGTGAACAGAAATACTGGTAATAAAGTGAGTAGATTAGCGGTATTAATATAATTGATTTTAATGTAAATACTGCTTTTTGCAAAATGTAAAACAGTCTATTTGTTTTATGGTAATAAGTTTGTCATAAATAAAGTGAATTACATTCAATAATTGACTTTGCAATTAAGGGTTATTAGCGGCCTGTGTTGTAGGTCGGATAAGGCGTTAGCCGTCATCCGACATTAGTTTTTTGTTCTGAACTTAACACGTAGGATGGGCTGAGGCACGAAGCCCATCAATCGCGGTCAACGAGGGGCTATCCTTCGTCAGCCCATCCTACAAGCTCCACTTGCTTGTCAGCCGACACGGAATCCCCTACGCTTAAACCACTTTATTATTTTCAGTCTGGAATTGTGAATTATGTCAAAAGCTGTGATGAAACCGATGCGCAACGGTTTTACCTTAATTGAAGTGATGGTTGTGGTGGTGATCTTAGGTGTATTAGCCGCCTTAGTAGTGCCTAAGATCATGAGCCGTCCTGATGAAGCCCGCATCGTGAAAGTGAAGCAAGACATCCGCGCCGTTGAAGCGGCGTTAAAACTGTATAAACTCGATAACTACGTCTACCCCACCACTGATCAAGGTTTAGAAGCCTTAGTCACCAAACCAACCGGTATGCCGGAGCCAAAACAGTGGAAAGAAGGCGGTTATTTGGACAGCGTGCCAGTAGACCCTTGGGGTTTCCAATATCAATACTTAAGCCCAGGTGTACAAGGCGAGTTTGATTTATGGAGCCAAGGCGCGGACGGTCAACGCGATGGGACGGGTGTTAATGCGGATATTGGCAATTGGCAGTTAAAATAAGGCTGTGCTGGGCGGTGTGTGAATAGCGCCGCCCTTAGTTTAATAATCGTTCGATCAGTGGTGTAACCTCAAACAAAGCGCGGTTTTTTGGCAATTGCGAGACTTGCTGTTGCAGTTTACGCAGTGTTTCAGGCATGAGAAATTGCTGTGCCACCTTGCGAAACTCGCGTACTCCATTGAAATCAAAGCCAACTTGATGCTGTTTCACCCACGTTAAATTATATTTTTCCTGTAGTAATAAATTTTTACGATCCAGCAACAAAGGTAAGCCCATTAACAGTGCCTCACTCACAGAACCAGGCCCTGGTTTACCAATAAAGAAATCTGCCAACTGCATAAAATACGGCACACGCTGGGTGTAGCCACAGATAAAATGCGGATACGGTAACGATAAGTCTGCTAACGCACTGGCTAAGGCTTGATTATGTCCACACAAAAAAATCATTTGAATGGGTGTTGTCGTTTCTAAATTGGCCAACGCTTGCGCCAGCTCTAGCATATGCCAAGACCCCATACCGCCATATAACATACAACCGGTCGTTAAATCAGGGTTTAAACCTAGGCTTTCGCGCTCCTCTGCGATATTGCTGCATGCAGGCGCATAAAATTTAGGGTGAACAATTAAACCCGACGTTTGCAGTATTTTTTCCGCAGCATGCGGTTTATTGAGCGTTGCTTGATAAGCAGCCTCTGTACCGCAAGCGATGTCATAATCGTCACCGCGTGGAAACCACACGTATTTTTGTGGCTCACAGAAATCGGTTAACACCACCATAAACGGAATAGACTGCTTTTGCAGACTGGCACGCAATGCTTGATTTAATAAAGGCATGACCGAAATGACTAAATCGGGGCGGTGTTCGCGCCAATAAGCCTCCATGTTGGCAACACCTTGACGCATAAATAGGCGGATGTTTAACATCACGGTGCCATAAAAGGCTAGACAAAATAAGCCTGACCAGCCTTTGCCCAACACAAAATCATTATAAATCTGCTCTCCGTTATAAGGGGAATAGCGGCGAATGATGTCAAACTCAGCAATGATGTCTTGATAAACATTGACCAACGACACCTTATGCCCATGCGTTTGTTCTAGTTCAGTTTTTAGAGCAAGTGCCGTTGCTTTGTGTCCGCCACCCGTATCGGTATACGCGATAATAATGTGTTTTTGGGACATGGTTGACAAAGTCTTATAGTCGGATGCGAAAAAAATGAGACAAGCATACAGCGTGTCTAGTTGGATTGACACTATTTTACTATCACTGTGTAAGCCTGCTGAGCGGTGCCGTAATCCGCAGGCAAGATTAAAAATCAGTGATATTATGCCTGATATGAAACGGCAACACCTTGTGTGATCGCTGAAAAATACGCTTAAAAAAACAGTCACTATTCAGTTTTGCTTATCTTCTGGCTCCCACGCAAGACGTGTCACTGCCATTAAGTTAAGGCTTTGCACAGTCTTGTAGGGCGGATAAGGCGTTAGTCGTCATCCGCCGTCACTGGCTTGGATCAAGCTTCAAGCGCCCGCTGTCGGATGACGGCTGTCGCCTTATCCGACCTACAATATTGCTTAACTTAATGGCAGTGACGCAAGGCGCGTGGGAACGAGATGGGGTCTGAATAGTTACAAAAAACATAGAGACACACTCATGCAAGATACGCATATCAGTTTGGCACACGGTAACGGTGGGCGGTTGATGCGAGAATTAATCGAGGAGATTTTCACCCGTCACTTGCAACATAGCAGCTTAGATACCCAAACCGATGCCGTCACCTTGCCGTGGTCAGCGGCAGAATTGGTGATCACCACAGATGGTTTTACCGTACAGCCCTTAGAATTTCCCAATGGCAATATCGGTTCGTTAGCCGTACACGGTACCACCAATGATTTAGCCGTATCCGGTGCTGTGCCTTGTTATTTAACGCTAAATGCCTTTATCGAAGAAGGTTTTTCTGTTGAGCAATTGGAACGCTTAGTGTGCAGCATGGCAGAAGCCGCGCGTGCGTTAGATGTTGCGATTGTAGCAGGCGATACCAAGGTATTGCGACGCGGTGAAGGGAGCGGCGTTTATTTCGCAACAACTGGCGTAGGGCGACGTGTTGCACGTAGTCCGCTGGGTATCAAACAGATTCAAGCAGGCGATGTCATTCTAGTCAGTGGCTCAGTGGGTGATCATGGCATTGCCGTAATGTTAGCCCGTGAGCAATTTGGTTTACGCGGCGAGTTAAAATCTGATGCAGCCAGCGTATTGCCCTTAACGCTTGCTCTATTGCCTTTTGAAGAAAAATTACGTTTTATGCGCGACCCAACACGCGGCGGCTTAGCCACTGTATTGCATGAATGCGCCCAAGCCAGCCAATACAGCTTACGCATGGAACAAACCGCCATCCCGATTCGCCCCGAAGTGCAAACTGTATGCGATATGTTGGGCTATGACCCTTTATATTTAGCTTGCGAGGGACGTGTGGTTG
>QKBZ01000099.1 GCA_003245895.1 Beggiatoa sp.
AAAAAAGAAAAAAAACCATAGCTTTTAATAAAAGCAATTATTCCAATAAAAACAGATGCTGTAAACTTTATCACTCCTCTAAAAGAAAGAAATTGCTTTACAATTGATTTAATATACTCAAAGGTGTCTTGAGAATGAGAAGGTGGTTTCGGCAGCGACATAAGCTTTGCTGTTAAAACAAATAGTTAATTAAAGGAAACACTTCTTGAAAACTATTTTAGTAAAAAAATCAGCCTAATTTTAGATAGTACATGACTCTATAACTCTCCATATCCTAACTTTTTATATTTATAATATCAATACTGTGATTAAAACAAGCACATAACTATGCCAACTTTCAAAATCTTGTAAGTGAAGTAATCATGTAATGGAAATTGACAGATGTAATTTGTATTCGTCGGAACGTCTTAGACTCATCCACTGCGAGACAGCGAGAGCGAAGCAAGGTCGATTAGTTCCCAATAGCTGCTCACCTGCAAGCTTGTGGTGTGGGCTTACAGAATATAAGCATCATACGACAAGCAAGGTATACAGTATACAGCAGAGTTAAGTCATATCGGAGAGCAATGACGTAGCAGCGATAGTGCGCAGTCTTTGAACAAGGTGGATCCTCAGGGCATGACTTTAATTATCTCTCCAAGATATTGAGTAGCCCTAAGCTACATGGATGTACCGTGGGCAACACGAAAACTCTGTGAGATTCTGCGCAATAGCAGAAACTAATTTACGACTGTGTGACAATCTAAAGTCATAAACAAGACATTTTAAACCAACAAAGTCCCCGCCTGACGCGCAATAAACGTCGTTTTTGCCGACAGTTCCAACGAGCATGTCCATTTATAAGCAAAATTTAAGGTGCTGCCTTGCGCATAGACACCATGACCGCGCACCACCGTAATCTTGTGTTTTGCCAATACATCAGACACCTTTTCAGGGGCTTGTTCAACATATTGCTCATAAGGAATGGTGATGACAGGCACTGAGGAGAAGTAATAATTGCCTTCAAAATCGGGGGGCACGAAGTCTTCACCGTTGAATGTCAAGGCAACCGTATGAGGGCCATGACTGTGTAACACAGCTTGTGCTTCTGGGTTTTTCTCATAGACCGCTAAGTGCAAAGGCGCGTCTAAAGAAGCACCTTCGGGTATCGTATCGCCAAGACGACAAGTGATTAAATCTTCAACTTGTAAACTGTCAGCACAAGCACCGGTTGGTGTAACCCAAATTCTATCTCCAGCGCGTACCGAGGCGTTACCACTATGTGAATCATTAATGCCGTTTTGTCGCATCCAGCGATAACACTGCACTAATTTTTCACATAAATCATAGTCAGAGTAAGTTTTAAGTGACACGAACTAATCCTGTTTCAACGTGTTGGCGAGTTTCAGTCCCCATTAATTTTTCAATTAAGGTTAAGGCAAAATCCATTGCCGTGCCGGGACCACGAGAAGTAATGACCTTATCATCCCATACCACGGGATCAGGAATTAATTTAACGGTGGGAAATTGTTGTAAATCTAGCGTACCGGGGTAACACGTCGCTTGACGGTTATCTAATAATCCAGCACAGGCTAACACTTTAGGGGCGGCACAAATCGCGGCGGTGTAGTGACCCGCTTCGTGCAGTGTTTTTAATAAACGGTGAATACGTGGGTCTTGGTTTAAATGCTTAGCACCTGCCACGCCACCGGGCAACACAATCATGTCAAATGACTGTTCTAACACGGCATCTAATGTGGTATCCGGCATTAAGACTACACCACGGCTTGCCGTGACAGACACGACTTCGGTTTCTAAACCCGCAGTTACAACTTCAATACCTGCGCGGCGTAGTAAATCAATGATGGTGACGGCTTCTAATTCTTCACAACCTTGCGCTAAAGGGACTAATACCGTAGGCATTTGCATTCCTTAACAGGTGATTGAATTGGGGGGAATCATGTCACTAGAAGTGCAGTTGCGCGACACAACCCTACGCAACTGCACCCAATGGCTTACATCGCTGCTGCTGAGCGACGTGCTTCGATAATGCTTAAGCCTTTTAATAAGTTTAAGGCTTCATGTACTGCATAATCTGTTTCTGATAAGGCTGGCTCTTTTTCATTCTCTGCTTTAGTTTCCGCATGCGGATCAGTTGTGTCTGTAGAACCTGAGGCATCAGTTTCATTGCCATTATTTAAATGACCTGCTAAATCCGCTTCTTTTAGACTTAAGTCTAAGTCTTGCGTTTTCGCTTTTAATTCCACTTGGCTTAATTCAATATCAGGCACAATACCTTGTGCTTGAATAGAACGACCAGACGGCGTGTAGTAGCGAGCAGTGGTTAATTTTAAGGCTGAATTGTTATTCATGCCGATAATGGTTTGCACTGAGCCTTTACCAAAGGTTTTGCTACCCATAATCACTGCACGTTTATGATCTTGCAATGCACCGGCAACAATTTCAGAAGCGGAGGCTGAACCACCGTTAACTAACACCACCATAGGCGCATTGTCTAATTCATCTTTAGGTCTGGCTTTAAATTTCAAATACGCATCATCAACCCGACCTTCGGTGTAGACAATTAAGCCATCGGTTAAGAAACTATCCGACACCGATACCGCAGCATTTAACACGCCACCAGGGTTATTGCGTAAATCCAACACTAAGCCTTTTAAGTTGCCACCATTTTCTGTTTTTAAGCTTTCTAAGGCTTTGCTTAAATCGTTACCCGTATGGGCTTGGAAATGGCTGACACGTACATAACCATAACCATTTTCTAACATTTGGCTTTTAACGCTTTTCACTTGGATAATGTCGCGCACAATTTCAATTTGCAGCGGTTTATCTTCGTTTTCGCGCACAATCGTTAAACGAATCGGCGTACCCGGTTTGCCGCGCATCACTTTAACCGCGTCGTTTAAGGTCATACCTTTAACCGGTTTATCATCTAAGCGAATGATCATGTCACCCGCTTGCACGCCTGCGCGTTTGGCTGGGGTATCATCAATCGGTGCAATGACTTTGACAAAGCCATTATCCATACCTACTTCAATGCCTAAACCACCAAATTCGCCAGTAGTGCCAATTTGTAACTCTTGATAGGCTTCTTCGTCTAAGTAATTAGAGTGTGGGTCTAAGCCAGTTAACATGCCTTGAATTGCATTTTGCAATAAGGTTTTGTCGTCAACTTCTTCCACATAGTCATTTTTAATGCGTTGAAATACTTCAGTAAACGCGCGTAAATCTTCAAACGGAATCACCTGACTCGGTTCGGTTTCATCACGATTTGCAAATACACTACTACCTAACGCGATAAAAGTGCCTAAAACAGCACCAATCAAAAAGGTAGGTAAATGACGTGACAGGACTTTCATACAATTCTCCATACACCGACATAGCCCGCAACAAACGCAATCTTTCTGTGGTGACGCATGTGTGTTTCGGTATGCCGTTGTTCAATCAATAATGCATGCTTTATGTTAATAATGGTTGTGCTCAGAATACCCTATGCCTACCGCACGCAAAAGGCAAGCAGCTTTGCAACAGCGTGACGAGTCAGTTTTTTTGCAACCACTGTTTTGGATCAATCGGTTCACCGCGACGGCGAATTTCAAAATACAATGCTGGTTGTGCTTGTCCTCCGCTCTCCCCTACACTGCCTAATTCAGTACCTGCGCGAACCCAGTCACCGACTTTGACAGCGAGACTTTGATTATAGCCATATAAGGTCATATAGCCTTGGTTGTGGTCTAAAATGACTAATAAGCCTAAATTACGAAACCATTCTGCAAATACCACACGACCATCCGCAACCGCTGTCACTTTATCTCCAAGATTAGCAGTTATTAATACCCCCTGCCATTTCAGTCTACCCGCTCTTTGAGAGCCAAATTGACGGCTAATTTTACCTTGAACGGGTAAGGGTAATTGTCCGCGCAATTTAGCAAAAGGCTCGGTTTTGGGCTGTGGTAAATCTTTTAACGCATCGTCTAAGCTGCCGATTAAAACGCCTAATTGCTGTTTATCTTCTTGCAAACGTTTTAATTCAGATTCTTGGCTGGCTAAGGTCGTGGCAAGTTCTGACAGAATGCCTTGGCGTTCGGTTTGGCTGGCTTCTAGTGCCGTTTTGCGACTGTTTAAGGTGTTGATTAATTCATTTAAACGTGTGTTTTCGCGAGCGATGGCTTTTTCTAAAGTATCAATTTGTGCCAAGGTATCGTTAATAATTTCAATTTGATTGGCACGCGCCCGATTAAAATAATCATAATAAGTTAATAAGCGACCAATATGATCGGGGCTTTCTTGATTTAACCACAATTTTAAATAATCTTGCCGCCCAATGATATAGGCTGCTTGAATTTGCCGCGCTAATACCGTGCGTTGTGCTGCTAATTGTTGCAGTTGCTGCGCACGTTGTTGCTGTAATTCAGCTAAATGTGCTTGTTGCTCAGCTAAATCGATATTAATTTGCTTAATGCGTTCGACGATTTCGCCGATGGTTTCCTCACTTTGCTGTAATTGTTGCTGTAATTGACCATATTCAGTTTGCGTATCGTGCATGCGACTTTGCAAAGCACGAATCCGCACTTCTAATTGTCGCAACTGCTCAGGATTAGCATCGACTGCCCACGCTGCTTGCAGGTAAACACAGGCGAATACACACAGCCAAAAACGCGCATATATAAACAAAATAACGCAACTTCCTTTAATCAGCACACCGTATTCGCTCAATGTGTTGGCAATGGGTTATAACCTGGTAATTGAGTCACATCCACTTCATCAATTTGATCAGGACGTAAAAATTTGTGTGCGTAAGTTAAATACACTTCTTTATGAATAAACACATCAAATAAATCGGGGTCGATATGATTATCTAATTTCATACGGCCTAGAATGGTTAAGGCTTCAGATAATTTCATGGCCTTTTTATACGGCCTATCGCCTGCCGTTAATGCCTCAAAAATATCAGCAATCCCCATCACCCGCGCTTGCACCGACATTTGATTGCGGGTTAAACCTTTAGGATAGCCCTTACCATCCATGCGTTCATGATGGCCGCCCGCATATTCAGGAATATTACGCAGATAACGTGGATACGGTAAAGCTTCTAACATATTGATCGTGGCAACAATATGATAATTAATAATTTGCCGTTCTTCTGGCGTTAAAGTGCCACGAGAGATATTGAGGTTATACACCTCATCTTCAGATAAAAATGCTACATCCACTTCATCGACATTGTGCCAACGACGTTGGGCAATTTGCAATACACGCGCCTTATCTTCATCTGCCATAAACTCGCTGCCCACATTGCAATGTCGCAAAAAGGCACGTTCTGCTTCTAGGGTTTCATGTTCCGCGTGCAATTGCTGTGCAGCAGCCACTTCATCAAACGCTTGACCTTGTTTCAAAGCAGCAACTTGTTGTTTTAACAATGCAATTTCAGCATCCCGTTTCACCACTTCAAAACGGGTATCGATCACCGCAATCCGATCAAAAATCGTTTCTAATTTAGTCGCTTTATCGACCACATATTCCGGTGTCGTAATCTTGCCGCAATCATGCAACCAACCCGCTACGCGCAATTCATAGCGCTCTTCATCATTCATACGGAAGTCTTTTAACGGCCCGACTTGCACATCAGCAGCAGCATCTGCCAGCATGTTGGTTAATTCTGGCACGCGCCGACAATGACCACCGGTATACGGTGATTTATCATCAATTGCATTCGCAATTAACTCAATAAAGGCTTCAAATAAGGCGCGTTGTTCTTCTAATAAGCGTTGGTTAACCAAGGCCACCGCAGCTTGCGACGCTAGCGACTCCACTAACTCCTGATCAAACGCGCTGAAAACGGTGATGTCACCACTGTGCGGATTACGTGCATTGAGCAATTGCAGCACGCCTATCACCTCATCCTCATTATCCTTCATCGGCACCGTGAGGAAAGATTGCGAGCGATAACCGGTTTGTTCGTCAAATTTCCGTGTGCCGGAAAACTCAAACTCGGTATTGGTATAGGCATCAGGAATATTAATCGTCGAGCCACGCAAGGCCGCACACACTGCCACCATTTTTAGATTAGGCTCGTGTTGTTCGGTGTACATGGGTAAGGGCGCAAAAGGGATCGGCTCGCCACTGGTACCACCTTTGCGAATATGCAGACTGTCCGTCAACATAATTTCAAACTGCAAATGGTCATCATCGGTGCGGGTGTATAAAGTTCCCCCATCGGCAAAGGTGATGCGCTTGGCTTCTTCTAAAATCCGTTCTAGCAAACGGGTACCGTTTTTTTCAGCCGATAAAGCAACACCAATTTGATTCAGTGCCTTTAGCCGCTCCAATGGCTCAATGACATTTCGATCCCCAAATTCCTGTTTCATGCTGCGTGACCTCGGGGCTTGTCTCACCCAGACATCAGGTCGCTGCTGGGCTGAGACGAAGTGTAAGAGTAAATAAGCTGATCACTGTGCGAGTTGCGCAGCTTGCAAAGTATTTTCTAGCAAACTGGCAATCGTCATCGGGCCAACTCCACCCGGTACCGGTGTAATCCAACTGGCACGTTGGGCAGCGGTGTTAAATTGCACATCCCCACATAAGCGACCATCAGCTAGGCGATTCATACCCACATCAACCACAATGGCATCGGGTTGAATCCAAGCACCTTGAATCAATTCTGGTACGCCAACCGCAGCGACCACGATTTGTGCTTGTCCCACTTTTTCTGCCAAATTACGGGTACGACTATGACACACGGTAATAGTACAGCGTTCTGCTAACAATTCTAACGCCATTGGCCGCCCGACAATATTAGATTGTCCAATGATGACCGCATCTAACCCCGTTAACTCAATGCCTGTACGTGCCAATAAGGTCATGATGCCTTTTGGTGTGCAAGAACGTAATAAAGGGCGACGTTGCGCTAAACGTCCCACATTATAAGGGTGAAACCCGTCAACATCTTTATGAGGAACAATGCGTTCAATCACTTTATCGCTATCAATATGTGCCGGTAGCGGTAATTGCACCAAGATGCCATGTATTTCTGGATTTTCGTTTAATTCGTCTAATAAGGCTAATAACGCCGCTTCTGGGGTATCCGCCGCTAAGTGATGCGCACTGGAAACAAAACCCACTTCTTCACAAGCTTTACGTTTATTACTGACGTAAATATGCGAAGCCGGATCATCTCCGACCAATACCACAGCCAAGCCTGGTGCGCGTTGACCCGCAGCGAGGCGGGCTTGTACTTGTTGGCGAATGTGTTGGCGTAATTCAGCCGCAATGGCTTTACCATCTAATATGTTTGCAGTCATTGACTCCTAATATCCAGCGTTAAATTAATTAAAGAGAAAAAATAGCTGATCTGCATTGCGCCTTAACGCGCAGGCTTAACCCTTATTGCGTTAAGTGGAATGGCTTATTGTATCGGTGTTGCACGGTTGGAGAAAGCACACAATATTGCTGTTTAGCAGATGGCTTAATACAAGGCGTGATTATTGACCTAATCAGCCCGCACAACACAGCATAATGGTGGCCTGTAAAAAGCAAAGTTTTAGCCAGCAAGCCCTTACATTTCACCATGTTATCACCCATAGTGATGAAAGACGCTTAGAAAATAGCGTGATCGTCCTACCATGCTAAAGCTAAATACACTAGGCTAACAAAAGAATAAAACAACATGCGATGGCTTTAATTATTTGCCAAGCGACATGACAACACAATCATAAGGTTCTTGGGTTATGCTAACACGTTCTTTAATCTGCGCTGCACTTGCAGAACACGAACAACCCCAGCGACGTGGGGATTATGATTTAAATCCTGAACATCGCTCAATGCGGTCTGGTCAATCTCTACAACCGGCTGCGGTGTTACTCCCGCTAGTCGAACGCGCCGATGGCTTTCATTTAATCCTGACTCAGCGCACCGATCATTTACATCACCACCCTGGGCAAATTTGCTTACCGGGTGGGCGTTATGATGCGACAGATCACAGTTTACTGGAAACTGCTTTGCGCGAAACGGAAGAAGAAATCGGTTTACAGCGTGAGTTTATCGAAGTCGCGGGTTATTTAGACAGTTATGAAACAGCAACCGGTTTTTTAATTGTGCCCATTATTGGTTTTGTCCGCACAGGCTTTCAACTGACACTAGACAGTTTTGAAGTGGCAGACGCATTTGAAGTGCCTTTGAATTTTGTTGTTGAACCGCGCCATTATGAACAAGTGCGTATGCAACATGCCGATTTCAGTCGCGTGCATTATGTTTTGCAATATCAACAACGACGCATTTGGGGCGCGACAGCAGGTATTTTGATGAATTTTTATCAACGTTTGCAAAAGGCTGGGTTTGAGAAAACAGCGGCGACCTCGGCAAATAAGATGAATTGTAGGGTGGAATAGGCGCAAGCCGTATTCCACCATGTTTTCTTGTTCCCACCATTTTGGTCATTGCCATTAAGTTAAGCGTGTTTGTAGGTCGGATAAGGCGTTAGCCGTCATCCGACATCACGCGCTTAAAGCTTGAACCAAGCCACCGACGGCGGATGGCGGCTTACGCCTTATCCGCCCTGTTATAACCCAGTCAATAGCCAAAATAAAAAGAAAACACTCGGCAATAGGTACACGAAAACTTCCACTTTGAAAAAATGCTTTTTTCATCGGAGTATTTCGTGTTGTCATTTTGTTACATGA
>QKBZ01000419.1 GCA_003245895.1 Beggiatoa sp.
TCTCGGTAGGCTAGACATGACTATTGGTACATTGGTCATTTTAGTTAGTTAATGTACCAACAACCTGCATCAATTAGCGAAAATCCGATCTTCAAATAATGGGCTTTTTTCATGAGTACAGCCAATATCCATGATTTTTTATACACTTGGAATCCCACTCCAGCTACGCAATTACAACATACACGTATAGAAGATGACATCCGTGATGGCATACAAGGCGCGTATGCACGTAAGCCAACCTTAGCGGAAAAAAAAGAATTATTAGAACTGAGCGCAAAAGTGGGGTCTTATTCCATCTTGATCGGTTTTCCGGCGATCTCACAACAAGAATTTGATGACTGCCGAGCGTTAGTCGCACATGCACAAGCCTTGAATATTAAGGCCAATATTAATTTTCTAGCACGTATGCTGGTTTCCGATGTAGAACCTATTGCACGGTTAAAACAAGAATTTCCTGATGTAAATGTGCGTGCCGAACTGTTTTTAGGCGTGAGTCCGTTACGGCGAAAAATAGAGAGCTGGGATTTTACAAAAGTCTTAAGCCAGCTTAAAGCAACCGGTGATTATTTAATTGAGCACAAAACACCTTTTGGCTTTAGTTTAGAAGATGGTTCACGCACCCCGCCTCGTGATCTGGAACAAGTGATGGATGTCGCTTTAACTGCCGGTATCACTGATGTGGCGATTTGTGACACTGTTGGCGATAGCACGCCTGATGGTGCAGCTGCTTTAACCGAATTTATTGCGCAGTATTTAGTCAAACATAATGCACGCAACACGGTCGATATTATATGGCATGGTCATAATGACAAAGGTTTAAGCGTTGCTAATGCGATTGCCTCTGCACAAGCAGGCGCAGATACGATTAGTGGTGCCTTTTTAGGCATTGGTGAACGCACCGGCAATACTCCCTTAGAGCAAGTCGTGTTCCTGCTCAATCAAGCAGGCAATAAGCATCATGATTTATCAGCCTTATATCCTTACTGCCAAGCCCTTGCACGTTACACAGATACATCGATTGCCGTCACTGCGCCCTTAATTGGTCAACAAGCCTTTGCTACTTCCGCAGGCACGCACTCCGCTGCGGTATTGAAAGCCAAAGCCTTAGGCACTGCGTTTGAAGATTATGTGTTTTCTGCGGTACCTGCCAGCGAGTTAGGGCGTTACCAAGATGTATTGATTGGCCCTACCAGCGGCATGGCGAATGCGCGTTACATGCTGGAACAATTAGGGCTACAGGCTAGCACAGACGATGTTGCCGCGTTATTAGAGTACGCCAAGACTCGAGATCGTTGGCTGACCAGCGAAGATATTCAAGCCTATGTTGCAGAGAAAGGTTTACACAACACAGCAGTTGCTTAGGCTTCTTTTTACCCCATAAACTGTATGTGATTAAAGCAAACAAACACCTTTAATTGCACTAACCACCGATATTAACTTTAGGACATCGTATGCAGACGCTTATTCAAGGCAAAGCTTTTTATTGTGGCGATTTTGTCGATACCGATGTGATGTCTCCGGGTCGTTTTGAGCCGTATGAAGGCCGTGACCATTTGGCGAGCATTGCATTAATTGACTACCAAGCAGAACCGCCCTTTGTCGATCCCAAGACTAAAAACTCTCCTTTCACCGTCATCTTTGCTGGCCGCGAATTCGGTTGTGGTTCTAGTCGTGAGACTGCACCACAAGCCTTAGCTTATGCAGGAGCAAAAGTGGTGATTGCGCGTAGCTTTGCCCGTATTTTCTTCCGTAATTGCGTCAACATGGGCTTGTTATTACCGATTATTTACGATCATCCATTTGATGAAGCGATTGTCGGCACTGAAGTCAGTGTGGATGTGGAACAACGGGTGTTTACAGTCAAGGGTCAAGAATATCACTTTAGTGACTTTGGTCCATTAACCGACATCATCCAAGCCGGTGGCTTAACCCAGTACAATAAACAACGCTTAGGTTTAGGAGCATAATCATGCCAGCACAAAGCATGACGCATAAGATTTTAGCCCGCGCTGCTGGCAAAGAAAGTGTTGCCACAGGCGAGTTTTTAGAAGCCAATGTGGATATGTGTTTTACCCATGATCCGGTATTAGAAAGTTTGCGTGAACTGTTTTATGCCGAATTTGGGCGCGATGCCAAAGTGTTCGATCCTGACAAAATTGCTTTGTTTCAAGATCACTTAGTGCCTGCTAAAGATGCCATTAGCCGCCGCCTAGCCTTAGCAATGGACAACTTTGCGGCTGAGCAACAGATTAAAAATTACTATCCCTACGGTGCAAACTTCGGCGTATGCCACATCATGATGTGTGAGCAAGGCCATGTGTTGCCTAATCAAGTGATCTTGGGCACTGACTCGCATTCTGTGACCTATGGCGCGTTTAACGCCTTTGGTACAGGTGTCGGCTTAGTGGACATGTTGAACGTGTTCTTAGTCGGTAAATTGTGGTTCCGCGTGCCAGAAGTGATTGAAGTGCGCGTTGATGGTCAATTACCGCCCAATGTGTTGGCTAAAGATATTATCTTGCGCTTGCTGCAAGACATTGGTATGGATGGCGCGTCGGGTAAAACTATTGAATTTACCGGTTCGACCATTGACCAATTGTCTGCCGAAGAACGCATGACCTTATGCAACATGACAGTCGAAGCAGGAGCGAAAAACGGCATCATGGCCTTATCTGACAATGCGCGTGCTTATTTAGCCCGTGTTGCGCCAAACGCCACCTTAAACCCTGTCACCACTGATCCTGATTTTGAATACTGCCAACAATTGCATTATAAAGCTGAAGACATGCAAGCAATGGTGGCGTATCCACACCGTCCTGATAATGTGCGCACCATCACCCAAACCAAAGATGAGCATGTGCCGGTGACACAAATTTACGTCGGTTCTTGTACCGGTGCTAAATTTGAAGACATCCAAGTGGTGGTTGATGTGTTGCAAGGGCAAAAAGTGGCTAAAGGTGTGCAATTATTGGTGGTACCTGCCTCTACCAATATTTATCGCCGCATGGCAGAACACAATTTAATCGCGCCTTTATTAGACAGTGGTGCGGTGATCGAGTCCCCCGGTTGTAAAGCCTGTTATGGCGCGCATGGTGGTATTTTAGGCGATAACGAGTCTTGCTTATCAACTACTAACCGCAACTTCCGTGGACGCATGGGCAATCCGAATTCTTTTGTCTACCTCGCTTCACCTTATGTGGCTGCTCGCAGTGCATTAAATGGCTATATCACGGACTAAATCATGGCAGAGTACCACGTATTGTTAATGGGCGGCGAAGGCATTGGCCCCGAGATTGTGCAAGCCGGTACTGCGGTTTTGCGTGCAGTAACAGAGAAATTTAACATTGATGTTGAATTATCTGAGCATTTAGTGGGGGTAGAGCAATACGCGCTAAGCGGTCGCTATTTGTCTGAAGAGACTGAAGCCCTATGCAATGAACTGCAAACCAGTTCTAAAGCGGCTATTTTATTTGGCGCGGTTGCAGATGAGCCTATCGGTATTTTGCGTAAACAATATGATTTATTTGCGAATTTACGCCCTATCCGTACCTTTGCTGCCACTGCCCATTTATCACCGTTAATCAGTGCACAAGAACAAGATATTGATCTGTTTATTGTACGTGAACTGGTGTCTGGCATTTACTATGGTCAAATGCGTCACGGACGTGATGATCATGGTCGCTGGGCAGGGCAAGAGTTGTTTTACCATGAAACCGAAGTGCGTCGTATTGTGAAACGGGCTTTTGCTGTGGCACAACAACGGCGTAAACGCTTGCACTTTGTACACAAAGGCAATGTGATCAAAGATGTGTTTGATATTTGGTTAGATGTATTGGCGCAAGAAGCAGCGCACTATCCAGAAGTGGAATGTCATGACATCTTAGTGGATAACATGGCGATGCAAATGGTGTTAAAACCGCAATACTTCGACGTGTTATTAGCTTGTAATACCTTTGGCGATATTTTAAGCGACTTAGGCGCAGGTTTAGTGGGTTCTATTGGCTTATTGCCGTCTGCCAGTGTCAATACACACGGCTTTGGTTTATTTGAATCTATCGGTGGCACTGCGCCGGATATTGCCGGTCAGCAAAAAGCCAACCCGTTATCAACCATCTTGTCTGTAGCAATGTTATGCCGTCATACCTTTGGTCATGAGGCGGCAGCAACCGCCATTGAACAAGCGGTGAATACGGCCTTATTAGGTTACCGCACACCAGACCTTGCCGCTACAGAGTGCAAAACTGTTTCCACGGCAGAAATGGGCGAACAAGTAATTGCGGCATTAACCGCTTAGCCTTTTTAGTGCAGGCTGTTCACTATCGAACAACCTGCGCTAATCTCAACCAAGGTAGGCTACCAATGACTCAAGAATATAAAGTCTATTCCTCGTTAGCAATGGATGAGGTGTTAGAGCTGTTTTTACGTGAGGCTGCACCGGAGTATCCCCCTTTAGACTTAGGCAAAGGTGTTTCTTCATTTAACGTCTTTGATCATGTGGACTTAAATTTAACGCCTAAAGAACTCAGTGCACATACTTCTTACGGTGATATTAATGGGTTGGCCAGTTTACGCAAGGCGATTGCCCGTTATTATGGTGAACAGTTTAACTATGACTTATCGCCAAACCGCATTTGCATTACCGATGGTGCTTCGGGCGCATTAGCGATTGCCTTTGCCGTATTGGCAAACAGTGGCGAAATTATTTTGCCGGACTCTTGTTATCCTGTTTACCGCATTTATGCCAACTTATTCGCCGCCCGCTACCAAACTGCTCGTTTAACAGCGAATTATCATTTAGATATTCCAGCCTTAACACGCCAATTATCTCCACAAACCGGTGCTATTTTAATTAACTCGCCTAGCAATCCACATGGTTCAGTGTTGTCTAAAGAAGAATTAGAAGAAATTGCAGCATTAGGCGCACCGATCATTTTTGATGAAGTGTATCAAGCCTTACCTTTAGATGGTGCTGAAATTCCAAGTGCCATTCACTTATCAGATGAACATTTCATCGTGAATAGTTTTTCTAAATCGTTATCAATTGCAGGCTTTCGCTTGGGCTATTTAATCGTACCTGAAAAGTATATTGATAAAATGACCAATGCCAAAGCAACGATGAATATTTGCACCAGTTTACCTAGCCAATTGGTCGGCGAAATTTTATTAAAAGACTGGGATTATTTAGTTCAGCAACACTGCAATATGTTGCAGCATAATTGGGAATTATTACAACAAGAAATTAAGACTTATGGGCTTAAGCTGTTGTCTAAACCACTGGCGGGATTCTTTGCCACCATTGATATTAGCCACATCGACCGTGACTCTCTGGCGGCTTCTATTGAACTCGTGAAGCAATATGCGTTAAACACGGCACCTAGTGTTGATTTCCAGAAACAAGGCACGCCTTTTATTCGTTTAAATTTTGCTTGTCCAAGTCAAGATATTGCGCCTGCATTGCAACGCTTATCTCATTATTTACAACTACACACCACCTATCGTAATTATGAACAAATTGCCTAGTCTACGTTCTATCAATGAGCAATTAGATTTATTAGAACGCCAGATTGCTTCTTTTAAAAACTCGATAGGTTATCCAATCAATTTAGAATTGGACTTTTTAGCCCCCTTACAACGCTTCATGTTGTATCCCTTTAATAACTTAGGCAATCCGTTTGAAGCGATTCATAATGTGTTATATACATGGACGTATGAACGTGAGGTATTGAGTTTTGTTGCCGAGTTATACCAGTTTCCACCCGATGAAGATTATCATGGCTATGTCACCTCCGGCGGTACTGAAAGCAATTTACAAGGCTTATTTTTAGGCCGAGAACGCTACCCCAACGGACGTTTATATTTCTCTGCCGCCAGCCATTATTCCATTCCTAAAATTGCCCACTTATTAAATATACCGCATAGCATCGTGCCTGAACTTGAAAGCGGTGAAATTGATTATGAGGCATTAGCAGCAGAAATTGCCTTGCATGCTGAGCAAGCGGTCATTTTAAACCTCAACATCGGCACTACCATGAAAGGGGCGATTGACGATATTGATCGTGTCTTGGCAGTGTTACAGCAACAAAAAATTGAGCAGTTTTATATTCACTGTGATGCCGCCTTATCTGGCATGATGCTGCCATTCTTGCCTGATGCACCCAAAATTAGCTTTCAACGACAAGGTATTCACAGCCTTGCCATTTCTGGCCATAAATTTTTAGGCTCGCCTTTTCCCTGCGGTATTGTGTTAAGCCGTCATGAGGCAAATGTCAAACACATTGAATATGTTAAGTCCTTGGATACCACCATTGTCGGTTCACGGAATGGACATACCCCACTGATATTATGGTATACCTTGCAAACCAAAGGTTATGAAGGCATAGAACAAGAAGTACACACTTGCATTGCCAATACACACTATTTGCAACAGTGTTTAAACGCCTTAGCATATCCTTGCTTGGTCAATCCTCATTCTAATACGGTGTTATTGAAAACACCTGCGAACCACCTTGTACGCAAATGGGATTTAGCGATAGAAGGCGATTGGTCGCATATTGTCGTGATGCAACACGTCACCCGTGAAGTGATTGATCAATTTCTGCACGATTTGAAACAAAGCTTACCACTTGAATCCACCGAGACGAATTAAGGAATTCCCATGAGCGCAGCTCCGCAATATGAAACTAATTATGATGATAAATTTGATGCCCGCGACTATTTAAATGAATACTTTCAAGTGGTGGATCAAACCAATGCCAATTTATTAAAATTCATCGTAGAAGTGCTGCAAAAAGAAGATATTAGCGGCGCGAAAGTGATCAATTTTGGCTGCGGCCCCTGTATTGATACCGTGATCAGCGTGGCACCAAAATGCACTGAAATTCACATGAGCGATTATTTGGACGCGAACTTGCAAGAAGTGCGTGAGTGGATTGCACAAGCCCCTGATGCCTTTAACTGGGAGCACTTTTTACGCAGTGGCTTGCAATTAGAAGCAGAGTTTGCGCAAGCTGACACCACTGTGACCGATGCACAGATTGCAGAACGTAGCGCGATCATTCGGCAAAAAATTACCCAGTTAATGACCGGCGATGCCAAGCAAGCACAACCCTTAGGGGCTGAAGGTCATCAACAATATGATGCCTTAGTGATGTTTTTCTGCTTAGAAGCTGCTGCTGCTGATTTTGCGGAATGGCAACAGATGGTGCAGAATGTAATGAGTTTATTAAAACCCAATGGCTTAATTATTTGGGCAATGACTGCTTTACAAACAGAAGGCTATCAAGTCGGTGACGAAACCTTCCAAGTCATCCCATTGAAAGAAAACGATATTAGAGACGCATTAGCCCCTTGCGTTGCATCTGAGTCATTACAAATCGATTACTTCGATGTGGTTGAACACGAATTAGTACAAGGTGCGTTTTTAGTCACCGCTAGAACACGCGCTTAAACAACACTTTGCGCATTTAAAGAGGAAACGGAACTTATGTTGCCTTTAGTGGTATTAGGTGGTGGCGCATTAGGTGCGAGCTTGTTGCACACAGGACGGCGATTATGGCAAAAGCACGTTCAGCAACAAGAACAAACCAACGTGCCTGCAAAAACTTCACAACCACTAGAGGTGATTGAAGTCGTAGAAGAGGATATTTCAAAAGAGAAACAAGAGGCGCAGCATTATTTGCGCACCTCGGTGGCCAGTTTAGGGCTTGCCGCAGTGGGTGAGTTTTTCTACCCTCCGTTGTTAATTCCTGCTGTTTCCTTGATTTTGTACAACTGCGTGCCGGTTTTTAAATCAGCATTTCAAGCAGTGCAAGATCGCAAGTTAAAAGCCAGCATCATTGATGCAGTCGCTGTGGCTGGGGCATTAGGCACACAATATTATGTTGCCAGTGCTTTAGCGGGTGTGGTGTACTTTACCGCGCAAAAATTGTTATTAGAAACTGAAGACCAGTCTAAAAAGCAATTAACCAATATTTTTGGTGAGCAACCGCAATCTGTTTGGTTAATCAAAGACGGTGTTGAAGTTGAATTAGCCTTTGAACGCTTGCAAGTCGGCGACGTGATTGCCTTACATGCGGGTGAGTTAATTCCTATCGATGGCACCATCATCAAAGGTAATGCCTCTATTGACCAACACGTCATGACCGGCGAAGCGCAACCGGTTGAAGTGAAAATGGGCGATCCGGTGTTAGCCGGAACCTTGCTGGTGTCAGGTACGATTTTGGTGCGGGTTGATAAATGCGGACAAGATACCGTTGCGGCAAAAATTGGCGAAATTTTACAAAATACTGCTGATTTCCGTTCTTCAGTTGAAGCGAAAAGTCTTCAATTATCAGACAGCTTAGTATTGCCAACTTTAGTTACTGGTGGTGCGGGCTTAGTGTTATTAGGCCCTGTTAGCGGTGTAGCGGTGCTGTCGTGTAACTTCTCCGAAATTATCCGCGTTGTGGCACCGATTGGGGTATTAAACTTCTTAAAAGTCGCCACAGAACAAGGCATTTTAATTAAAGATGGTCGTTCATTAGAGTTGCTGAACGATGTAGATACCGTGGTGTTTGATAAGACAGGCACTTTAACCATTGAGCAACCGCATGTGAGCGAAGTGCATGCGTGGGGCGAGTACAGCAGCGATGAGGTATTGCGCTTTGCCGCAGCGGCTGAATACCGACAAACCC
>QKBZ01000161.1 GCA_003245895.1 Beggiatoa sp.
AAACTGGGCTTCAATATCTCCTTGTGCAGCAGCTTTAGTCCACCATTTGACAGCTTCTTCTTGGTTTTGCTCAATACCCCAACCATTATCATAAGCAATACCTAAATTAAACTGGGCTTCAATATGTCCTTGTGCAGCAGCTTTAGCCCACCACTTAACTGCTAAGTGACAGTTTTTTTTAACTCCTTCGCCATCATTATAGCAGTTACCCAAACTAAACTGCGCTTCAGCCATTCCTTGCTTAGATGCTTTAAGCCACCACTTTGCAGCAGTTGTGAAGTTTTGTGGAACATCTTGACCAGTATAATAAATAATGCCTAGGATATATTGGGCTTGTGCAATTCCTTGTTTCGCCTGCTGGCGGCATCTTATTATTTCCAGTTCATTTATTACGCCATTTTTCTCATATATTCTGTTTTGAGTTTCAATAGGAAAAATTTTTCTATCTGGTGAAAAATGACCAAATACTTTTTGCATTTCATTATGTAATTTAGCAGACACTTTTAAATTCCTTCATACAAGTGTTGTTGACCAACTAAGCCATCTAAAGTATCAGTTTGTAGCATGAATTTATTATTGAAATAATCAATCCAAAGGTTGGAATCAACAACTATCATTTATCCGTTCTCATTTCATCTAAATCACCTTCCCAATTAAGCTTGCCGCGATATTGGCGAATACGCTCTTGACGCTTGAGTTGTACTAAGGTTTGCAAAGCCAGTATAACTGCTTCACGCTTATTGCTTAAACCGGTCAAAAGTAGGGCTTCATTCAGTAATTCATCTGGTAATGTGAGAGAAGTTTTCATGCGTTTATCTGTATTTGAAACTGTGAATAACGAAGTATGATCTCAATTCGCAATTAAGTAGTTATTTAAGCCGCATACCCCGTATAAGGCCGTACTGCTGGCGAGCGAAAACCTAGCACAATGTTTTGCTTGGCAATGCCTAATTCTTCCAACTCGGCAGCAATATTTGCTTCTGTGCCATTGTGCTGAATCCAAACTTTATCGCCTTTGACATCCAGATGAATGACACAGCCATAAATCCGCTGTTTATGCTGCCAACCCACATGCAGCAATTGGTAATGTCCATGTTCATCATCGAATAACAACTGTGTTTCCACTTCCGTATCATCAGCGGATAGCTTGGCATAGTCTTGTAAAAGCTGTTTGATGGCTTGTCGGTAATTGTCTAATTGCTCCATTTTTTGATGCTCTCCTGTTCAGGATCGAAAACCAATAAATGCACTTGATAGTGCTGCAAGACTTCTTGGACAAAGTTTTGGGAAAAAAAACTGCTATAGGTTTCAAGAGGTACAGCAAGGTATAAGTAGTTTTTCCGCGCCTAAGTCCACGTATAAAGTCATTAAGCCTGCTCGCAATACCAGTGGATCGGCAGTGATCTGCCAACCGTCTTTTTGCAAAGCAATTTTTACGGCATCGTGGTAGAAATCTTTGGCAGGCATGCGGTTTCCTTATGTGAATTTATAGATATAAGTCTATCTCTAACTTTAAAAGTCGTGTTATAAATTTCTTTTTCCTCATTTAGCAACTAATCTATTGCTTTCAAACAAAATAGCAACAGATAAGCTTCCATCATGAACGACATACTCAAACAACTCAAAGCCCGCCGCCTAGCATTAGGCTTAAAACAACATGACATACCCATGCGTGCGGGCATGTCTCGGCAGCAGTATCAGCGTTTAGAAAGCAAGGGCAATCCTCGGCTGGAAACGCTGGCCTTATTGGCTGAGAGTTTAAACTGTGAGTTGATGTTGATTCCTAAGGAGAAAGTTGCAGCGGTGGAGGCAGTGTTGTCAGAAGATAAACGAGCTGCAATGGAAGCCTTGGTGCTTAATCCGTGGCAAGGCTTGTTGGATGAAGACGATGACGAAAATTAGCCGTGAGTTAAATACATGGATGTCTTAAGCGTTTTACAACTTAGCTTGCATGAACAGTTAATTGGCTTCTTAGTGGGCTTTAAGGGTGGCAAAAACGTGCTAGTTTTTGTCGACGAATTTACCCAAAACCCAACGCGCCTAACCTTTAGCCTCACAACACACCCTGATTTCCCCAACGCTGAAAAACTGCTGGCAATAGATTGGGTGACACAACAAAGATTGCACCCTGTATTGTCTAATCTGCTGCCTGAAGGCGCATTAAGAGAATTATTAGCACAAAGTTTAAAAATTCATCCTGATCATGAATTCCCGCTGTTTTCATGGTTAGGACAAGATTTAGCAGGCGCGTTAGTGGCAACACCTTTGCCGCCGGAGGCTGTGCCGCAGACTTTATTAAACCGTTTGAAGCCTTATCAACACGGTCAAACACGGATCATACAAGCGGTTTCTGACAGTAAAAACCATAAATTTTCCTTAGCAGGCGTACAGCTTAAATTCTCCATGAAAGCACAAGATGGGCGTTATAACCTTGTGCAAACTGCCTCTCACAGTGCCGACGCGCTAGGTGATTGGATTATCAAAATGCCATCGACTCGGCATGCAGAATTACCGTGTAATGAATTTACCGCCATGTCCTTGGCGGCATTGGTCGGGGTGCAGATTCCTGAGATAAAGCTGGTTGCTTTAGATCAATTAGACAATTTACCGCCGATTAATTTGCCTGCTGAAACACTGGCTTTTGCCATTAAACGCTTTGACCGCATTGCCACAGCAACGCAAGTGCAGCGCGTGCATATGGAAGACTTTGCCCAGATTTTGGTCAAATATCCACATGAGAAATACAGCACTGCCAATTATCGACAGCTCGGGCAAATTATTTATCGATTTTCTGGTGACGGCATTGCCGATATGCAGCAATTTGCCCGACGCTTATTAGTCAATATCCTGTTAGCCAATGGCGATGCACACTTAAAAAACTGGAGTTTGTTATATAGCAATGGCATCACGCCAAGACTGGCACCCGCTTATGATATTGTCACCACCGCTGCTTATATTACAGGTGAAAGCACGTTTGCTCTGAAGTTGGCGAAACACAAAGAATGGTATCAGGCAACATTAGCTGATTTTCGCTACTGGGCAGAAAAATCAGGCATGTCATGGTCTGAGATTGAACCACATTTGGCGGATGTGATGGATAAAGCCCGCACACTTTGGCCTGCGGCGTTAGCTGAGTTGCCAATGGCTGCCGAACATCAGCGTATTTTGAAAGCGCATTGGCGGAATTTACAGGCAGACTTTCAAATTCAAACTTAACTCCCGTAGGGTGGAATAGGCGCAAGCCGTATTCCACCTCAAGGTTTATTATCTGCAATTAATTTAACAATTTGCAGAGTTTTATGATGGAATACACTGCGCTATTCCACCCTACGATTGTGCAGCTTTTAACTGATACAACGGATTCCCCAACCGCCCCTTACCAAACGGCATACTACCAGGCCCGCCCGCCCGTTCTATCATCGGTTTAATCAACAACTTCAGCGGCCATTCCTCAGCGTCGAATAACTGTTGCTGCAACATCTGGCGCACGGATTCGCTAAATTCAATATTATCAATCACCTCTGCTAACACTTGGCGCAGGCTTGACCACAACACGGTTTCCGATAAAGCATAGCGACTGGCTAAGGTTTCGATGATGGCGCGTAAGTTGACTTGAATGCCTAAGGTTTGCAGGTAAAACAATAAGTCTTCGGCGTTGTCATGGTATAAGGTGTTTGGATGACCGGGTTTGATTTCATAACATGGGTCGCTTAAACCATTCTCTAACAACCACGGTACATATAAACGTAAGGAGTCGTGGTCGCGGAATAACACGCCTTGCGCTTGCCCATCTTGCCACACTAACACCGCGTTTTGTCCGTGCAACTCCGCCAAAATGCCTAAGCGGAACATGCGCAAGTTGATGTCGAAAAAGCAGTGGCATAACTCGCGGAATAACTGCAACACGTTTTCGGTGCTGATGTTTAACTGGCGATAACTTAGCCAGTGGTCGAAGAAATGTTGGCTGGGTTGATTCACGTTATGGGCGGGCAGTAACGTGCCTAAGGCAGCCATTGGGATTAAACGATAGGCGGAATCTTGCAGCAATTGTGCGGGGTAAGTGCGCACCATCGCCGATAAATGGCGCGGCGCATCGTCGTATAAACTGCCATTTTCTGGCAAATACGCCCACCATTTGCCTTCCTCACATAAATGCACCCGCGCCGGTAAGCTGGCATCTAAAGGCAAGACTTGGCGCATTAAATGTTCACTGCGCTGACCGTTGATCATTTTCACCGCTGGCAAATAACGCGAAGCCCCTAGCGAGTAAATATGCAGCGGTAATTTCAAATAATGCGGGCTATCGTTTCGCGGTGCCATCGAGCGTACCGAAGAAGTCGCCAGCATGTCTAAGGCTTTGAAATCCAATACTTGATAAATGCCCGCTTGCTGCTCATCGGCTAAAAACTGCGGCAGAATATGTTGCAATTGCCAAGGATGCACCGGCAAGGCCATATGGCTATCTGCTAAACCGCGTTGCTGCAATTCCTGTTGTAGCGCAGCTTGTTGTGCGGCGTTGAGTAAAAAATCTGCCGGTTCTGCGGGCTGATCGACATCTAGCCCATTGCCATAACGCAGGCAAGAACGCGCCACCGCGACCCAGTTTAACGCCACCGCTTGCCCAAATTCCGCCATATACTGCACATAATCAGCGTGATTAAAGCCTAGTTTTGCTTTTGCAATTGGATGAAAAGGCCGATCCCGCAGTGAACTCCATTGCTCTAATAATTGGAAACATTCGGCGGGCGTTTTGGTTAATAAGCCTTGTGGTTTAATGTGATGTGATAACGACCACGCGGTTTGCTGTACTGATTCCGTCAACGCCGCTAAGAACAATTCACCACCTTTAGGCTGTCCCGCCATGTCTGCTGGTAATGTGCTTAACACCAACTCCGTCAAACTGATCGGGTCTAATGGGAATACTTGGAACGCCTCGCGCTCTGGCTCGGCTTTTACCGCATAAACCGGCGCGTCAGCGATACGGCGCACTGCTTGGGCAATACTGGTTTCTACCGGCATCACAACAAAAAATTCAGGGTCTTTGTTTAACCACCAACGCCATAATTGCTGCTCTGTTTGTAAACCGTGTAAGGCGTGTTGATAAGGGCGCAAATCGTTTAACGCGATAAATTCTTGCTCGGCATACGCAAATAAACCTTCGCTGAAGAAGCACTCGATTAAATCTTGCATTACCAGTTCAGCGGCTTGTTGTTGTAAATGTTCGTTTAAAATCACGGTTGTTTCCTGTTTTATCTGGTCTGAACTCGTCCCAAACACCGCAGCGCGTAGGGCGGATAAGGCGCAAGCCGTCATCCGCCGAAAATCTCTGCACATTGTCAAAATCAGGGGTTACAAGATGCATTTCAGATTCCTGTACGGTTCATTCTGAAAATTTTTTAATCCTGTAAATTCTGATTCAGACAACAAGCTTTGCGGCGGATGACGGCTTACGCCTTATCCGCCCTACATTCAATTCATGTCTGCGATGGGAACGAGAAGAAATTAATTTTTTATCAATGAATTACGTCTAGCCTGCAATGCCCGAAACGCAATGCCCCGCTCATCGCCTAACACAAAACTGTGCACGCCTCGCGCTTGCCAGCGTTCAAACTCCCCATCAGCGCGTGGAATGGCGCAATAAGGCACACCAGCCTGCTGACAGGCTTGCTGTACTTTAACTAAGGCTTCTTGCACTACGGGCGTGCTGATTTGCCAAGGTACGCCGCAGGATTGTGATAAATCCGCTGCACCTTCTAACACCATGTCCACGCCGTCCACTGCGAGCAATTCCGCAATGGCAGATACGCCGCGCAAGCTTTCAATCATCGGCACGATTAAGGTTTCTTGATTGGCAAAGGCCATGTATTCAACCAAGCTGTGTTTGCCGAATGCGCCTGCGCGTCCGCCGTTTAAGCTGCGTTCGCCATCGGGGTGATATTTGCTGGCGCGGACAATGCGGTGCAGGCTGTCTGCGTCTTCCACGTTGGGAATCACGATGCCGTGTGCGCCTGCGTCTAACACGCGCAAAATCGTTTTGCTGTCGTCATCTGGCACGCGCACTAAGGCGGTGAGGCCGAGCGCGTCCGCCGCACGGATCATGTTTTCCAAAGTTTCAGGGTTGAGTAACACATGCTCCATGTCGATGATGACAAAGTCATAGTCCGCTTCGCCGATCAACTCCACCGCGACCGGCGACGGGATGGAGCAAAACAAGCCGAACACCTGTTGACCTTGCGTCAGTTTTTGCTTGAGTAAATTCGCTTTTAACATGGCTTAAAGCGGTGTAATGGGTTTTCGACGACCTTGCTACGCACTTCGCTGTCACCGAATAAACGCCGCTGTGTTAACGCCTCGATTTCAAACTGCGGCGTGAACACATCGAAGGCTTGATAACGCGCCGCGTGTTCTGGGTAACGCGCTTGATAATCCGTGATAATGGTCGCTGCCATCGTCCAAAAAGTTGCTTCTGGCAATTGATAGCGTTCGTTTAAGAAAATGGCTAAATCCGCCAAGCAGATGAAGAAAAACGCATCACAGGAGAAGTCGCGCACCGCGTTTAAATCGTCGGTCAAAATAAACGAGTTGCGGTTAATGCGGGCATGACTTTCTGGCACTGGACACAGTTGCGGCGCACGTTCTGGGTGGGCTAAATGGCTGGGCGAATAACGTACACCGTCATGGAAATCTTTTAAGGCAATGCGCACAGGCCAGCCGTCACGGTGGATTAAAATGATGTTTTGCGCGTGCGATTCCATGCCGATGCCGTGAGCAAATAACATATGAATAATCGGACTGATTGCCACTGTTAACAGTTGTTGCGTCCACGCTTCTACGCCATAGCGTTGTAACCACGGTTCGATCAAGGGTTGGGCATGATCTAATTGCTCTAACACGCTGCATAAACCATTGAAAGGCGCGGCGGATTCGTCAGGGCATAAGTATTGATGCACGCTCTCGCGCCAGATGACACCTAAGGTGCCGTAAGCTTTGGCGGTGCGATGGGCAGGCAGGGTTTGATAATTGAAACTTGCGCCGACGGTTTCGCCTAAAATCACGAAATCTAAGGCTTGTGCAACGGAGTCTTGTGCCAGCAAACCGTGTAACCAGTCGGTGATAATGGCGGCATTCATCACGGTATGACCGGCTAAAATGCGGCTGGTCGAGGTGTTGGTGATGCTCAGCGACAGCTTGGCATAAGGCTTTTCGGCGTGGCTACGGTTTGCCAGCGTGCGGATAGATTGCTGAGCGCGATAGCAATCAGAGCCTTGGCCTAAATACACCATGTCTTGTTGCCGCAGTTCAGGGTAAAACACATGCACCGATTTGGCTTGCCATTGCCAAGGATGTACTGGCAGCCAGTAATAATCCTCTGGATGACAGCCTTGTTGCTGCAACACATTGTTAAAGTGTTGGCAATCAGCCTCGCCTAATTGTGCCGCGATAAAGGCTTGATAATCCGCCTCGTGGGTACAGTTGATTAACATTTGCTCGCGGCGCACGGCTAGCCAGTGCAAATTCAAATCGTTTTTGAATTCAGGTGCATATTGCTGGTTATCGGCTAAGGAAAAACCGATGCGCGATTTATAACAAGGGTGGTAAGAATGCGCGTCAATAATATCGCCTTCTAACTCGTCATACTCCGGCTGAGCGTTGGTTTTCGCTTGGATATGCACTTGGTGATGGGCTTGTGCATCTTTTAATAAGGTTTGTTCTAATTCCTCAATGAAATTGCTCAGGTAGGCACTGTCGGATAAGGGCGCGATTAACTCCGCCAACACATCTTGCAAACTGGCAGGGCGAGTTGCACCGTCGGCGGTGACGCGCAGAATGTCTGCATTTGCTAATTTAATTTGAGCAAAACTGTGTTTGGTGCTGCCTTGACAGTGGTATTGCACCGTTTGCCCATGTTCAGTGTTGCCGTTGAGAATGAAGCAACCGCGCTCGCTGTTGGCTTCGGCACGGAATTCAAAGCTTAAGATGTCTTCAAATATCAGGGCTTGTAGTAATTGCCGTAACACGCGTTGCTCTACCGCGTGAAAGCGGTCGGCGGGTAGGGCGGTTAGCCAATGTGATTGGGGATTGATGGGTTCTTGTATGCTCATAGGGGTTCCTTAAAAATTGTTACTCAGCAACACGAGTCAGACTAAAAACGATATGTAGGATGGGCTGAGGTACGAAGCCCATCTGTCGCGGCAACAAACATCGCGGTAAACGAGGGGCTGTCCTTCGTCAGCCCATCCTACGACTTGCTAAAACGATGTTTTGGCGGTTTGTTTGAACTCAGATTGCCCTCACCTAAATCCTCTCCCAGAGGGAGAGGACTTGAAGAGGTTGGGGTTTCGACGGGGTTCTACCGGCACAGCCTCCACAACAGGGCTAGGCTTCGGAAAACACAAAGCCAACGGAATCACCGCCAGCAGCAACACGCTTGTACTCAAAAAAATCTCTTGAATCGCACTGACTTGGCTATGCAAGGCTGTTTCGCCTGCCGCAGTCAGGGCAGCACTGCGCACCTCGAAATACAGCGACACCAGCACCACTGCCATTGAACTGGTGATGCGGCGTAAAATGTTGTTCATGGCGGAGCCTTGTGCCACGAGGTGTTCGGGAATGGTGTTTAAACCGGCGGTGGTGGCGGGCATGTACGATAAGCCTACGCCG
>QKBZ01000358.1 GCA_003245895.1 Beggiatoa sp.
GACCGAGATCATCGTCTCCGCCTAAACCCAGTGCGTCATCTTCGGTGTCTTCGCCTAAATCTAAGCCGCCTAAGTCGTCATCACCACCTAAGGCAAGATCATCATCTCCGCCTAAACCCAGTGCGTCATCTTCGGTGTCTTCGCCTAAATCTAAGCCGCCTAAGTCGTCATCACCACCAAGGGCAAGATCATCATCTCCGCCTAAACTCAGTGCACCATCTTCAGTGTCTTCACCTAAATCTAAGCCACCGAGATCGTCGTCTCCGCCCATGTCTAAACCGGTATCTTCTTCACCTAAGTCTAAACCGCCTAAGCCGTCGTCATCGTCGCCTAAATCTAAGCCACCGAGGTCGTCGTCTCCGCCCATGTCTAAACCGGTGTCTTCTTCACCTAAGTCTAAACCACCTAAGCCGTCGTCATCGTCGCCTAAATCTAAGCCGCCGAGATCGTCATCAGCACCCATGTCTAAACCGGCATCTTCTTCAGCACCTAAATCAGTGGTATCGAAGTTTAAGCCATCATCTTCAGCCATTAAGTCGTCAGCGTCGGCAGTATCGTCATCTAAGTTGAAGTTTAAGCCGTCATCATCAGCCGTTGCAGTTTCTTCTTCGTCATCAGCAAAAGCTGCCATTGCCGCCGCGCCAACAGCCGCGCCACCGACAACCGCCGCCGCAGTACCTAAACCGCTGCCACCGTCATCTTTGCCGCCGAGCAACTCGCGCCCTGTGTCCATATCCTGCCACATGGCTTTGGTTTGTTCCCAAGCAGGATCATTTTCACCAACGGCACTGCGTAACATTTTGGCTTCACGCTCGAAGTCTTCGTCACGTTTGGCAGCCGCTAATACTTCTAACAGCTTCAGGCGATACGCTTGTTGATCTGGATCATCTGCAATAGCTTTGCGTAATAAGGCTTCTGCTTCACCGTATTTTTCATACGCCAAATAAACGTCAACCTCTTCCATCAATTCTTGGTCAACACCACCGCCAGCATGACCGGCTTCAGCTTGTTCCATGATGGCAGAAATCTGATCATCGATGTCTTCATCAGCGTCGCCTTTGAATTCGCCGTCATCTTCAGCCTGCAAGCGTTCTTCTTCATCTAAGAACTCTTGCATTGCCGCTTCTTCCTCTTCTTTCTCACGACGACGTTTTCTTAACGCTGCCAGACCTGCACCGCCTAATAACAAGACACCTAAGCCACCACCAACTGTCATCCAACCACCGGGCACTGCTTCTACAGTATTGGTTACGGTATCGGTTACTGAGCCTAATAAAGAGCTTTCTTCAGCAGGCGCAGGGCGTTTTGGTGGCGGTAAATCTCGTGCTTCATCAGTTGCCGCAACATTATTGCCTGATGGTGCTGGCGCAACATCTTCTTCAGCGGCAGCATTATTACCTGTCTCAGAAACACGCTCACTAGGCGCTTTGTTTTCAGGGTCAACACGTGCTAAACCTTCACCTGTTGCGCCCATCTCGCCTGATTCTTCACCGCTACTTCTTTCATACGGTACCGCTTCAGGATCAGATGACGCTGCTTCAGGATCAATTGCCGCCATTTTTTCCATTGCTTCGGTTGGGCTAGCAATTTCGCCACTGACATCGGCAACCGTGCTTGCTGATTCTGCTTCAGGAGAGCCACTTGACGCTGTTGAATCAGTCGTCGCAGGCGTTTCTTCTCCTTTAGCAAACTCTTCTGCCTCAGCTTCTAATGCTGCAATTTCTTCTGGCGTTAACTCAGATAAAGCTTCTTCAGAGGCTTCCAGTTCAGCCGTAGACATTTCACCACTTGTGCTTGCATCGACAACACCTGTTTTCGCATTGCTAGCAGATTCGCTGGCTGTCGCACGCGGGTCTGGTAAATCAGCCGCTTCATCAAGCACTGCGGTCTCTGTGCTGGCAGGGCTAGAAGTGCTAGTGCTGCTAGGTGTGCTAGTACTTGCAACTGCATTACCTTGGCTTTCCGCTAAGCGTTGTTGCAAGGTTGCCAATTGATTGTTTTGCACTTCAATCATTTTGCGCAGTTCTGCTAACTGCTTATTCATGCTGCCAATTAAATCATCAGTTTTTTGTAACTGTGTTTTCAGCGTGTCGTTTTCGCTGCGTAAGGCAACATTTTCCGCTTCAATTTGATCTAAGCGTTCTTGCACTTCGCCAGTCACACCACCTGTACCATTGCCCGTACCACCGGGGCCAATGCGTAAACGTGCATTGTTGCTGTCATTAGTGCTGGCTGCACTTAAAGTATTCGCAGGTGCAGTAGTAGGTGCTGCGGGTGCTTCTTCTGCAACATCACTGCGGCGTGTCACCGGTTGCGATGCAACAGTTTGACTGCGCACAGTGCTGGCTGCCGCTAAACGGCTGACCGTGGCAGATTGAGGAATTCGTAACACTTGTCCAGTACGCAGTCTATTCATGTTGCCATTAATAAACGCATCTGGATTGTTTTCGTAAATGCTCACCATGTGTTGTTGCAAAGACACACCAGAAGGCTGGGTTTGTCGTGCAATCTTCCACAAGCTGTCATTACGTTGTGTGCGATAAGAATCAGACGAGCCAGTGCTACGCGCGCTTACCGTGCTAGTACGACGACTAGAGGTCGCAGCCGCAGGCACCACTTCGCGGATAGGCGTTGGTGTTGGCTCCACACTGAGCGAACGGATTGGCGAGCCAGTGCTCACACTTGCTGTGACCACTTCAGGTGTTGCCAAATTTTCTGCGTACAACGGTGGGTCTAATAACACCGTATATTCACGCAAAATCCGCCCACTGGGCCAATTCACTTCAACAAGGAAATTTAAAAAAGGCTCTCGAACCGGCTGGCTAGTCGAGATTTGAATGGTGGCCTCATTCTTTCCTTGTGCGTTAACACTGAAACCAAGCCCTTGTAATAAAGGAGAGCGGTCTAAACCGGCACGACGAAACGCATCGGAGCTGGCGAGTGCCACTCGAAGGTTATTTACATCTCCGGTTGGAACAGCCAATACGCTGATATTGGCTTTTAACGGTTCATTAAGTTTGGAACTAACATTAATGTTACTCAGCCCAAGCGCATGTACTTGTGCTGCGAGGAACATGCTTACCAAAGCCCCGGCTGCTGCCAGTTTGCGCATCATCACATTCTCCTTTTCACCTTGCAGGCGCGAAATTTTCCGTCTGGGGAGTGGGGAGGCAGTCGATCAAGTAGTTGGAAAAGCAAAATCCAATCATCCCTATTGCCGCCAAGAGCAATCGTGAGTCGATGTCTGCATACCTCGCTGCCTACGGCTCGCAGAGCAACTCGGCATGCCCACCACATTTCCACCGTCCTAAATTGGCAGAATTATACGATAACATACCGAGTTTCGTCACACTCTTCAGAATGTACTTTATAATTTATCACTAACTATAAATTATATATAGTCTTTTATCAGAATTTCTGCAATTTGGATACTGTTCAATGCCGCCCCTTTACGGATATTGTCAGACACCACCCACAGATTTAAACCATTTGCATGACTAATGTCTTCACGAATGCGACCAACGAACACTGGATCAGTGCCTGCGGCTTCTGTGACCGCTGTTGGATAGCCACCGTCAGCTCGTTCATCCACCACAGTCACGCCCGGTGCTTTGCTTAAAATTTCCCGTGCTTGTGCAGCGGTGATTTTGTCGCGGGTTTCAATATGGATGGCTTCTGAATGACCATAGAATGCAGGAATCCGTACCGCCGTTGGGTTCACTAAGATGCTGTCATCTTCCATGATCTTCTTGGTTTCCCACACCATTTTCATTTCTTCTTTGGTGTAGCCGTTATCCATGAATACATCAATGTGCGGCAATGCGTTAAAAGCGATTTGCTTAGGATACACGTTGCATTCAATCGGTTTGCCGTTTAATAAGGCTGCCGTTTGCGCCGCTAATTCTTCAATCGCTTCTTTACCAGTACCTGACACCGCTTGATAAGTAGCGACGTTAACACGGGTAATGCCCACTGCATCATGTAAGGGTTTTAACGCCACTAACATTTGAATGGTCGAGCAGTTAGGGTTAGCGATGATATTACGGTTTTTATATTGTGCAATCGCGTGTGCATTCACTTCAGGCACGATCAACGGAATGTCCGCGTCTTGACGGAATTGTGAAGTGTTATCGATCACCACACAGCCCGCTGCACCGGCTTTAGGCGCGTAGACTTTAGACACAGACGCACCCGGTGAGAATAAGCCGATTTGCACTTTGCTGAAATCGAATTGTTCTAAATCTTCAACTACCACCGATTCGCCGCGAAATTGGATGCGTTTGCCAGCAGAACGTGCGCTTGCCAATGGGTATAATTTGCCCACTGGAAAATTACGCTCTTCTAAGATCGACATCATGGTTTCACCTACCGCACCGGTAGCACCCACTACTGCAACATCAAATACACGACTCACTTTATTTTACTCTCCCAACAATACTAAACCTGCCTTGTTTTGATAAAACAAAGCCTTATAATTTTGCGCGCAATACCGCGACCACAGCATCACCCATTTCTTGGGTGCTGACTAAAGTTTGCTTATTGTCATCGCTCTTAATGTCTGGTGTGCGTAAGCCGTCTTTTAATACTTGCTGTACGGCACTTTCCACTTGGTCGGCTAATTCCATTTGCCCCAGACTGTAACGCAACATCATTGCCACTGATAAAATAGTGGCTAATGGGTTGGCGCAGTTTTGACCTGCGATGTCTGGTGCTGAACCATGAATCGGCTCATACATCCCCTTATTATTAGCGTCTAAAGAAGCCGACGGCAACATACCAATAGAGCCGGTTAATTGCGACGCTAAATCCGACAGAATATCACCAAACATATTAGTCGTCACAATCACATCAAATTGTTTTGGATTGCGCACTAATTGCATGGCAGCATTGTCAACATACATATGACTTAAGCTAACAGACGGATAGTCTTTTGCTACTCGTGTCACCACTTCGCGCCACAGTTCGGTGGACTCTAACACGTTGGCTTTATCCACTGAGCAGACTTTTTTATTGCGCTTTTCTGCGCTGTCAAAGGCTACCCGCGCAATACGCTCAATTTCCGCTTCGTTGTAAACCAGCGTGTTAAAACCTTCGCGTTGACCATTGTCTAAAATGCGAATGCCGCGTGGTTTGCCGAAGTAAATACCGCCGGTTAATTCACGCACGATTAAAATATCTAAACCTGCAACCACTTCTGGCTTTAAAGTCGAAGCGTTTGCCAATTCAGGAAATAATAAAGCAGGGCGTAAATTGGCGAATAAGCCTAATTCAGCGCGAATGGCTAATAAGCCGCGCTCTGGGCGAATATCACGCTCTAACGGTTCCCATTTAGGGCCACCCACTGCACCTAGCAAAATCGCGTCCGCACGTTTGCCTAAGTTCAAGGTTTCAGGTGGCAAAGGTACGCCAGTGACATCGATTGCCGCACCGCCGATTAAACCTTCTTCTAACTGCACATCTAAGCCGAAAGACACTTGTAAGGTTTTTAAAACTTTGACGGCCTCAGTAACAATTTCTGGGCCAATACCGTCACCCGCTAAAATAGCGACTGTTTTAGTCATGTTATTGCGCTCCCTGCGGTGTTGAAATTAAGAAAAAAGCCAAGGGGTTTGTTGTTGGCGTTTGGCTTCATAAGTGCGAATGTCGTCCGCGTGTTGTAAGGTCAAGCCAATGTCATCTAAGCCATTTAATAAGCAATGTTTGCGGAAGGCATCCACTTCAAAGCTGAACTGTGTACCGCTTGGCGTGGTCACGGTTTGCGCTGCTAAATCAATGCTGATTTGGTAGCCTTCTTGTGCGTTTACTTCTTGGAATAATTGCGCAACTGCGTCTTCGCTCAGAATGACTGGCAAAATACCGTTTTTGAAACAGTTGTTGAAAAAAATATCGGCATAGCTAGGGGCGATGATGGCACGGAAACCATAATCTAATAACGCCCACGGCGCATGCTCACGGCTAGAGCCACAGCCAAAGTTTTGACGCGCTAATAAAATTTCTGCCCCTTTGTAGCGGGGAAAGTTTAAGACAAATTCAGAGTTGACAGGACGTTGGCTGCAATCTTGACCTGGTTCGCCGTGGTCTAAGTAACGCCACTCGTCAAACAGGTTAGGGCCAAAGCCTGTACGGTGAATCGATTTTAAAAATTGTTTTGGAATAATGGCATCGGTATCGACGTTGGCACGGTCTAACGGCGCGACCAAGCCTTTTAATTGGGTAAATGCTTGCATGGTGCTTAATTCGATCATTTGAAAAAGAACAACTGACAATTATCAGTTATCATCTGCTAATGATCAATTGCTAGTGCTGCGTGTACGGTGCTGGAGCTTGATAATTTTGCGGTTTTGCGTGAGACAGGGATAGTTTTTAGTGAGTTTAAAACCTTTTGTAAAGTGGGCAGGTGGTAAGCGAGGTTTGTTGCCTGAGTTGTTAGCGCGTGTACCGGAGACGTTTAACAATTATTGGGAGCCGTTTGTCGGCGGTGGCGCGTTGTTTTTTGAGTTGAAACAGCGCGGGCTGTTGGAAGGTAAACAGGTGAATTTGCTGGATAGCAATGCGGAGTTAATCAATGCGTATCAGGTGGTGCAGTCTGCGCCTGAAGCGTTAATTGCTCAGTTGCAGCAGTTTCAGGCTCAGCATAGTGAGACATTTTTTTATCAGGTGCGGGCGTGGGATAGAGAGTCTGATTTTGCGAATCGTTCATCTGTGGAGCGGGCAGCGCGTTTTATTTATTTGAATAAGACTTGTTTTAATGGTTTATATCGAGTGAATCAAAGCGGTTTTTTTAATGTGCCAATGGGGCGTTATAAGCGGCCTAATATTTGTGATGCGGAATTGTTGTTAAAGGTTTCTGAGGTGTTGCAGGGTGTGGGGTTAAAGGTTGCAGATTATAGTGCGGTGTTAAACGGGGCTGAAGCGGGGGATTTTGTGTATTTTGATCCGCCTTATGATCCGGTGAGTAAGACGGCGAATTTTACGGCGTATGGGGCGGCGAGTTTTTTGGCGGATGAGCAGAGGGCTTTAGCAGATGTTTTTCGGCAGTTGAGTGAGTTGGGGTGTTTTGTGTTGTTGAGTAATTCGGATACACCTTTTATTTGTGAGCTTTATGCACAATATAGGGTTGAGCGGGTTTTGATGAGGAGGGTTATTAATAGCCTAGCTAGAGGGAGAGGAGAAGTTTTTGAAGTATTGATTTTTAGTTTATGAGAGTGTGTTTTTTTAACTACTCCCAGTTAAAACCACATAGCATATTGATATTAAAATATTAACACTCACTAAGTTGCAAGCATATAATCTGCTTTATCAATAAGCCCTGAAGTGAGCGGAATTGATTGATTTTTTTTGCTACAAAATTTAGACTAAATTATTTTACAGGAGACATATCATGACCTCAAATAAAACGGATTTCAATGAAAAATCTGTACCAGATAATTTGTATTCAGCATCTGCTGCAACTCCAGATGATTATCTCCAAGAGTTAGAAAATGCAGAAAAAGAGTCTGGTATTAAAGCTTTAGAGAAATTAACATCTGATCACTTGGATATGATATTGGCTATTCAAGATAACTATGATGTTCCTGATCCTCTCGATTTACTTAGCTTAGAAGTTAAACATAACGAGAGTGTGGATGCTCAACTCAGGGAGAGAATAAGCCGTCTACAAGATAAAATGCGCACTGTTATCGACTCTATGGCTAATCGAATTGCTACTCACAGATATAAGACTACAGAAGAAGCTCTTGAAGGCATGAAAATAGGAAAAACAGCTAAAGAAAGATTAACATCATTAATTAGTAGTGATAAAAAGTTTTATGTTTCTTGTCAGTCTCTAAAAGTAGCTGTTGACGTATTTCTAGAAGTAAATAGAAGAACTATTAGTAAATTAGAAGAAAGCGAATTAAAAAATGATGCTACTAACGCTCGGAGAATGATTTTAGGAAATGCAATATTAGTTTATGAACTTCTTGATTTTGTGATTAACTATATCAAGAAATTTGAAATTTCTGGCATTGATGGAATTATGGCCATTTATCATAATGCCACACAGAAAGTTGATGAGTTATTAAAAAAAGAGCAAGCCAGAGAATACAAAGCACAATCTGATGATATACGACCAGAGGTTAGAGAGAAAGTCCTTGAAAATATAAAATCACGGAGCCAAGCGATTCAACAAATTTCTACAGAGTGGGATTTATATATTACAGCGGTAAATGAAAACAAAGATAAGGCAACTCAAGTAAACAGAAATATTCCTTCACTTGAACTAATGAAGGAAGATGCAATGGGACAGATAGAAGTTGTTGAGCTAGCTTCATTACTTGGTCTTGTGAAAACAAACCTAGGTGTAATTCAATCATCTATGGTAGAGACGCTCTCTAAAATGGAGTTGGTTACATTGTCATCTGATAGAGTTAAATTATTGCTTGGTGATTCGCTTGGTTCTGGAACATTTGGTTCTTCTGAAAGAAAAGATTAGTACGGGATAAGAGTAAAAATATTGATACTGCATAATTTATACAGCAAATTAAACTAACAATATCTATGTAGCACATATACTATTATTAAAAATAGCATATGTGCTATTTTTGCTGAAAATAAACGGATATTAATAAATGGCTATAAATGAAAAAAATTTTTATTGTCCAAATTGTAAAC
>QKBZ01000016.1 GCA_003245895.1 Beggiatoa sp.
ATGGAAAAAACGACAGAAAAGCTACAAAATTTTTTCTCACAATCTGCACAGTATTTACGTGTTAAAGAAACCCTAGAAGACTTAAACATCACTGCCGCAGAAATCGACGCAATCTCACTTGACGATGATGATCACACCCCATAAAACGCAAACCCCGCCCAAAAATACGGCGACGTAAACGGTTTCAACTCAGGGTTATTACGATACAAGCGCAAATGCTGCAATAACTGGCTATCACTATGCCCCGCTTGGCGACACACCGACTCCATATACTTCACTAAATCCAATTCCGTCACCGTTGCAGTGCGTAACCATTGCTGTGCTTGATGTAAGGCCACCGCAGGCGGTAACTGCTGCCCGATGTGTAAATGATAAAACTGCTTCACTAACAACGCAGTAGACACATCATTCGACACCCACAAACTGGTTAACACACCCGACACGCCACCTAATAACAAACCATCCGCGACCGTCATCAACTCGCTCGGCAATTCTGCAAAGGCAGTGGCAGTGCTTTGACAAGATGACAACACCATTAAGCGTTTATTGCTTAACAAACCATCGTGTAATAACTCTTGCAAAGTAATCTGCGTATCGGCGGCTAAATACAAATGTGCAGATAACACATCATCTAACGGGCATTGACCATAACAGGCAAAATGTAAATAGTTGCTGTTTGGTATCGCCTTGCGAATCATGGCGCGATTCGCCAGCGCATGCGCCAACACTTTCTGCTGTTGATCGTCAAATAATGGGCGAATGCTGTCTAATTCTAAGGTGGTGAAGTGTAATAAATGCGGTTGCGGCAACGGCTCTGCTACGCCGAGCAAATGCGCGGGTGCAGACTCGGTTTGTGCCAAGCTTTGCAACAGTGAAGGCAAGACTGAGGCACAGGGTAAACGGCTAAACACTAAATCGGTTAAGGCGGTGCTTAATGACAATAAAGACAACACGCCGCCGCCAATCACTAAAGCTTGCAAATGACCTAACGCCATTAACTGCTGCGCCACAGGCGTTAAGATATATTGTTGTAAGCGTGGCAGTAATTCTGCTAAGGCTGCCTCTAACAAGGGCATATTATTCGACACTAAGCCATGTAAATAGCGGCGCACTTCATCTTGATCGTACATCCACGCTAATAAATCAGCTTCGCAAATCTCAGTTAACCAGCACACACGCAACTCGTCATTCGGCAACACCAATACCGCTAAGCCACCTTGAGTAGTCAGGCTTAAATACACCACGGGTTGCCCAGTTTGCTGTGCTAATTGCTTGATTTCAGTTGTGTTTAAGCTGTCAGCTAAAAACAGTGGGTGTTGTTGCTGTACGCGAGTAATCACCTCGCCTAACTGTTCCCGCGCCATATTTAACGAGAAATCTAAGCGCTGAAACTGCGATGTGCCGGTATTGTTTAAGCGGCGATACTCTTGCTCTAATAAAGCAATGCGGTTGCGCAAAGCGATTAAGGCTTGTCGATCTAAATCGGCTAACTGCGCTAATTGATTTTGCTGCAATTGCAAGCGTTCACTAAGCGCATAAGCTTCAGTATGTTCTAACACTTCCACCGCTTGCGCGACTTGGCCTAATTGCGCTAAGCAATAAGCAGCGGCAGCCGTTGGGCGGGTAGAAGCTTGCAATAAAAATGGGGTAAACGCGCTATAAGCCGCCGTTTGCTCAAGCTGCATCACCGCCGTTAAACCAGCGGCATAACATGACCACGCTTGCGACCAGTGCTGACGGCAAAAATAGACATAGCCTAAATTATTCTGTGTCACACCGTATTCATGCGGTGTGCGGGTCAATGTGTACACCGTTAAGGCCTGTTGCAAAGCATCAACGGCTTGCGTGAGCAACATTGCATTATTAGCCTGACATTGACTTAACTCCGCATAAGCTAAGCCTAAATTATTCATGGTGTCTGCCCAATTCACAGGCGCAGCTTTATAGTCAGACAGGCTTAATACGGCTTGGAAACAGTGGATAGCACGTTCTAACTGCTTCGCTTTGGAACCTTCTTGGCTACGCATGCAAGCCGTGCCTAAACGGTGTTGCAACTTGCTCCACTGTAAAAAATGCTGCTCTTGTGTGTAAACCGTTAACGCACCTTCATAACAACGAATCGCTTGTTCAACATTCGCAATGGTGCGACCGCGCAAGCGCATAAAATACGCATCGCCTAAATGGGTCATGGTTTCTGCCCACACTTCAGGCACGCTGTTGCGGTTGCGAATGGTTAACACTTGTTGATACAAGCTGATGGCTTGCTCAAGATTCACCGTGCGCGGCGAAACCGGTTGCCATAAATAGGCTGTGGCTAAATTATCTGTGGTTTCTGCCCATGCTTGCGGACTGCGTAAGCGCGTGCGCACGGTGAGGGCTTTATGAAAGTGTTGGATTGCTAGAGCAGAATAGTGTATTGGATCGCTAGGCGTTTGCAGCAAATACGTCGCGCCCAAATCATTCATTAACTGCCCCCATAACGGCGGCGAGTTTTGAGGATTGATTAAGGTTAAAACTTGCTGATAAGCATCTACTGCTTGCACCAGATTAGCTTGGCGGTCGCCTTCAATACGCTGACTCCATACCTTAGCTAAATTCATCATGCTCACCGCCCAATCCCACGGCTGTAATTCACGGGTGCGTACGGTTAATGCCTGTTCTAAAGCCAGTTTTGCCTGTTCTAAATTATCGCTGCGTTTGCCATATTCGCGCTGTAATAACACCAAGCCTAAATCAGACTGCACACTGCCCCAGCGAATCGTATCCTCAATCGGATTGATACGGGTTAAGGCTTGTTGATAAAGCTTAATGGCTTGCTCTAAGTTATCTGCATGGCTATCAGCTAAACGGCAGGAAAAAGCGCGTCCTAAACTGGCGGCGACGATAGCCCAATCTTGAGGTGTGTGGGCATAGCGTTCACCCGTTAAAGCTTGCAAACATTGCTGTAACAACTGATCAAACTGCTGATATTCATGCGCCACAATCGCACGTTGATCTAACTGTTTGAGCAAATGATAAGCATCGGCTAGGTTGCATAGACTTGCGGCATATTCAGTGGGCATTTGTGCCAGCGACTGATGCCGTAACGCTTGTAAGTAGAAATTGATTGAAATCTGTAAATTTTCGCGCCGCTCGCCTTGAATCCTATCCACATACACTTGCGCAATATTGCCAGAGACCGAGGCATATTCGGTCATCATCTCTTGATTTAATAATACCGGCAAAATTTCGCGGTATAAGGCAATGGCTTGTTCTTGTGATTGATCGCGCTGACTGGAAGTATCCACACTCACCGCATTGGCGGTGTACATTTGCAAAATCGCCCACACTCGCGGATTGCTGCTTTGGCTGACCATTGATAAGCCACGTTGGGCTAAAGCAAGTTTTTCTGTGCGATCTAGCGGTGTTAGCGGGTGAGTTAAGGTACTGAGAATGGAGTTTAATTCAGGTGGCAAAGTTTGCTCAGCAAATGCAGCGGCTACCCCTTCTTGTCGGCAGCGTTGTAACAGGCGCTGAGTTTCGCGGAAGCGTTGTAAACGTGCTGAGTCGTTTTGGCGTTGCACCAGCAGGGCAGTCATTAATTCTTCAACACTTTCATCTAACAACTGGGGATGCTGTTCTACTAAACGGCGTGCATCTGCCCACGTTTCAGCGTGAATTAACTGTTCAATAAGGCTGGTCAAAGGAAGGTTCATAGTTGTTTTAATGACTGCTTATGCTGAAAAAGGCTTCACAATTAATAGGCAGTAACACAAGCCGCTGCGAGTAGGTTGCAAAATGCAGTGTTGCAAATGTTGGCTAGCGTGCTTTGATTACCGCTTATTGTAAAGCAGATAAGCAGTCCATGCGACTATTAAGCAAGATAAAAGGCATTTTTAAGCAATACTCATTGTTTATCGCCCTTGTTGCAGCGATGCATTATTCTGCATTAGGTGTTTGAAAGTGTAGTAAACCCGCCAGATTATGACGTAATTGTTGTACGGTTTTTGGCGCGCCAATGTCAATCATATATTCACACACCCATTGTTGAGCATGCATGGCATCTGCAACGTGATGGGCAAAGACATTGAGAAAGGGGAAGCCACCGTCCTCTCCGGTAAAATCAGCTTCTGCATAATCCGCTGCACGTTGGTTTAACAAGTCGATAAAAGGCTCAGGTTGTACAGCCGCTTCGCCTGCAACATCGCGTTGATTATCCAGAAAACGGTTTACCATATCATGCGCTAATGCAGGAATAAATTGTTGGCGTTCGTCGGCAGATAATTGGTCATAAATCAAGCGGTCAGTGACTTGCAATAAAAAGGCTAAATATTCCGCCACAATTTGCAGTCTGTCGCTGTAAGTCTCAGTGGTAAATTCTTGTTCTAATTCCACTACTGCATTGGCAGCAATGCGCCAGCAATTAAAACCTAAGGTTTGTGCGATTTCCGTTAAACTGCGGCTTTTCGCTTGGCGATGCCAACGGTTTTTAATGCGTAACATCGCTTGGCCTCCTTTGGGATACACATTACGCAATTGTATATTTGTAGGGTTTGCGCCGCGTCTTTTTGCGGTGCGAACGCGGAGAAGTCTGAACAGCGTGTAGGATGGGTAGAGGCGCGCCCGTAATTCTGTTTTAATCACAAAATTATCTCGCGCCGAAACCCATCATGTCATTCTGTAACATGATGGGTTTCGCTTCGCTCTACCCATCCTACTAACGCATAAACCCATGCTCAGCGAGCATAGCCTCTGTCAAACCACCCACATTGCCTGCACTGCCACCCGCCTGCGCTGCTTTGTCGCCTAACAACAAACGCTCTAAATAACGCGCAATCACATCCACTTCTAAATTAACAGCTTGCCCAGCACTTAAGCGTCGCCAAGTGGTTTTTTGTGCAGTATGTGGCACGATGTTTAAACCAAAACGTGCGCCATCAACGTGATTCACCGTTAAGCTAATACCGTCAACACAAATTGAACCTTTAGCCGCGATGTATTTGGCAATATCGGCAGGGGCTTCGATTTCCACTCGCATAGAACGCCCATCGTCATAACAGCGCACCACTTGCCCCACACCATCAACGTGACCGCTGACTAAGTGACCGCCTAAAGGTGTTTGCAAAGTTAAGGCGGTTTCTAAATTCACTTCGCTGCCGGTTTGCAGTTGGCCTAAAGTGGTGCGTGATAAACTTTCGCCGGAGACATCCGCCCAAAAGCCATCGCCTGGTAAATCAACGGCGGTTAAACATACACCATTGGTGGCGATACTGTCGCCTAATTGCACACCAGCTAACGGTAAGTCTCCAGTGCGAATATATAAACGGGCATCACTGCCCATGTTGTCACGGCGAGCCACTTGCCCCACCGCTTGAATAATGCCTGTAAACATAGACTGTCTTGAGTATGTGGGTTGATTCGGATGGATTGCTGTCTATGTGGGATTTTGCCCACCGAACGCTGCACGGTGGGCAAAACGCCGATTGAGTTCAATTAACAATTAACTTCTCGGCGGCGTTTCGCACACCCTACAATAATTGCCGATACAGCTTAAGTATTCTGAATCATAATTGAAGGGAATTTATTGCTGTAATCTTTCGCTTTACGTGATAACTGCGCCGTAGTGCGACGTGCGATTTCACGGTAAATTTCAGCAATACGCCCTTCAGGATCAGCCACTACAGAAGGCTTACCAGTGTCAGCATTTTCTCGGATGCTAATATCTAATGGCAGAGAGCCTAATAACTCAACATCATTTTCTTGCGCCATTTGCAAACCGCCGCCTTTACCGAAGATATGCTCCTCGTGACCGCATTGACTACAAATGTGAATGCTCATGTTTTCAATCACGCCCAATACTGGAACGTTGACTTTTTCAAACATTTTTAAGCCTTTACGCGCATCTAATAAAGCGATGTCTTGTGGTGTGGTGACAATCACCGCGCCACTGACCGGAATTTTTTGCGCCAAGGTTAATTGCGTGTCACCCGTACCAGGTGGTAAATCGATGATCATATAATCGACTTCGCGCCAGTTGGTATCTTTTAACAACTGCTCTAAAGCTTGTGTCACCATCGGGCCACGCCAAATCATCGGCGTGTCTTCTTCGATTAAATAACCGATAGACATGGACTGTAAACCATAGCTTGTGACTGGCTCTAAGGTTTTACCATCTTTAGAATCAGGTTGGGTGTTCACGCCTAACATACGTGGTTGGCTAGGGCCATAAATATCAGCATCTAATAAAGCAACCGTTGCCCCTTCAGCATGTAACGCTAAGGCTAAATTCACGGAAGTAGTGGATTTACCCACGCCGCCTTTACCGGAAGCTACCGCAATAATATTTTTCACGCCTTGCAAGGGTTTCACACCTTTTTGCACTGCGTGCGCCACAATGCGCGAGCTAATATTAATCGTTGCACTGCCTACACCTTCAACTGCTTCAGCTAAGGTTTTCAACTGTGCAGCTAAAGTGGCTTGATAGCCTTCGGCTGGAAAGCCCAACACCACTTCCACGGTGACTTGTTGACCGTCAATTGCAATACTTTTAATACATTTCGCAGACACTAAATCCGTTTGTAAATACGGGTCAATGTAAGCCTTCAGTGCCGTTTCAATGTGCTGTTGTTCAAGACCAGCCATCTAAGTTCTCCTTATTTCACCCAATCCAGAGTGAGACATCGTTAAATCTAAATACTCAATGTGAGCCAGCAAGCGAATAAGCATAGTATCTTTCTCTAGGATAACCGTCGATAACTGTGCTTGCTGCGTGCTTTCGCGCGTTTTCATCATTTATTGAGATGAATGTTTCCACATGAGGGATGATTGCAACGAAATCAATTCAGCAAAAAGCAAGGTTATTGCTACTTGCTTGCTTTGGCTTAATGACTCATCGCCTGTTCTTTTTCCGCCGCTGCTTCATCCGATGCCATTTTTTCCATTAAGTACACTGCTAAGCGCACAAAATCGGTATCGGTCAGCATGCCGGTCAGTTCACCTTGATTGAAAATCGGCAAACAGCCATGTTTTTGCTCTAATAAAAAGCGTGCGGCTTCTAACAAATTGGTGTCTTCTTCCGCCACCACGACATCGGTGATCATCACTTCTGCCAGTGGAATACTAGACTCAATTTCTGCCCGTTCACTGATGTCTATGTCGGCTAAGTCTGATACGGATAAGGCTAAAATATCGTGTTTGGTGATCAAGCCAACAAACTTACCAGCAACATCGACAATCGGCACATGGCGCACATGCTTCTCTACCATTAAACAACGTGCATCATGCACAGTATCAGTAGGTCGCAGTGTGTAGACACGCTCGCACATTAATTCTTTTACAGTAATCATAAAACGCTCCCCCAACAGTTATTAGTATGTAGGCTCGATTATATACAGGTCATGGCAAGGGCAAAATGTTTTCGCACAGATAAGGGGTTTGTTTTGAGTTTGGGTTGCCCTCGCCCAAACCCTTTCCCAGAGGGTAAAGGTATCTGTATAAGTCAGAATTTCATATTAGAAACAAGTAATTTCTCGTTCCCACCATTTTGGTGGGAATGCATGCCGCGTCGCTCCAGCGGCGCGAATCAGACTCCAATGACAGCTTACGCGACTAATCGTGCCGCTGGAGCGACACAGTATGCATTCCCATCGGGACGATGGGAACGAGAAAAAGGTTTGCACCATCTTGTAGGGCGGATAAGGCGTTAGCCGTCATCCGCCGCAAAAGGCTTGGTTCAAGCTTCAAACATACGATGTCGGATGACGGCTTACGCCTTATCCGACCTACAATAAACGAGTGTATAACGTGCGTTAGAAACTTTGTTACACTAACCGCTTACCAGTCATCAAACTAACCCCATAGCAGCTACCCGCATGAAAAAGGTTACTATTTTTGTCTCCTCCCCCGGTGATGTCATTCCTGAGCGGAATATCACTAAGCAAGTCATCAAAAAATTACAAAATAGATTAGCTGCCCGTTTACAACTGGAAGGCTTTTTCTGGGAGGATGAACCAGTGGTTGCCACGGCAACCTTTCAAACCCAGTTCCCACGCGCTGCACATGCGGATGTGTTCTTATGTTTGATGTGGTCACGTATTGGCACGCCCTTGCCGGAAGGTGCCGTGTTTGAAGATGGTACGCCTATTTTGCGCGCAGATGGTACGGCTTACGAATCGGGCACGATTGCAGAATTTGAAGATGCGTTAAACGCCTATGAGCAACATCAACAACCTGCCATCTTGATGTATTTTAAAACAGCAGAAGTCACTATCCCACCTGACGATCCCTACTTTCAAGCCAAAACCGAGCAATATCAATCCGTCAAAACCTTTTTTAAAAAATGGTTTCAAGATGAGCAAGGCCGCTTTCCTCGCGGCTGTATCGAATTTTCTACGCTGACCGAATTTGCCAATAAAATCGAAACCCATTTGTGTAAATTACTGGTCGAGCGCTTTTTACCCGCAGACAGCTATAGCCGCAAGCTGTGCTCACTGAGTTGGCAAGGTAATCCTTACCCTGGCTTAGTACAGTTTGAAACAGAGCACGCCCCTATCTTTTTTGGTCGTAATCAGGCTGTCGATGAAGTGTACGAAGCCGTGCAGCAGTGCTCGCAACAAGGCCAAGCCTTTATCATGGTGTCCGGCTTAAGCGGCAGCGGTAAATC
>QKBZ01000104.1 GCA_003245895.1 Beggiatoa sp.
TGTTTTTAACTTAATATTAATTTTTTAATGCTTATTGCGTATTTCAATTACAGATCATGGAGCTAAAAACGCAAAAACTATTTTTTAGTTGTATCCATTAAATGATTTAAAATATGAGTTAAATCGCTTACACTGCTGACTCGATAAAAGTTTAAACAAAATGATAATAAAAATTTTATCGCTTTAGTATTACTGAAGCTGAAGCCTGTTTGTATTAACTTCTTCAAATACTGTGGCTTTATAGACAGCATTATGTATTCTCTCCACTGAACACCACATTAACGAATGAATAAGACCTGTTTTTCTCATACATTAACGTGCCTTATCTTATCTAGCTGGAGCTTCTTGTTAGTGAATAGTGTTGCGCAAGCAGCCGATACCAGCACTACATTGACTACACAGCTAGCACGCTGCCAAGCACATGTCGCTGCCCAGCGTTTACTGACAGATACGCAAGGTAGAGAAACCGCTTATGACTGTTATCGTGATGTATTGCAGCAAGACTCAGAGAATGCAGCCGCCAAAGCGGGTTTACAAACGATAGCAGAACATTATCAACATTGGACGCGCCAAGCTTTAGCACAACAACAATGGACAAAAGCGGCCTTATATTTAGAACGCTTAGCCAAAGTGGCACCCGATAGCCCAGCGTTGCACAGCTTGCATCAACAGTATCGACAACAACAAGTCGATAACTTGCTAACAAGCTGTCAAGCACATCAAGCCGCTAAACGCTTGATGACAGGCGTTGGAGAAACGGCTTATAGCTGTTATCGACACGTGTTGAAATTAGATACTGACAATGCCAAGGCAAAAGCAGGTTTAGCCGCGATTGCAGAGCAGTATTACACATGGGCAACGGCTAAGCTCAGTCAAGACCCTGCGCAAGCTAAATCCTATGTGGAACGCTTAGCCGTAGTCGCACCCAATCATCCAGAATTAGCCCGTTTGCAAACACAATTAGGCTTGACTGTTCAGGCACAAAGCACACCCACAGTCGTTGAACAGGCAGCTCCCGTTGCAGAAACTGCGCTTGCAGACAACAACACACCGACAGACGCTTCAGCAATGCCGACAGTGGTCATGCCTACACCGGCAACGCCACCTAAACTGCGCAAGTTGGAGCAGCCTTGGTTAGAAGACCTAACGGGTTTGCAGTTTGTACACATTCCTAAAGGTTGTTTTGACTTTGGCAGTCCAAAAACAGAGCAAGGACGTTTTTCTGATGAAGCCTTAGTGCCAGAGTTGTGTGTGAAGTCATTTTGGTTAAGTGATAGCGAAGTTAGCAATGCGCAGTATCGATTGTTTCGCGCTGAACATTACAGTCAGCATTATCTAGGGCAAAGCTTAGATCAAGCGCAACAACCCGTGGTGTATGTTTCCTTGGCAGATGCACAAGCTTTTGCAGATTGGTTGACACGCTATTATAAAGGTCAGTTTCATTTCCGTTTACCGACCGAAGCAGAATGGGAATATGCTGCCCGTGCAGGCAGTGCGCAAGCGCATTATTGGGGCGATGATAAGCTGTATCATGCTTGTCAATTTGCCAATACGCATGACTTAAACTCATTACAAAACAATCCTTTTGATGAGTTTAGCGATTGGCAAAAAAATGGGGCATTTCCTTGCGATGATGGTTTTGCAGTCACAGCACCTGTGAAACAATTTTATCCCAATGCCTTTGGCCTATACGACATGTTAGGCAATGTCTGGGAGTGGACGTGTTCGGCTTATGACCCTAGCCAACATCGCGGCGAAACGGCGCAACGCTGTAATGATTTACTGCCTGCTGACAAGCGCGTCATTAAAGGCGGCGCGTGGAATTTCCGTTCACGTTTTATCCGTGCGGCGGCGCGTTATCCAGAACCTATATCAAAGCAAACCCATTATTTGGGTTTTCGTCTTGTGCGTGAATAACTCAGTCATCACCACTTATGAATACCAATTTAACACTTAAAATTACCCTCACTATTCTGGTGTTACTAAGCTTAACACTGGGCATGATTAGCTTATTAAATTATTTTAAATTTGACACCACTTTAGCCGATATTGTGCGCTCTCGTTCAGAGGTGACTTCATTAGATTTAAAAAACACCATAGAAAACAGTTTAAAAGCAGGTTGGTCATTAGCGAGTAATGGCAATTTAGCGCAATTAATTAACCGCACTAAACAACAAAATGAGCAAATCTTAAAGATTGAAATTTTTGATCAAAACGGCACCATTTTATTTAGCACTGATTTAGATAGAGTTGATCAAATGGTGGGGCGGGAATGGTTGAACTGTCCTGCTAAAGATGAGAAATCTTATAAGGAAACGCAACAAAAAAACAGTGAGTCTTTTGATATTTGTGAAAATTTGCAAAACAGTTTTGATAAATATGTCGGTGGTATTTTATTACAAAGCTCTAAGGTCTATCACCGAAGTAAGGTAGACGCGATGTTTTTTTCGTTGGGCAGCAATTTAATATTAGTCTTAATTTGCAGCAGTGTGTTAACAACGATATTAGTATTTATTGTCTTTAAAAACACCTCTAATAGTTTTAAAAAGATGAATCAATCTTTATTACCCTTGCTAAAACAAACAGAGCCAATGCCTGTGTTGCAAAATCCGAGTAATGACTTAGAGCAAAAATGTCAGCACTTTCAACAACAAGCCCATCAAGCATTTGAAATGCTTGAACAAGCACAACACACAGTCGTTGCCACACAAAAGACTGATTCTCAAGAGTAATGATTATGCAATACACATCTGAATCTGTTTTAGTGGAGACGGTCAAAAACACAGCTTATACACGTCGTTTGCGTTGGCAGTTAATGTTAATGGCCATTACCATTATGTTAATGGCTTCTATTTGGCTGTCTTACAACGCATGGGTTTCCTTTGAAAAAGCCTTATTGCCTGAAATTGATAAAAAATCGGTGGCGATTGGCCGTTCTATTGTGACAGTGGTTGAGCGAAGCCTCACCTCATTTAGAATGACATTTAATAATTTAAAAGAAGTTGATGAAGTTTTAGATAAGCCATTAAAAGATCATGTCGAAATTCACTATATTGCCATCACTGACACTAAAGGTGAATTACTCTATTATAAAAACACCTCCAGCTTAAAACTGAGCAGTTTGTTTTTTCCGCTGGCTGAACATTTTATGGATGAGTATACACAAGCGGTTCAACATGCGGAAAAACCACCTGAAAGTGTGGTCGATGCAATTGAGGATTACTACAATACCACCATTGCGATTCATGAAAATAATACGATTATTGGCTTATTGCATTTAGGGGTAGAACAAAAGTTTGTACAGAATAAAGTCAGCGAAATGACTTTTGATGTCATTACTTTATTGATTTTATCTTTACTGATCGCGGCTGAATTCCTATTATTTTTAATTAATTTTAATATTGCCACGCCTATCCGTTTAATTAATCATGCTATTAGCCGTGCAGAAACGGGTGATTTTCGATATAGTATTAAAGGAAATGCACGAGGTGAACTAGGGCATTTTATTAAAACATTTAATAAAATTATTATTGCCTTAAATAACCACTACCAGCACTTATTAGCAACGATAGATCAATTTAATGCACGTAGCACGCAATACAGCCAGCAGTGCTTAGAAAACTTACAAAATTGCTATCGCTTTGCACCTGAAGGCAAAATCCAACAACAAATGGAAAATAATCTGATTAATATCAGAATTCCCATTTTCTTGTTTATGTTTGCTGAGGAATTATCGCGCTCTTTCTTCCCTTTATATGTCAGAACATTGCAGCTTCCTGAATTAGGCTTATCAGAAGATGTGATGATCAGTTTGCCTATTTCCTTATTTATGTTGGTCGCCGCGATTGCAATGCCAGTTGCTGGACGCTTGTCAGATCGCTATAGCAGTCGCCAAGTCTTTTTAATGGCCTTGATTCCTTCAAGCTTAGGCTATTTGCTCACAGGAACAGCCCATAGTTTTTATGAACTGTTGCTATGGCGTTCATTCTCTGCATTTGGTTACGGCATGATGTTTATTGCATGTCAAAGCTATGTGTCGCACCACTCTACCCCAGAAAATCGTACCCAAGGCATGGCCATGTTTGTGTCTGCGGTGATGGCAGCCGCCATGTGTGGCCCTGCAATTGGGGGTATTTTGGCAGATCAAATTGGCTTTAGATGGGTGTTTGGTGTCTCTGCTTTTTTTGCCATTCCAGCGGCCTTAATGGTGTATTTCTTTTTACCCAGCACCAATTATGCACATGACGCAACAACAACTTCGCCAAATGTCGTGCAGAAGAAAAGCGGCGTATTATCCAATATTTTGTTACTGTCTAAAAATAAGAAGTTTGTCACTTTAGCTATATTTGGTGCTTTACCCGTCAAGTTTGCTCTGACAGGTTTTATTTGTTTCTTCATCCCCATTTACTTGCATGATTTAGAAGTTTCTCAGTCAAGTATTGGTCGTACCTTAATGTTGTATGGGATTACTGCCATTTTAGTTGCCTCCATCGCTGCAAAAATTGTCGATAAATTAGGCTCTAAAATTTGGTTTATCAGTATTAGTGGTTTCTTAGCAGGCTTTAGCATTCTGGTAACAGCGATTTTTAATGCTAACTTATATGCAGCCATGTTAGGCGTTGCTTTATTGGGCGTATCACATGCAGTCGGCATTCCACCACAATTAGCCTTAATTCCTGAAATCTGTGCTGACGAAGTCAAACAAATTGGGCAAGCAACAATTATCAGCATCTACCGCCTCGTTGATCGCTTAGGCGCGGTATTAGGCTCCTTAGTCATGGCCAGTTTATTTGCATTGTATGACAATCCACAAACAGCCGCCTTTATCATTGGCCTCTATTTAATCTTCAGTGCAAGCATTTTGTCAGTGGTGTTATTTAGCCTAAATAAACACAAAACACCTCGCGAACAAATGGCTTAAAACCACATGAGCAGTTTTAATAGGATTGAGTGTATGAGAGTTTGGCTTACCGTATTGCTGTTATTGAGCTTAGCGAGCAGTGCCTTCGCAGAAAAAGCAAAACCAGAACCTTATTTAGTGTATCTCGTGTTATGGCGAGAAAGCACTGATATTGAAGAAGGTTTTAAAGAATATTTAAGTAGTGAAATTGATGTCACTTATAAAGTGCTTAATGCTGAGCAAAACAAATTAAATTTTCCTCATTTCATTCAACAAATAAAAGAAGAAAAACCTGATTTAGTCTATGCCTTTGGCACATCTGTCACCTTGGGTTTAGCCGGTTTTTACGATTTGCCAGCGACTGAAAAAGCAAACTTTATTACTGACATTCCTATTGTATTCACCTTGGTTTCTTATCCTAAAACCAGCAGAATTGTGCCTGAACAACAGTCATTAGCTGGAAATGTTACCGGTAGCAGTCACTTAGCCCCTTTAGAATTACAAATTAATGCAATAAAAGGCTATAACAATCAGGTCAAAACGCTTGGTGTGATTTTTAACCCACGCGAGCTTAATTCTGTTGAAAATTTTAGACAATTACAGGAATTAGCAGATCGAGAAGGTTTAAGATTGCTGAAACGTGAAGTGCCTTTAGACGCTGAATTGGATAATCCTTCACCAATTCCTGAAATGATTCCCTCATTAATTGATGAATTAGCCCCTAAAGTTGATTTTTTATATTTGGGGCCAGACTCGTTTGTCGCAGGCCAGAATAAAGTGCTGACAACATTAAGTGCTTTATGGGCAGAGATGTCAACTTTTACCTCTACTGAAGCCTCTATTAAAAAGGCATTTGCCACTATCGGCTTAGTCAGTGCTTATAAGGCGTTAGGCCAATTCACTGCTGATAAAGCCGTCCAAATTTTAAAGGAAGGTAAAAAGCCTTCTGAAATTCCTGTGGAAACGTTAGAGCGGTTTACTTATATCTTAAACGTGCCTGTTGTGCACGCCTTAGACTATATTCCACCCTTGGCACTAGCTGGTGAAGCTATTGTGGAAGATCGGCAGGAAACGCAGCAAGAAGCTGAACGTTTATTGCAATTTAAAGCACAAGAATGGAAACGACCTTTATTCTCTATTGCGTCAATTCCACTGGATTAGTGCTATTTGACCTGAGTTCGACGAAATATCTCTTGTAAAAACAATGTACTTCTCGTTCCCACCATTTTGGTCACTGCCATTAAGTTAAGCTCTTTTGTAGGTCGAATAAGGCTTTAGCCGTCATCCGACATCACGCGCTTGAAGCTTGAACCAAGCCACCGACGGCGGATGGCGGCTTACGCCTTATCCGCCCTACAAGACTTAATGGCAGTGGGATTTTGCACACCCTAACACTCGTGCGTAAGGTGCGTCAGTAAAAAACACCACCCATAATCTGTGGCTGTTTTGCACCGGTAATGCTTGTTAAATCAACAGGCTGTTGCTGCCAGCGTTGCCACGCAAACCACGCGAAGCAAATCGCCTCAACCCAATCAGGGTCTAAACCACAATTACTTGTTGACTGCACAGGGCAAGCAAGCAAGGTTTGCAAACTGTGCATCAAATGTGCGTTATGCACACCGCCGCCGCAGGCCAATACACATTGCACAGGATAAGCTAGAATGGCTTGTGCAATGGAGTGCGCTGTTAAAGCGGTTAAGGTTGCTTGCACATCAACGGCGGATAAAGTAGCTAACAGCCCACCCGCACGCTGATGCAACCACGCTAAATTAAAGTAATCACGCCCTGTCGTTTTCGGTGGGGTTTGTTGAAAATACGGGTCTGCTAATAACAATTGCAGTAATTCTGCATGTACTTGTCCTTGTGCCGCCCATTGCCCCGCTTCGTCTCTTGCTTCGCCGCGTTGTTGCAAACTCCACGCATCTAACAAAGCATTTGCAGGTCCTGTATCAAAACCACACAAGGATTGCATTTGCGTCGCAGGCAATACCGTAATATTGGCAATACCGCCTAGATTTAACACCACACGGTTTTCAGTCGCTGAATGCAAATAAGCACGATGCAATGCCGGTGCTAATGGCGCACCTTGTCCACCCGCCGCCATATCACTTTGCCGCAAACCGGCCACCACAGGAATGCCAGTTAATTGCGCTAACAGACTGGGATTGCCCACTTGCCATGTATAAGGCGGCGTTGCTAATGGCTGATGACAAATTGTTTGCCCGACATTGCCAATTGCCGTCACCGCCTGCGCCGACACCTGCGCTAACGCCAATAACTGCGCCACTGCCTCAGCAAAACACACCGCCGTTTCATGCTCTAAACATGCGACTTCCGCCAGTGTTATCTGTTCAGGTGCTTGTTGGCTACTGTGCAATAAGCGCATGCGCACCTCTGCTGGCCACGGATGACAGTAAGTGGCGTGGACGTGCAATTGCTGTGCGTCAAATTCCACTAATGCGGCATCAATGCCATCAACGCTAGTGCCGGACATTAAGCCGATAAAGAGATTAGACATGGTGCAGCTTTATGATTCAGCGTTAATAGGGGCGGTGTCCGTCTCGCGTGTTTGTCGTTGTTGCCACCACAAGGCTAACCAACTAAAACACACAATGCCGAGATAATTTGCCGCTAAATCGCCTAAATCAAAATGACGGCTGGCAACAAAAAGCTGTGAAAACTCTTCTAAAGTGATTAACACTAAAATCAGTAATGAAGCGGTTAAAAACTTCAGGCGACCTATTGAAATACGATGGCAGTTCACCGCTAAATTAATCAACAAGGTTAAACCGCCAATTAATACAAAATGTCCGACTTTATCGCCGTAAGGAATGGCGTGAATGACACGTAACAGTGGACTGCCTAAATCAGCCATGTAGATAATGATTAAAATCAAGGTACTGTAGGCGATGGCTAACCACTGTATCCGTTTCATAACAGCTTACCCTCAAGCGAAAATTAATAAGCGCGGCGAATAATATACTCAGCCATCCAACGCAATGGATCAGCATGTTGATCGAAGTCAGCTAAACTGTTTAAGGCATCTTGCACCAACTGTTCTGCCATTTCTCGCGCCTCATTTAAGCCCACTAAAGCAGGATAAGTCGGTTTATTATGCGCTTGGTCTGAACCTTGGGTTTTGCCTAGCACTTCGGTGCTGGCTTCCACATCTAAAATGTCGTCTTGAATTTGGAAGGCTAAGCCAATACATTTAGCATAATGATCAAGTGCTTGCAAATCAGCTTCGGTGATGTCAGGTGCACTTAATGCGCCTAAACGCACGCTAGCACGGATTAACGCGCCAGTTTTGTGAATGTGCATGTTTTCCAGTTCAGCAAGGTTTAACTGCTGACCAATAGCCGCCATGTCGATGGCCTGACCGCCGACCATGCCACGGGAGCCACTGGCTTGTGCTAAGGTTTCAATCATTTGTAAACGGGTTGCTGCATCCGCTAACATATTTTCATCATGACTTAACACGTAAAATGCCAGCGTTTGCAACGCATCACCGGCTAAAATTGCAGTTGCTTCATCAAAGGCTTTATGACAAGTCGGTTTGCCACGACGCAAATCATCGTCGTCCATTGCAGGCAAGTCGTCGTGCACCAGAGAATAGGCGTGGATAAATTCCACAGCACTGGCGGGCGCATCTAACACTTCAGGACTTAAGCGAAAAGCTTGTCCTGTTAAGTAAACTAATAACGGGCGCACACGTTTACCG
>QKBZ01000084.1 GCA_003245895.1 Beggiatoa sp.
ACATAACACGCCACTAGAGATTAAAGGTAAGTCCTTTTTTTTCATTAACATTTTACTTGCTCTCTATCAATGCTCAATCATAAACCGGTGTTGTGGGTATAGCACTTTATGCTGCAATACATTTCGTTTTATTTATGCAACATATTTAAAATCTAAATATAAACTTGATTAGATGCACTATGGGGACGCTATTCAACAAAGCCTAGTCGATTAAGTGCTTATCGTTGCTGTTTTAACTCATCAATTTTGCGCTGAAACTCAAACTCGTCTGAAGTGATATAAGCTTCCATGTTCAGCAGCTTACGTTCTGATTTCGACAATTGTGCTTGTATTTGATCCAATTCTTGCCGCAGATGTATGCCAGTGCGCTGCACAGGTAAAGGTTTTACGGGCAGTAAGAACGCCATAACCACGTAAATTAACCATGTCAGCGGAAGTAAAAAGCTGAGAAAAACGGTTATCAAGCGTATTATGCCGACATGAATGCCAACAAAATCCGCAATCCCCGCGCAAACCCCCGTTAATAAGCCTGTATTCTTATTTTTATATAAGGCTCTAGGCGGTGGAGGCTCTTCCATTGGTGGTTGATGGCGAAAAGGGGGGGGTTGTGGCGGACGCGATGGCGGTTTTTGTGATGGCCACTCTAAACTCATGAGTGCTTTCTCCAATCCGGTGCTTTATCATCCAAGATCGATTCTAAAACCTGCGTGCGCTCTTCTAAACGGACAGCCGTTTGCTGCAACTGCTGTAAACGGTGTAAATCATCGTCAGATAGCCCCGTCCGTGCGCGGGCAGTTTTCCAGCGATAATGCAAAAATAACCACAGTGGCAGTACAAAAAAAACGCCAACTTTTAATAAATCCGTTACCGTTTGTAAAAAGCTTGGTTCCATCTCCATCACAGACTCCTCCAGTCATCATGCAATTTTGCCATCATGACAACCGCCAAAAGGCTCAAAAAAAAGCTTGAATTAATCGTGTTCAGTGCGGGCAAAAGAAAGGGGTTACAAGTATTGGGTTGATGCTATTCAGCCGTGTTGCAGATGCTGTTTTTTTCTCGCTTTCATCATGTCAATGGGAATGCATACCGTCTTGTAGGGCGGATAAGGCTTTAGCCGTCATCCGCCGTAAGTCGCTTGGTTCAAGCTCACTGCCATTAAGTTAAGCGATCCTAATGTGTAGGATGGGTAGAGCGAAGCGAAACCCATCATGTTACATCATGACATGATGGGTTTCGGCGCGAGAAACTTTTGTGATTAAAACAGAATTACGGGCGCGCCTCTACCCATCCTACACGCTGTTCAGTTTCTCCGCGTTCGCACCGCAAAAGGACGCGGCGAAAACCCTACAACGACCTTAACTTAATGGCAGTGTGGTTCAAGCTTCAACTGTATTATGTCGGATGACGGCTAACGCCTTATCCGACCTACAAAATATACTGACTCAAATCTTCATTATTGACCAACTCTTTTAAGTGTTGATCCACATAAATCTCATCAATAGAAACCTGCACACCTTCCATATCTGGTGCATCAAATGACAATGTTTCTAACAAACATTCCATTACCGTATGTAAACGACGCGCGCCGATATTTTCTGTTCGTTCATTCACCTGCCATGCCATTTCCGCTAAGCGGCGAATGCCGTCACTGGTAAACTGAATGGCTAAACCTTCTGTTTGCATCAGTGCAGTATATTGCTCAGTCAAAGAAGCACTTGGCTCGGTTAAAATTCTGACAAAATCGCCAATATTTAAAGCACTTAATTCCACACGAATCGGCAAGCGGCCTTGCAATTCAGGGATTAAATCAGACGGCTTAGACAAATGAAACGCGCCAGAGGCAATGAATAAAATGTGATCTGTGCGCACCATGCCGTATTTAGTGCTAACCGTGCAGCCTTCAACCAAAGGCAATAAATCGCGCTGAACCCCTTCGCGGGACACATCAGGGCCACTGGTTTCGCCGCGTTTAGTCACTTTATCGATTTCATCTAAAAATACGATGCCGTGTTGCTCAACACGCTCGACTGCTTGTGCCTTCAACTCTTCTTCGTTAATTAAACGTGAAGCTTCTTCTTCTTTTAATAAACGCAAGGCATCTTTAATCTTTAACTTACGGCTACGGGTACGACCACCGGCTAAGTTTTGAAACATATTTTGCAATTGGCTGGTCATTTCTTCCATGCCGGGGGGGGCCATAATCTCAACCCCCATGCGTGGCTCATTGACCTCAATTTCAATTTCACGGTCGTTTAAACGCCCTTCACGCAACATTTTACGGAACTTTTGCCGCGTATTGTTTTCATCTTCTTGCGCGGGTGGTGTTGTTGCAACCGCTACATTGTCTGGATTGCTGCGAAACGTGCGTGCGGGTGGCAATAACACATCTAAAATGCGTTCTTCGGCAGCGTCTAAGGCTTTATCTTCTACTCGTAATAAAGCTTCTTCGCGCAACATTTTTACCGCAACATCCGTTAAATCACGAATGATGGATTCCACATCACGCCCGACGTAACCCACTTCAGTAAATTTAGTCGCTTCCACTTTAATAAACGGCGCATTGGCTAATTTTGCCAAACGACGGGCAATTTCCGTTTTACCCACGCCGGTTGGGCCAATCATTAAAATATTTTTTGGCGTGACTTCTTGGCGCAATCCGCCCTCTAAGCGCATCCGCCGCCAACGATTACGCAACGCGATAGCCACTGCGCGTTTAGCTGCATCTTGGCCGATAATAAATTTATCCAATTCGCGGACAATTTGTCTTGGGGTCATTTCACTCATAATACTGTATCCGGCCTCGATCTTAGGTGAGCGACAGACGTTCTATCGTTAAATTGTGATTGGTATAAATGCAAATATCTGCGGCAAGATGTAAGGCTTTTTCCACCACTTCAATTGCTGATAATTGTGTATTGTCTAATAGCGCACGGGCAGCCGCTTGCGCAAAAGGGCCACCAGAACCAATCGCCATTAAGTGATCCTCGCCTTCCGGTTCCACCACATCGCCATTGCCAGAAATCATTAACGAGGCATCTTTATTGGCAACCACTAACAAGGCTTCTAAGCGTCGTAACATACGATCTGTACGCCAATCCTTTGCTAACTCGACAGCCGCGCGGGTTAAATGACCTTGATGTTTTTCCAGTTTGCCTTCAAAGCGTTCAAATAAGGTAAATGCATCAGCAGTGCCGCCTGCAAAGCCTGCCAGCACTTGACCATGATATAAACGCCGCACTTTGCGCGCGTTGCCTTTCATGACGGTATTGCCAAAAGATACTTGACCGTCACCGCCGATCACGACTTCTCCTTCACGGCGCACGGATACGATGGTCGTGCCTCGAAATTGTTCCACTGTGAACCTCTTACCATTGATAATACGGATAAATTGTTGTTAGGGTGCTGTTAGTCCCAAAAGATTGCGCATACGGCGAGTATGCCTTGTCATACTCAAGCGATAGGATAAACCGGCTAGCCTTTGGTCGCTGATGCGCAAGACGGTCATATCATTTATTGTTTTTGATGGTAGTGTTTTTAGATATGCGCGTTTCACTAATCACCTAAATGAGCCACTTTATGTAGCGACGCTACACCATTTTATAAAGAGGATGTTAAGTTGGTGCAGTTATTGTAACTCAGTAAATGAAGTGCTTATCGGTTTCCTGATGTTGGTTAACACCTGTCTTTAGTGTGAGTGTCGGCATTCTAGCAAAGTGCTAGACAGTTACGATACCGTTTTTACAAGCGGTGCTAAGTGTTTAACCGCCTGTTAAATGATGAATGGTATGCGCTACGTCTTGTTAAGCAATGCTATGATAATAAATTGACCTGCATTTATTGCAAGCGGTGTTCTATGCTGAATAACAGGTTGTTGTCGTTAAAAACAGACCTATGATCGAGTACAGTCGGTTAGCGTTTTTCAGCTAAAAATCAAGACTATTAATATCAGCATTTGTGCCACAATAGCAGAAGCCGTCAGACCCCTCTTGAATAGACTGTAGTGCTTAAAGTGCTTGATAACGGTTTTTATTGAAGGAATTTGTTATGAGTTTGTTAATGGATGCGTTACGCAAAGCGGAAGAAAGCAAACAACGCAATGCTTCACAATCTGCTGACTTAGTTACACAGGAGTCAGATAACCAACCATTAACGGATCATGTTGACGCGACTTCGCCTGCTACACAAGCCGTTGATGAGACGGAGCATAGTATTGATGTGCAGCAATATAGTCATGTGCAATCCTCAGAAGACTGTTTGAAAGCGCAGCAGTGGAGCATGTTATTTGATAAGCCAGTGCTGAATAAAACAGCATGGGTGAATAGTTCTGATTTAGATGAAGAAGCCAAAACCCTGATTGAGTGGGATGATCGCTTAGCAGAAACCTTATTATCATCGCGTTCGTCGGTTGATACCCACACAGAACATACGCCTGATACGGTTGATTTGCCCCCTGCTGCTGCTGAATCAACTGAAACTGCGCAAGCCCCTAGTTTAGACTTTTCAGGTTTAGACGATGAAACGGAAGCCTCAGATAGCGTTGATGATGACGTATCAGATGAAACGGCTTCCAGCCCCGATTTTGCCAATACTCGTGCGACACCTGATGCCCCTTTTTTAGATTTGTCAGGTCTAACGCTAGCAAATGAACACACTCAGCCAGCGACACGCGATAGTCTTGCGCTAGATTCAGACAATACACCTGCGCTCCCGCCAGCTCATGATATTTCCTCTGATGATACAAATGACGATACGCCACACCTAGACTTAGGTGGCTTAGAGGATATAGACGACGCTGAAACGACTGATTTCAATAGCAATATATCAAGTGCAAGTGAAACGCCGTATTGGGAAAAATCTTTATTAGAAGAAGCAGAAAGTCTGAGCGGGAACGAAGCAGCAATGCTCGCGTTGGAAAATGAGCTAGCAGACATCGATCCGAATGAATTAGATTGGGCATTAGAAACAGATGCGCTAGATAAAAATGAAACCGACATTGAAATAACCGAATCACTTGAGGCAGAGTCGAAAGCACATGCTGAACCTGACGTTGATTGGTCAGCCGTGTCTATTGAAACGCTGGAAAATACTGAGCATCACGCTTCATTAGATGATATTACCGAATTTACGGAACCCGCTGAACCTGTTGAAGCGGGTGTCTCGCTGGACAACAGTGAGCCTGCGTTACCTGTTTTAGATTTGGAATTGCCTGACACGGAACCTGCTAACGAGACCCGTGTCACTGAAGTGCCTAGTTTAGATTTAACATTGCCAGAGCCAGCGGTTGCCACTAAAACGGAGACATCTGAACCGGCACCGATGCTAGATTTAGACTTAGGTTTCGCTGATGCCACGCCTACCGAAACCGCCCAATCTTCAGCCGCGACGGTCAATACCGAATCAGATTTAGATTGGGGAGATATGTTATCAGAGACCGATCAAGCAATATCATCCCAACCTGCAAGACGTGCATGGGACAATGTTAAGTCGGATGATAACGAGGAAGTGGCGACGGCAAAACAGGGCTTAGAATTAAACTGGGATGACGAGTTGTTACCATTGCCAGAAAATGTGGCAGCGGCAGCAGCACAAACCGAAGCACAGAAGCAGCAAGCGGCACAAGATTTATTAAAAGCAGCCAAACGCCGTCAACGGCACACCGCCAAATTTAATGCCTATGGTTTAGTCGGCTTGGTGAGCATTGCCGCGTTAGGTTTAGTATTGTTATATACCTTAGAACAAGACCCTAGCGAGTCATCAGCAAATAATACAGGCAATCAATCAGAGCAATTAAGCACTGTAGACTCTAGTGGCTTGCCGAGTCCAAAAATAGAAACAGTGCCTGACACCACTAAATCAGCAAAACCACCTGTTGAAAAACAAAAGCCTGAGACTACGCCACCTGCACCTGACTCTGGTATCGTTGCTGGGGATGCACCTAAAACACCAGAAAAAGCGGTTAACAACTCAGACAATACAACGGAAAAAGTCCTTGAAAAAATAGCGACTGGAATCATTACATTGCCCGAAAAAATTACGGGTAAAATAACAGAACCGTTAGGTGGTAACACGCCCAACAAAAAACCACCTATTGAAAATACGGGTCAAAATAATATTGCCGTTGCTCCGCCTAAACCAAGTGAGCCTACGGTAGCGGAAAAAGTACCCAGTTATCCAAATACAAGCCTGCGGCAAAATATGCCTAATGTGCCAGAGGTAGCCGTGCAAAAGTCGCATAGCAACCAAGATCGTTTAGCGGTACAACGCGATGCGCAGCGAGAACAACGTGCACAACAATTAAACGCAAACTTAAACCAAGCCTACCAAGCGTTTCAAAATCGCCAATGGACACAAGCGCAGCGTTTATATCAAACCGCTTTGCAACAAGATGCGTATAATCGGGACGCATTATTGGGCTTAGCCAGTATTGCCTTAGCACACTCAAACCCTGTGCAAGCGCAGCAATATTATAAAACCGTGTTAAAACATCACCCACAAGATCAAACAGCACGCTTAGGTTTATTATCCACTACTGCCAATGCGCAACCGGCACAAGGCGAGCGTGAGTTACGCAGTTTATTAAATGAAAGCAATGTGGATAAAGGTTATGTGTATTTCTCGCTCGGCAATTTATATATCAGTCAACGTCGTTGGTCGGCAGCACAGCAAGCCTTTTTCGACGCATGGCGACAAGACAAACAACAACCCAATTATGCGTATAATCTCGCCGTCAGTTTAGAGCACCTCAACCAACCGGCGGCAGCCATACAGTATTATCAACAAGCATTACAATTAGCTCAACGCAATCCTAATCAACCCCCTAATTTTAATTTGCAAACCGTGCAACAACGGGTGCAAACCTTAGCCGCGCATGTGCCGTCGCAACAAGGCAATTTGACGCAATTATTAGGGCAATAGGCGAATAGGCTGTATGTGGTTTCCTCAGCGCATTGACACAGTGGAGTAAAAGTATCTCAGTGGTTACTAGCAATCAGGCAATCGAACGCGCGACCAGTGGTATGTTAGAAAAACCTAACCGCCGCATCGGAGAAATGTTGGTAGAACAGGGGATTATTAGCCATGACCAACTGCGTATCGCGCTGACCGAACAAAAGAAAACACAGGAACAATTAGGCCGTATTCTCGTCGATCTGGGCTTTGTCTCAGAAGGCATTATGCGCGATTTGCTCAGCCAGTCGTTAGGGCAGAGCAGTGTTGATTTGTCTAAATTGGTGGTCGATCATGAAACCTTGCGCCTTGTGCCGAAAAGTTTAGCCCGCCGCCATACCATGTTACCCATTAGCTTTTCGCCGGAGTCAAATACCTTGACTGTGGCGATGGCAGATGTGTTTAACGTGTTGGCAATTGATCAATTGGTGGCCTCGTTAGGCGGTAGTTTTATCGTGGAGCCGGTGTTAGCCAGCGAAACGGAAATTATCAATGCCATTGATAATGTCTATGGCTACGATTTATCGCTAGATGGCATTTTGCACGAGATCGAAACCGGCGAGATTGATTATCAAAGCTTGTCGGCGAATCGGGATGAATACAGCCATCCGTTAGTGCGTTTAGTCGATGCCTTGTTATCCGATGCGGTGAAACGCGGCGCGTCTGACTTACACTTTGAGCCAGAAAAAGGCTTTTTACGCATTCGTTACCGTATTGATGGCGTATTGCAGCAAATCCGTAGTTTGCATAAAAGTTATTGGTCAGCGATTGCGGTACGTTTAAAAGTGATCTCCGGCATGAACATCGCGGAAACCCGTGTGCCGCAAGATGGGCGCATTTCGCTCACTTTATGCGGGCGTTTGATCGACTTTCGGGTGTCTTCACAGCCAACCGTACACGGCGAAAATATCGTATTGCGGGTATTAGACCGGCAAAAAGGCATTGTTCGTTTAGAAGAACTAGGCTTATTAGATGAAAATCTCAGCACCTTAAAGCTGATGATTGCACGGCCTGAGGGCATTATTCTTATCACGGGGCCTACCGGTAGCGGTAAAACGACTACTTTATATTCAGTACTGAATCACTTAAACCACGAGTCGGTCAATATCATGACCTTGGAAGACCCTGTGGAATATGTGTTAGGGCAAGTGCGGCAAACCGCAGTGAATGACTCGGTGAAGTTAGATTTTTCTAATGGTATTCGCTCCATGATGCGGCAAGACCCTGACATTATTCTAGTGGGGGAAATTCGGGACGAAGACACGGCGGAAATGGCGTTTCGGGCTGCGATGACGGGTCACCAAGTGTATTCAACGCTGCATACAAACTCGGCGATTGGTGCGGTACCGCGTTTATTAGACATTGGTATTCAGCCAGATTTAATGGCAGAAAATATCATCGGCATTGTGGGACAGCGTTTAGTGCGTAAACTCTGCCCGTATTGTAAAGAAGCCTATCACCCTAGCGACATGCACCGCCGCTTATTGAATATCCCACCGAATCAAAACGTGACTTTATATAAGGCAACAGGTTGTGATCAATGCAATCAGCGTGGTTATCAAGGCCGAATTGCCTTGATGGAAATTTTGCGCATTGATGATGCGTTACAGGATTTAATCGCTCACCGTGCGACTACTTATGACTTGAAACAACACTCGTTGC
>QKBZ01000237.1 GCA_003245895.1 Beggiatoa sp.
GGCGCGTTTAAATTCACCTGCTGTACTTGATACCACATTGTGATGTCAAAATGCTCGATAGGGCATAAAGTGCCTAAAATGCTGGCATTATGTAATAAACCGTCTAAGCGACCAAATTCACTTTCTAAGGTATTGGCGAGGTCTTCATAGTCTTTAGGGCTTGCGCCTTCTAAATTCATCGGATAAATCGCCGGTTGCGGATGACCTGCCGATTCAATCTCGTCATAAACGGCTTCTAATTTTTTTAATGTACGTCCTAGTAAAATCACGGTTGCCCCGTGCGCTGCAAAGCTTTTACTCACCGCTTTACCAATGCCGTCACCAGCGCCGGTGACTAAGATCACGCGACCACTTAATAACTCTGGAGGGGGAGTGTAATCAAACATGCTGTGGGTTCCTTAGAAAGAAAATGCTTAAACTTAAACTATCTTAACATTGCTGTTTTGACCCATAGTATAACGAATAAAACGGTCAGCACTAAGGGCAAACTGTTTGAATGTCTGTGTATCTAGCGACAGGCTGAACACATTGCCAAACACTTTAAGCGATAACACTTTTTCCAATGAAATAAGTGTGTTGACGAGAAAGTGACAGCACTGCCAGTCTGTAATAAAGCATAGACGATTTATCATGTTGCTAAATAGATAGTATGGAAACCTGATTTAAGTGCTTTGAACATGCTAAAATTATCAATTTCTATAAGAGTTACTCAGTTGACTGCCCTTTAGTAAAGAACTGCAATGCATGTAGGATGGGCTGACGCAGGAAGCCCATCAGTCGTGCCAACATCGCGGTAAAGGATGGGCTGTCCTTCGTCAGCCCATCCTACAAGAATGCAACTGCGTAACTCCTATTCTTACCTGACTGTTAAGCAAAGTTGCTGTAAGTTTGAGGACACCATGCAAGAAGATGATATTAATGACATCAATGTGCTTGAGCAGCGCGTACTGATTTCACCAACTGAGTTAAAACAAAAGTTGCCAGAATCGGCTGCTGCCCGCGCTACGGTGCAACAAGGTCGTAAAACCTTACAAAATATTTTAAATCACGAAGATCACCGTTTATTAGTGGTGACTGGCCCTTGTTCTATTCATGACATTAAGGCCGCGAAAGAATATGCCACGCGCTTGAAAAAATTAAGTGACGAGTTGCAAGACAGCTTATTCATCGTGATGCGTGTTTATTTTGAGAAACCTCGCACCACAGTGGGCTGGAAAGGTTTAATTAATGATCCGTATTTAGACGACTCTTTTAATATTGAAGAAGGCTTACACCAAGGCCGCGAATTATTATTATGGTTGGCAGAATTAGGCTTACCGACTGGCACTGAAGCACTTGATCCGATTGTGCCACAATATTTAGACGACTTATTTTGCTGGGCAGCGATTGGTGCACGTACCACAGAATCCCAAACTCACCGTGAGTTAGCCAGTGGTTTATCGATGCCAGTTGGTTTTAAAAATGGCACCGATGGCAGCTTAGATATTGCCATTAACGCGATGCAATCTGCGGCTTCATCACATAACTTCCTCGGCATTAGCCAAGAAGGGCAAGTGACTGTGGTGCGCACACGCGGCAACCGTTATGGGCATGTGATCTTACGCGGTGGCAAACAAGCCAATTATGATTCTGTGCATGTTGCCTTATGTGAAGAAGCTTTAAACAAAGCGAAATTGCCAGTCAACATCGTTATTGATTGCAGTCATGGTAACTCCTCGAAGAAACCTGAGTTGCAACCGTTGGTAGCGGAAGATATTGCCCATCAAATCATTGAAGGCAATCAATCTATCATGGGCATTATGTTAGAAAGCCATTTAAATGCAGGTAATCAGTCAATTCCGGCTGATTTATCGCAATTAAAATACGGTGTGTCAGTAACTGATGGCTGTATTAGTTGGGAAACCACAGAAGCATTATTGCGTGATTTAGACGCAAAACTGCGCCCTGTGTTGCCACAACGGATTGAGCGTTTAAAAGCGGCTAGTTAGTGTACATTCTCGTTCCCATCGTCCCGATGGGAATGCATACTGTGCCGCTCCTGCGGCACGTGTACGTCGCTTGCATTGGCGTACTTACTGACTAAGCACTCAGTTTGATTCGCGCCGCTGGAGCGACGCGGCATGCATTCCCATCAAAATGATGGGAACGAGTTAACACAAACTTTCTTGCCCCACATAAAACCTCTGCCAGCCTCGGCTGTCAGGGGTTTTATGCGTTTTATACGGTTTAATAAAGATTGCGGTACGATTTCTGCTAGATAAGTTTATGAGCAAGCTAAACCGAGGTTAACCTGATCATTGCCATTAAATTAAGGGTTGCTACAGTCTCGTAGAGCGGATAAGGCGCAAGCCGTCATCCGCCGTTAGTGGCTTAGTTCAAACTTTAAGCGCGTGATGTCGGATGACGGCTAAAGCCTTATCCGACCTACAACATCGCTTAACTTAATGGCAATGGGTTAACCAGCGCAACTTAGCTTGTCGTATTAACCACAGTGACCGAATGCGTTGATAAAAAACTACGGATAGAAAAATTCCCATGCAGAACGAAACGCTTAATAAACTCGTATTGGCTCGCTTGTTATGCTTGCCGCGTAACATGGTAGCCGCCAAAAATGCAGAAACCGCCCGTAAGCGCATTTATGATCGCGTTGAAAAGGATTTATTAAAATTATTTCCTGAACCGCCACTGGCATTTCAGCAACAGTTACAAGCACTGGTGCAACAGGCATTAGATACCCACATGTCGTTTTCGGGCACGCTGTTACAATTGTCTGAACAAGCACAAGAAGAAGCCAGCGCATTTTTAAATATTCAAACGCGACGGGCATTAGCAGAATTAACGTGGGAGCAAGTACGCACCATTTACTTAATTGCCATTGCCTTAGATTTGCCACCGGCACAGCAAGACCGCGTGAAAAATGAAAGCAAGCTGCAAGCCTCCATTTTGGTGCGTTATCACCACCGCTTAAACACACCAGCAGACTTATTTCACGGTACTTTAGGTCAAGTTGCCCGTGAATTAGCCCGCGTTGCTATCGGTGCGCGTAGCAGCCGTATTGGTGATTTAAAGAAAACCTTGTTACAAGATTGGGCAGCGGAATTAATGCAAGCCTATTTAGGGGAAACCAAGGTATTAAGTGCGCCGTTGCTGCAAACAGAGGCAGTTGCCCCTGAGCCAATGCCTGTCACTGTTAAGCGTGATAGCAAAGTGACTAAAACCGCCGCTGCTGCTGCGACCAATGGCAAAACACCAGCCTCTCGTGGTTTAGTCAGCTTTGCAGAACAAGTCGAGGCAGTGTTGCCAACGGTAAATGGTCAACAACAACCTCAAGTTTCAATTGTGCAAGCATGGCAACAATGGCGTTCTGACAATCCTCAGCATGTATTAGATTTAGTAACTTTCAAACAATTACTGGCTGAAGCGAATAAACGCCATTTATTACACTTAACACCTGCACCGGCAAGCTTATTACCTGCTGAAGAACTGCAAGACTCCGCTGTCAACTGTGGGGAGCAGGTTTGTCACTTAGTGCAATCTTGTCATTAATTTGCTCGCCCATGCTGCGTCACTGCGGCGGGCAAATTAATACGACGGTTGATCGTAAAAAATATACCCTTCACCACGTCGGGTACAAATATAAATTGGATTGCTGGGATCAGGTTCTATTTTGCAGCGTAAATGGCGAATATGTACGTCTATGCTGCGACTAAAGGTATCTTGTCCACGTTTTAACAAGGCCAATAAATCATCCCGTGAATGTACACGATTTGGTTGACTAACCAACATTAACAACAAGTTATATTCAATATTGGTTAAAGGGATTTCTTCTCTGCCATGAAAAAGCTGTCGCGCAGCGATATTTAAGCAAAAATGACCAAATTGATATTGCTCTGCGGTTTCTAACCCGTTGTTTTTAGATGCTCCCGCCACCGCATTTAAGCGCAATAATTCACAACGTCTTAACACAGCCCTAATGCGCGCTAACAACTCTCTAAAATCCACCGGCTTTAACAAATAATCATCCGCACCCACTTCTAAGCCAATCACACGCTCTACCGTATTACCGCTGGCTGACATCATGATAATCGGGTAATAATTCGCTGATTCCCGTAAACGGCGCAAAATGCTCAACCCGTCCTCACCTGGTAACATCAAATCTAACAGAATTAAATCAATCTGATTCTCTTGCAAAAAAGGGTCTACCTCAGTGCCATCAATGAGACCATCGACCTTAAAACCTTGATTTGATAGGTAACTTTTTAATAGTTCTATAAAGGTACGATCATCATCAATAACTAAGATATGTTTACTATTCGCTTCCATAAATTAACTCTATTTACGCTATGTACTCACGGTGGGTTAAAGCAGCAATCTTGGTGCCGACTAGCATACAGGCAGTGTTAGCATGTGTGGGTAGCTTGTTACAAAATAACTACAAAACTTAACGTGGTCGCAACTCAAAAAACCTTCAATTACACGATACTTATTCACGCAGAGATGTTGTTTCCAGATGTGCTTAGTGATGTCTTGTCTGGAATGTTTCATTCCCACACCTTTGCGTGTGGGAATGCCTTTTTAAGTTCTTTTAGAAGTATTAGCTCGGGTGGAGTTTTGCCATGAACACTTTATATGCAACTCAAGCAGCAAACGATCATTGCAGCCCCGTCATCGAGCAACTGTCTACAGCTTATGAAGAAGCCAGCATCCGCCATCAAATGTGGATGGCTTTATATGAACAATGGCAATTGCCGATGTTCCGCGCACGCGCCGAAATGAGCGCGCTAAAAATGCGCCAATTAAACGAACAACTTGTTTCAGCAATGAATGCACAGAAAGAAGAAGAATCAATTGTTGAAGCGACTAATTGCAAAGTATTCGGAACAGTCCGCTAACAACTACATCCCCACATGAACTGCGATTATACGCAGGTTTTTTATTAAAAACGTAGTTGCAAAAGCAATAAAAATTGATTTCAGTCTCTTGCATAATAATAAGCTGTTTAGTCAGCCTGAGGGACTCAAATTTAACCACGATTTTCCTGCACTGCCGAGTAGGAATCGTGGTTTTTTTCTTTTTACATTTCCCCATTTAACACTTCCGTTATACACTGTCGCCTTGTCCGCTTACACTCTATTCATCTCATGGCTTTATTAACGCTGACCGAACGCAACCGATTACGCCGTTTATTTTTACAATATTTTGATAAAGACGAAATTAAGGGCTTTTACTTCGATTTGGCTTTAGAAGTTGATCATTTAGAAGCCAGCAGCCGAGAGAAGCTAGTGGCGGATTTGTTACGCCATTTAGATCATCAGTCTCGTTTACCAGCCTTGTTTGAACTGGCAATTATCTTACGCCCACAGCTACACGCCCAGCTTATGGAGCCAATAAACACGCCGGAACCAGTGACGAGCACAGTGTTTATAAGCTATAGCTATCGTGATGAACTGTGGAAAACACGTTTACATGGACACTTAAGTCGTGTCATTGCCGCACCGTATATCAGTGCGTGGCATGATCAAAACAGTGATAGCCTCTACTACCCGCAAATGTTACAAGCACTAGAAAGCTGTCAAATTGCTATTATTTTGATCTCTGCACATTTCTTAAGCTCGGAATATTTGCTGACGCAGCACATACCAAAGTTGCTAAGTTTGCAACAGCAACAACAAGTACAGTTATATCCACTGATCTTAAAGCCATGTACATGGCAATTGGTGGATTGGCTAAGGCAAGTGCCGATTTACCCTGCGCCAGATCGTGATTTATCGACCGGCAGCGAAGGGCAAATTGAACTTGATCTAGCCAATCTTGCCACGGAAATTGATGAAACGCTCAAACGCTATCGCTAAAGTCTAGCTTAAATTAACATAAAATTAACATAATAGCCGCTGAAATGTAACTTGTTATTTACACAAGCTGTTCTTTTATTCGGTTTAATGGTCGTTAAGAGGCTAACTTTGTAATGCAGGCACTTGCGCATATTGCGCTAATGCTTCTGGATTGGCCAAGGCTTCTTGGTTCTTCACCGTCTCACCATGCACCACTTGGCGCACAGCAAGCTCCACAATTTTGCCACTCTTAGTACGTGGAATATCAGAAACCTGAACAATTTTGGCGGGAACATGACGCGGTGTAGTCTGTTTGCGAATGTGTTGTTTAATACGTTGGCTTAGGTCTTCGCTCAATTGTTCGCCGTCGCGTAAGCGCACGAATAACACCACCCGTACATCACCTTGCCACTGTTGACCAATGACAATGCTTTCCAGCACTTCGGGAAACTGTTCCACTTGGCGATAAATTTCCGCTGTGCCAATCCGCACGCCACCGGGATTCAACACCGCATCAGAGCGCCCGTAAAAAATCATGCCTTGATGCTCGGTTAATTCCACATAATCTCCATGACACCAAATATTCGGAAAGCGTGCAAAATAGGCGGATTGATACAAACGCTGCTCAGGATCACGCCAGAAATAAATCGGCATCGACGGAAATGGTTTGACACAGACTAACTCGCCTTTTTCACCTTGCACGGGTTTAGCATTTTCATCATACACTTGCACCGCCATGCCTAAGCCACGACATTGCAACTCCCCTTTCCAGACTGGTAGCACTGGAGAACCCAAAGCAAAACACGACACAATGTCCGTACCGCCAGAAATGGAGGACAATTGTAAATCGGCTTTAATATGCTGATAAACAAAGTCAAAACTTTCTGGCAACAATGGCGAGCCAGTAGACAATATCGCTTTTAACGCGCTGAGATCGTGGGTTTCCGCCGGTTTATAATCTTGTTTAGCTAAAGCATCGATATATTTTGCCGACGTGCCAAATACATTAATTTGCTCCGCCTGTGCATAATCCCATAACACATTGCCATCAGGATAAAATGGCGAGCCATCGTACAACATCAAACAGGCTTCAGATGCTAATCCCGACATTAACCAATTCCACATCATCCAGCCGCAAGTAGTGAAGTAAAACAGCTTGTCATTCGGCTTAATGTCCGTTTGTAACTGATGCTCTTTTAAATGTTGTAACAAAGTACCGCCCGCACCATGCACAATGCACTTCGGCACACCCGTTGTGCCAGAGGAAAATAAGATATACAGCGGATGATTAAATGGCAGTTGCGCGAAATTGATCGGCGCAGGTGAATACGGCGCACAAAATTCATCCCAAGTAGACACCGCACCAGATACAGTTATCGGCAATTGCGCATATTGCATAATGACGGTGTGTTGTACGCTGGGCAATTGCGGCAGAATTTTCGCTAAAGTCGGCTGCACATCATGCACTTTCCCGTTATACACATAGCCATCAGCGGCAAATAATACTGTCGGTTCAATCTGACCAAAACGATCCAACACCCCTTGCGCGCCAAAATCAGGCGAACAAGAACACCACACAGCACCAATACTCGCTGTGGCTAACATCGCAATCACAGTTTCTGGCAAATTAGGCAAATACGCCGCTACGCGATCCCCTGTTTTCACGCCCGCAGCAGTCAAGGCTTGCGCGACTTGCGACACCGTATCGTAAAGCTGTTGCGTCGTGATGCGCCGTTTTGCCCCATTCTCACCCCAGAAAATGATCGCCGGATTGTCATCACGCCGCCGTAACAAATTCTCCGCAAAATTTAACCGCGCCTCAGGAAACCAACGCGCCTGCGCCATATGCTCCCCCGCACTTAACACCGTCTCGCCTTGCTCACTGGCAATCACGCCACAAAACTGCCACACACTTTGCCAAAACGCTTCCGTGTTCTCCACAGACCATTGATATAAAGCATCGTAATCATTGACTTGTGTTCCCCAGCGCTGGTTAACCGCCGCGTAAAAAGCTGTTAAGTTGGTTTGTGCAATGCGTTCTGGACTGGGCTGCCATAACGGTGTATTCATTGATGATTCTCCTTTGGGATTGGCTCAGCTATTGTTGTTTATGACTATGGGCTTAGTGTGTGATGGTGAAGTGGGGTTTTCAAGCGAAAAAGGGGGCTTAATATGAACTGGACATCTGTGATTAATAATCCACTCCTCAAAGAATTGCCCTTTAAAATCGAATTGGATAAGTGGGGTAAAATCTTGATGACTCCTGTTAACAATACGCATGGCAACCTTCAATTTGAAACAGGCGCAAAAATCAGAGATGCCTTACAAGATCGCGGTAAAATTATCATGGAATGTTCAATCCAAACTAGCCAAGGAGTCAAAGTTGCAGGCGTGGCTTGGGCTTCTGATGCCTTCATTGCAGAGCATGGTTTTGCAACGCCTTATCTAAAAGCACCTGAAATCTGTGTCGAAATTGTCTCTCCCTCTAATTCCAAGGGGGAAATGGATGAAAAAATAGAGCTATATCTCGCTAAGGGGGCGCAGGAAGTATGGATTGTGACTGAGAATGGCATGACACATTATCATAGCCATGAAGGAGAAATTGAGCATAGTCGGCTACTTGTCTAACACTCCAGTTCCCGCCAAAATAACAGCCAAACCTCAACCATCACACATAATTGAACATGAAAATCATCCACGCATTTTGGCATCCAGAAGAAACCAACGACTTTATTCAAACAGGCCATTTTTACCTGTGG
>QKBZ01000213.1 GCA_003245895.1 Beggiatoa sp.
ATTAAACAATTTGAAAGTACGCATGGCTGCACAGTGCAAGACGCATTATTAGCACATGGGTTAATTTGGGGGCGTTTGCGTTGGCTGTGTAAGAGAAACCATAAGGCTATTAAATTTGAGCGTTTCAAACCCGCTAACTATTTCGACGAAACCACATGGCAACTTGATAAAGACGAATTGTATAAAAACTTTATTGCACAGTATCAAGCAGACTTAACATTAGCAGAATTAGAAACAGAACTCGCAAAACTGCCAACCGCAGACCCGTGGAACATTTGCCAAGGACATGACTTAATTAGCATCTTAGTCATTGGCTTAAAACAAGTATTAGGTAGTAATAAAAAAATTGGCGTAGATCACATTGCTGCTATTTTGCGCCAAGGCTTTGAAGTTGAAACACTATGTAACACTCAGTTAGCTAACGATATTATAAAATGGGAAAACAATAACACGCCCTATCAAATATTGCGCTGCTGTAAAGCAAATGATAACAATACTCCCTCGTGACGCAGGCGCGTCAAGACTTGCTCCCACGCCAAGCGCGTGGGAGCCAGAAAAAAAGACAAAACGCTTTTTTTTATTTGACCAACCATTTAAAAAGTACGGAAATTAAGGAGCATACATGGAGCTTAAAACCATCGGCGTAATCGGTGCAGGTGTTATGGGTATCGGTGTTGCGCAAAACTTAGCGCAAACTAAGCATCAAGTGGTGTTAATCGACATTAACGAAGAGATTTTAGAAAAAGCGAAACAAGACATTCGTAATAATGTACGCTTTCAAGCTTTTTATGATAAAACCGTTGAAGCACCTGACGCTGTATTAGCACGCATTACCTTTACTACGGATTATCAAAAGTTAGACACTGCTGATTTCGTGGTCGAGAACGTGGTGGAAAAATGGGATATTAAAAAAGATGTTTATCCGCAATTAGATAAAATCTGCCCGCCGCATTGCGTGTTTGCCGTGAATACCTCTGCAATTTCGATTACTCGCGTCGGTTCTTTAACTAACCGTCCTGATAAAGTGGTCGGTATGCACTTTATGAACCCCGTGCCAATGAAGAAAACAGTGGAAGTGATTCGCGCTTATCACACTACTGATGAAACTTTGGCTACTGCACAACAATTCTTAAGCCAAATGGGTAAAGAAGGTGTTGTTGTTAACGATATGCCGGGTTTTGTCTCTAACCGCGTCTTAATGTTAACCGTTAATGAAGCGGTGTATTTGGTACAAGACCAAGTAGCGACAGCGGAACAAGTAGACAAGATTTTTAAAGAGTGCTTTGGTCACAAAATGGGGCCTTTAGAAACTGCCGATTTAATTGGTTTAGATACCATTTTATATTCTGTCGAAGTGCTGTATGAAAGCTATAACGACAGCAAATACCGTCCATGTCCGCTGTTGAAGAAAATGGTCGATGCGGGCTTATACGGTCGCAAAAATGGCAAAGGTTTTTACAACTATAAAGCCTAAGCAAAAATGTCAAAAAGGTTGGGTGTTTGCTCAACCTTCAATTTTTTGATTGATAACACCTTGAGGTAAATACGCATGGAAAACAATAACGCGAAAATCCGAGAATTTATGGGGCAATTCATTAGCAATGTTGATTTTGCTGATGACGAAGACATTTTTGCATCGGGTTTAGTGAATTCTTTGTTTGCAATGCAATTGGTTTTGTTCTTAGAAAAAGACTATGGCATCACAGTTGAGAATGAAGACCTCGACTATGACAACTTCAGAACGCTGAACGCCATTGTTGATTTTATCGAACGTAAAACTAAAGCAGCCGCTTAATACACCTACAGGACAGCACGTATGGATTTTGAACTCACCAGCGAGCAGAAAGCGGCACATCAAGAATTTCGGATGTTTGTCGATCAAGAGATCATGCCGTATTCCGACCAGTTTGATGAAGCGCAGGCCATGCCTGCCGAAGTGGTCGAGAAAATGGCGAAAGCCGGTTACTTAGCGGCGGTAGTGCCAAAAGCACACGGCGGCTTAGAAATGGATGCCACCACCTTTGGCTTGTTATGCCATGAAATCGGTCGCGGCAGTGCCTCATTGCTCAGCTTATTGACTGTGCATGGCATGGTGTGCCAAGCGATTTTAAAATGGGGTAGTGCGGAACATAAAACGCATTGGTTGCCTAAATTAGCCACGGGTGAAGCCATTGGTGCATTTGGTTTAACTGAGCCAAATATCGGCAGTGATGCGCGTAATATCGAAACCCGCGTTGCACCAACAGAAGACGGCAACTATCGCTTAACCGGTCACAAACAGTGGATTTCTTTCGCCCAAGTAGCGAACCTGTTTTTAATCATTGCGCAATGTGAAGATAAGCCGACCGCGTTCTTAGTTGAGCGTAAAACCGAAGGCTTTAGCACTGAGCCAATGAGTGGTTTATTAGGTTTCCGTTCTGCGATGCTGGCCAAAATCCATATGGATGAATGCTTAATTCCTGCTAGCAATATGATCGGTCGCATCGGCTTTGGTTTCACCCACGTTGCCGGTACTGCTTTAGACCACGGTCGCTATTGCATCGCGTGGGGTTGTGTCGGCATGGGTCAAGGCTGTTTAGATTCCAGCTTGCACTACAGCGGTACCCGCGAACAGTTTGGCAAATTTTTAAAGGATCACCAGTTGATCCAGCAAATGACTGCCGATATGTTAACGCAAATCAAGGCCGCGCGTTTACTGTGCTTACACGCAGGGACGTTGAAAGATAAAGGCGATCCATCACTGATTATGGAAACCTCGATTGCCAAATATTTTGCTTCTAACATGGTGCAAAAAGTGGCTGAGCAAGCGGTGCAAATTCACGGCGCGAATGGGTGCAGCACTGCGTATCCGGTACAGCGTTATTACCGTGATGCCAAGATTATGGAAATCATCGAGGGCAGTAACCAAATGCAGCAAATGATTATTGCGAAATATGGTTATCAAAACTTTATGACCGCCAGCCGCCAAACTGCTAACTAATACGAGATTGCCTACAATGACGACCGAGACTTTAGCCGCCAAAGTGGAAAAGCCCGCCAAGGAAAAAAAGATTAAATGTGTCGTGTGGGATTTGGATAACACCGTATGGGATGGGGTGTTGTTGGAAGATGGCAATGTGACCTTGCGGCCTAACATTGTGGAAATCATCCAAACCTTAGACAAACGCGGTATTTTGCAATCTGTTGCTAGCAAAAATGAGCATCAGCACGCAATGGCGAAATTAGAAGAATTCGGTTTAGCGGAGTATTTTTTATACCCGCAAATTAACTGGAATTCTAAAGCGGCTTCTATCGATACCATTGTGAAAAAATTAAACATTGGTGTGGATACTTTTGCTTTTATCGATGATCAACCGTTTGAGCGTGAAGAAGTGAATTATTCACTGCCAGATGTGTTGTGCATTGATGCTTTGCAAACGCCTGAATTGCTCGCCATGCCAGAGATGAATCCGCGTTTTATCACGGAAGATTCTGCCAAACGTCGCGCTATGTATATGAGCGATATGCAGCGGCAGCAGTTAGAAGATGATTTCACAGGGCCTAAGGATGAGTTTTTAGCCACTTTGCAAATGACGCTGAGCATTGGCCCTGCGCAAGTGGAAGATTTGCAACGGGCGGAAGAACTGACGGTTCGCACCAATCAGTTAAATACTTCTGGCAAAACGTATTCTTACGATGAGTTAGATTTTTTCCGTCAGTCTGATCAGCATTTGCTGTTGATGGCAGGCTTAGACGATAAATACGGCACTTATGGCAAAATCGGCCTCACCTTAATTGAATGTATGCCAGATGTATGGCGCGTTAAATTATTGTTGATGTCATGTCGTGTTATGTCGCGTGGTGTGGGCAGTGTGTTGATCAACCACTTGCGCAACGAAGCCAAACGCAATGGCGTGCGTTTGCAAGCGGAATTCTTGTCGAATGACCGCAACCGCATGATGTACATGACTTACAAGTTTGCCAACTTTAAGGAAGTCGGTGAAGAAGACGGTTTAAGCATTTTAGAAAATGACTTAAGCAATATCCCACCACATCCTAGTTACCTGACTTTAAACCTGTTATAAAACATGTTTATTTGCCATCGTGGAGCCTGACAAAACGGAGATGTTTTGTTTGGCTTCATGTTTTAGCTGGCTGATATGGCGTAACACAAAGTTAGCTAGCTAATATAAGTAGTACAACTTGTTAACAGGTGTATTTGTTTTTAGAGATAAGTAATTAATGAGCTTTACTTTATCTCTAAAATAAACAAGATATTGTTGTGAGTATTCCGCGTGCAATATCTTAACACTTATTAATCTATTGACTAATAAGTCTCTCTGCTATTAGTGAGCTAAATACTAAACATTTAGTTTTTTTAATTAAAATCAATTTCACTTTTTAAGCTAGGAAACTAACACTTTATTAGCTTAAAAACTGATTGGGGAAGAAGAATGAAAAAGTCGTTACTAGCAATAGCAACCAGCATCGCTTTAAATGTATTAATTCAACCTGTAGTATTCGCCGAGCAATTAGGTGATCCTAACTTTGACCCAACTGTTAACAACCCTGCTTATGCTGAAGGCGCAGGTTTAAAAGTATTAGTCGATGCCGCGCATTATAACTGGCACACTATCGACGGTCGTTTCCAAGCATTTGCCAAATTAGTGCAAAAAGATGGTTATGTGATTGAAAGCTTACCAGAAGCGTTTACCACAGAAAATTTAGCAGGTGCCAATATTTTAGTTATCGCTAATGCCGTTAGCGAAACCAATGACACTTTAGAAAAATGGACATTACCTACACCAGCAGCATTTACTGAAGATGAAATTCAAGCAGTATTAAGCTGGGTTGAGCAAGGTGGTTCATTATTATTAATTGCTGACCACTTACCATGGCCAGGTTCTACCCAAGCATTAGCGAAACATTTTGGCATTATCATGAATAATGGTTTTGCTTTCCGTAACACCTTCTTTGATAATCCTGCTGACCCAGCGATTAACTTAATTAAATTCTGGACTGAAGGCCAAGAATGTAACCCAGGCACAGACAGTTCTGATAAATGGTGTTACGGCGATGGTTATTTACGTGTGCATCCAATCATGCGCGGTCGTTCTGCGGATGAAGCGATTCCATTTGTCACCTCATTTACCGGTCAAGGCTTCGTGATTCAATCTGGGGCGGGTGTTACACCATTAATGATCTTAGGTAAAAACGTGACTCAATATTTACCAGAGCGCGAAGATTTATTACGTCCAACCACCCCTTTAGAAGAAATTATGAAAATTCCTTTCGTTATGGGTGATGGCATGTTACAAGGTGCAACCTTGAAATATGGGCAAGGTCGTGTAGCAGTATTTGGTGAAGCGGCGATGTTTAGCGCGCAATTATCAGGTGATGCTGAGCCTTATTTCCAAATGGGCATGAATAACGAAGAAGAAGCACCAAATAATGTACAATTCACTTTAAACGTCATGCACTGGTTATCTGGTTTATTACCTGAATCCAATTATGTTGACTGTGGCGCACAACCGGCGACTGTCAGCTTAGACGGCTTTAAAGTACATGTACCATGTGCGATTTTTGAATCGCCATTTGATAAGTTAAGCATTTCTTTTGATATGCTCTACACACCAACCGAAGAAGACTCTTCATTATTTAGCGTAATCAACGTACAACCCGTTGAATAATCGCTAATTAGGTAGCGCATCTTGCCCGCTGACTGTGTATCCGTCAGCGGGGATCACCATTGTATAAGGACATAATTACTACATGAGCATTGCAGAACCTTCTCTGGATACACTGAGCCAAGCGATTTCAATTTTTGATACTGAAACCCATGTACATCAAGGCAGTAAAGGCTTTTCTGGTGTGGTTTCAGATGGGCGGTATTTATATTTTATCCCGTTCAGCTTGGGGCATTTTCACGGTCAAGTGGTACGTTTCGATAGTGAAAGCGAGTTTATGCAAGCAGAGAGTTGGCAAACCTTTGATTTAGCCACTGCCAATGCAGGTAAGCAAAGCTTTGTCGGTGGTGTGTTTGATGGACGCTATTTGTATTTAATCCCTTATTTTAATGGCAAACATTTCGGGCAAGTGGTGCGTTATGACACCCAAGCCGAATTTACTGATCCCGCCAGTTGGTGCAGTTTCGACAGCGAGCAATTACACGAAAATAGCAAAGGTTTCATTTATGGCACCTTTGACGGGCGTTATTTATATCTCGTGCCGTATCAATTGACGTTTGAAGATCATCATGGGCAAGTCACCCGTTATGACACCCAAGCCGAATTTACTGATCCGAATAGTTGGTCAATTTTTAACACTGAACAATTACACAAAGATAACAAAGGTTTCCACGGCGGCATTTTTGATGGGCGTTTTGTCTATTTAGTGCCTTATAGCGTGGTTCCGGTGAAATATGAAAACAGTCGCAATGGGCGCGTGGTGCGTTATGACACGCAAGCAGATTTTGCGCAAACGGACAGTTGGTCACAATTCGATACCACCCGTTTACATCCGAATAGTAAAGGCTTTATCGGCGGCACGTTTGACGGTCGTTATGCTTATTTCGCACCGTATAATCACGGTGGTGGACGCTTTGGACAAGTAACCCGTTACGACACGCAAGGTGATTTTAACGCTGACAGTAGCTGGCAAATTTTTAATACTGAACAAATACATCCTGACAGTCGCGGTTTTTTCGGCGCAATTTACGATGGCAAACGCTTTATTTATTTCTTACCGCATTGTTGGGCAGATAATGTTTATCACGGTCAAATTACCCGTTATGACACTCAAGGCGCGTTTGATGATGTGAATAGCTGGCATGTTTGCGACACCACCCGAGTGCATGAAAACAATAAAGGCTTTATCGGTGGCGTGTTAATGCAAGACCGCTATTTATATTTAGCCCCTTATGAATTGTTTTTAGGTCATCATAGTGGCCAAGTGATTCGTGTGGATGTGAATGCGGATATTTGGTATCGGGCATAAGGAATTGTAGGTCGGATAAGGCGCAAGCCGCCATCCGACATCAGGTTTCTATTTAGCTCGTTTTCCTCATTCCCACGCGCCTTGCGTGGGAATCCGCAGCGGCGCGCCTGCGCCGAGTGTTGGGAATGGGAGCAGATAAATTCGTGACGCAGGCGCGTCAAGACTTGCTCCCACGCAAAGCGCGTGGGAGCTAGAAAAATGACACGCTTCGTGCCTCAGCATATCCTACCTAATAATGTAAGGAATCAACCTAGTAGTCATCACCAGATGTCACATGGTTAAATAAACAGTTTATACAACCATCGCTTTAAGCTTAGACAGTGTAAAACTGAAAGAAATTATGTTTATACTTGCGTCAACTTCCCAGTGTTGTTGTGATTTAAAAAGGGTTTAATATGGCGTGTTCTTGTGATAATTCGTGCGAGCTAGAAGCACTTAAAAAAAGTCAAAGCAAAACTTTAATTGCGGTGATGTGGATTAACATCATCTTATTTATTGTTGAAGTCAGTATTGGCATTTGGTCGCATTCCACCGCATTGCTTGCGGACTCTCTGGACAACCTCGGCGATTCTTTAACCTACGGCTTAAGCTTATACGCGGTTTATCGCGGCGCACGCGCTAAAGCAATGGTGTCCTTATTCAAAGGCGGCTTAATTTTAATCGCGGCCTTATTCGTGTTAGCACAAGTCATCGCCAAAACCATGACCCCAGTTGTACCCGTCTCTAGCGCCATGATGATCATGAGTGTGGTCGCCTTCTGCACTAATGCCTATGTGCTTTACCTGCTGACCCGTCATAAAAACGATGACATTAATATGAACTCAGTCTGGCACTGTTCTCGCAATGATTTAGCCTCTAATAGCTCGGTATTAGTCGCAGGGCTTGCCGTTTGGTTCACCCAGTCCGCAGTGCCTGATATTTTAATCGGCTTAGCCTTATCCTTGTTGTTGCTCTGGTCTGCTGGCACAGTGTTATTGCGTTCTTTCCGTGCTTTAAAAGCCGCTGATGACACAGAACTGACCGAAGCCGAACCGATTACACCCGCTACGACCAGCCAGCACAAACCTGCTGAAACCTTGGTGACGCTAACACCACTGAAAAAATAATGCTTGATAATACCTCGCTCACAGCGCCTCAAACTTAAACAAACCACTTAAAAAAGAGCTTGCTTCCTATGACCAAACAGGAAACGATTACCGACACCTTATTAACAATGATGTCCGATGCCCTGCCTGCAATGCCGGTAGAAGAAAGTTTGCATTTACCGTTTTTAGAAATGGGCGCGAACTCGCTGGTATTGATGGAAGTACAGCGAAATGTGGAAAATAAGTTTGGTGTTAATATCAGCATTAATCAGTTTTTCGATGAACTGACCAATATTGAAGCTTTAGCGCATTACATCAGCGAAAACGGCACGGTTGAAACAGCGGAAGCCCCAGCGGCTGAAGCTGCGCCAGTCGTCAGTGCGCCGGTAACACCTGCGCCTGTCGTTAGCGTTGCGCCGACACCGGTTGCCCCTATTGCCAGCACATGGCAAGCCGCGCCAATCGTCAGTGTTGCCAGCAACGAGTTAGAGCAAATCTTGCAACAACAACTGCACATGGCAACCGAAACCATTAACCAAGTGGTTGCGCAACAATTAGCCTTTCTAGGTACGCAAGGCGCAGGACAGTTAGCCGCTGCACCGACCACACAAGCCAGCACACCTGCTGCCGCGCCGACCGCCAGTGCAAAACCTGCAAGCCCCGCACCTGCTAAAGCCACTGAAACCAAATCGAACACCTCGCCACAGCATTTATTATCGCCGCTGGAAATTCGCGCACGCGGTTTAACCCCAGTGCAGCAAACGCATTTAGAGGACTTAATTGCCCGTTATGTGGCGAAAACCAAAACCTCTAAACAATTAGCACAGCAATATCGCGGCGTATTAGCCGACAGCCGCGCCACCGTCGGCTTCCGTTTCACTACTAAAGAAATGTTATACCCTGTAGTGGGCGAACGTGCCGAAGGTTGCCGTATTTGGGACGTAGACGGTCACGAATACATTGATATTACTATGGGGCAAGGCGTTAACTTATTCGGTCATCAACCTGAATTTATTAACAAAGCCTTAAACGAAGCCACGCGCCACGCCTTACCCGGCCCGCCACGCATCAAAGAAACTTGCGAAGCCGCTGCCTTAATCAGCGAATTAACCGGCTTAGACCGCGTTGCCTTCACTAACTCCGGCACTGAAGCCGTGATGGCAGCGATCCGCTTAGCCCGCGCCGCGACGAAACGCAATAAAATCTTAATGTTTGAAGGCTCTTATCACGGTCACTCAGATTTCAGCATTGCCAAATCTAACTGGGATGAACACGGCAACTTAGTCTCCTCGCCATTATCGGCAGGCATTCCAGCAGGCGCGGTGCAAGACACCTTATTATTGCCTTATGGCGAAGACAGCAGCTTAGACTACATCCGTCAGCATGTGCATGAATTCGCGGCAATTATCGTCGAGCCAGTGCAAAGCCGCCGCCCAGATTTACAGCCACGAGAATTCGTAAAAGAACTGCGCAAATTAACCGAAGCCGCAGGCACGTTATTAATTTTCGATGAAATGGTGACCGGTTTCCGCACCCATCCAAACGGCGCGCAAGAATGGTACGGAGTCAAAGCCGACTTAGCGACGTATGGCAAAGTATTAGGCGGTGGTTTGCCAGTCGGCGTTGTCGCCGGTAGTTCACGCTGCATGGACGGCATCGACGGCGGCATGTGGCAATATGGCGATAGTTCTTATCCTGTCGCCGAGCGCACGGTATTCGGTGGCACGTTCTGCCAACACCCGCTGGCAATGGCGACCACTTTAGCCACGTTGAAAAAATTAAAAGCCGAGGGCGCAGCCTTACAAGAAGCGGTGAACCGTCGCACCACTTATTTAGCCGACAGCTTAAACGCTTATTTCGCACAAGAAGAAATGCCGTTAAAAGTAGTGCATTTTGCCTCTTTATTCCGCTTCTCGTTTACCGGCAACTTAGAACTGTTGTTCTATCACTTGATGTTAAAAGGCGTGTTTGTCTGGGAATGGCGTAACTGTTTCTTATCCACTGCGCACACCGATGCCGATGTCGAGCGCGTGATTCAAGCAGTGAAAGAAAGCTTGGAAGAAATGCGGGCAGGTGGCTTTATTCCGCCTAAAAGCGGCACTAAAAGTGCTAACATTGTGCCGTTAAAACCGGTTGCACAAACTACCGAGCAAGTTGCACCCTTAAGCGAAGCACAACGCCAATTATGGACACTGGCACAAATCACGCCGCAAGGTTCTTTGGCCTATCATATCCGCGTCACTTTGCAATTAGACGGCGCGTTAAATCTCGACGCATTGCAAAAAGCGATACAACAACTGATTGCCCGTCATGAAGCCCTGCGCACCGTGATCCGCAGCGAAGGCCAAGTGATTCTGCCGCAACTGACTATCAATGTGCCGTTAGTCGATTGCAGCCAAGACGCAGACAGTGCAGAGCAATGGTTACAGCAAGAATTAAGCACGCCGTTTAATCTCAGCGAAGGGCCGTTATTCCGCGCCACCGTGTTGAAATTTGCCGAGCAACAACACCGTTTAGTCTTTAACGCGCATCACATCGTAGTCGATGGCATGTCGATCAACGTGATTGCCCGCGACACAGCGGCTTTATATTCTGCTTTAGTGCAAAATCAAGCGGTTAACTTGCCAGAACCGGCACAATTCCGCGCACAAAACCAAAGCTTAACCGAGCAGTTAAACACGGAAAACATGCGCAAGCATGAGCAATACTGGTTAGAACAATTCGCCGGTACGTTGCCGACTTTAACTCTGCCAGCCGATTTTCCACCGCCAGCCTTTAAAAGCTATCACGGCGGACGTGAAAGCTTACGTTTACCGCCTAGCTTATGCGCAGCCGTGCGCCAATTTAGCCGCCGTCAAAACTGTACGCCGTTTATGACTTATTTTGCGGCTTACAGCATTTTGTTACACCGTTTAAGCGGACAAACAGAAGTGGTGGTCGGCATTCCAACCTTAGGGCGCAATATCAAAAACAGCGAGCATATGGTGGGTTATTGCACCCATTTATTACCGATTAAGAGCCAAGTCACGGATTATAATCAACCGTTTACCGAGTTCTTAACCGCCACGCGCCGCGTCTTGCTAAACGGTTATCAGCATCAAGAATACCCATATGCGAATTTGCTCAACCACTTGCGCCAACGCCGCGATACTGGACACAGCCCGTTAGTTTCTACCGTGTTCAACATCGACCAACCGGGTGAAGTGCCGCCAATGCACGGTTTGCAAACCGAGTGGCTGCCGCAACCGGTGTTATTCACCGCCTTCGATTTGACTTTTAATTTAACCGAAGTCGGCGAAGAATCGGTTTTAGAATGTCATTTTGACGCGGATTTATTCAGCGCGGAAACCGTGCAACGCTGGTTAGGCCATTATGAAACCTTGTTAAGCAGCATCGTGGATCATGCCGAGCAAAGCGTTTACGAATTGGCGATGATGAATGCGGAGCAACAGCAACAACTGTTAGTTGAATGGAATCAAACCGCCACGGATTATCCAAAAGATAAAACCATTGCCGAACTGTTAACGCAACAAGCCGAAGCCAACGCCGATGCGCTCGCCTTATCTTTCGGCGAACAGCAACTGACGTTCCGCGAGTTAAATCAACGCGCTAACCAGTTAGCCCACCATTTACAGCAATTAGGCGTAAAACCAGAAACCACAGTCGGCATTTGCCTGCGTCGTTCGCCAGAGTTGATTATCTCACTGTGGGCAGTGTTAAAAGCCGGTGGTGCCTATGTGCCGTTAGACCCAAGCTACCCAGCCGCGCGTTTGGCCTTCATGTTAGAAGACTCGCAAACGCCGATTGTGTTAACACAAGCTGCTTTAGCACCTGAGTTGCCGCAAACTGCCGCGCAAGTGATCGCTGTAGACCAAGATGCCGCAACATGGGCGCAACAGCCGAACACGAATCCAGCCAGCGCCGCCACGCCTGACAGCTTAGCCTATTTAATTTACACCTCCGGTTCGACGGGCAAGCCAAAAGGCACCATGATCCGGCAACAAGGTTTAGTGAATTATTTAACATGGGCAGTAAACGCCTATGAAGTGGCGCAAGGCAACGGCGTGCCAGTGCATGCCTCTATCAGTTTTGATGCCACCATCACCAGTTTATTTACCGCTTCCTTAGCCGGTAAACCGATGATGTTGCTGCCTGAGAAAAACCACGAAGCGGAAGTGTTAACCAGCGATTTATTAGACTTGCTGAACACGCAACAAGCCTTGAGTTTGGTGAAACTCACGCCCGCGCATTTGGAATTACTCAACCCGTCATTAAACACCGCGACCTTAAGCCAACAATGCCGTTATGTGATTTTAGGCGGCGAAGCCTTAACCACTAAACAAGTGGCTTTATGGCGACAACACGCGCCGAATATTCATTTAATTAACGAATACGGCCCGACAGAAACCGTAGTCGGTTGCTGCGTATACGAAGTAAACGCCGACACCCCAGAAGTCGGTCAAGTGCCTATCGGTCGCCCGATTGCCAATACTCAGCTTTATGTATTAGACCCAACACAACGCCCCGTCCCTGTTGGCGTAATGGGTGAGTTATACATCGGCGGCGACGGCGTAGCGCGTGGTTATCTCAACCGCCCTGAATTAACCACAGAACGCTTTATCCGTGACCCATTCACTGACGATGCAAACGCCCGTTTATACCGTACTGGCGACTTAGCGCGTTATTTAGCAGACGGCACACTGGAATATTTAGGCCGCGTTGATAATCAGGTCAAAGTGCGCGGCTTCCGTGTCGAATTAGGCGAGATTGAAACCGTATTAGCCGCCTTACCTGCGGTACGCGAAGCGGCAGTGATTGCACACCAATTCTCAGCCCAAGATACCCGCTTAATTGCCTATGCTGCACCGGATGCTGGTCAAAGCTTAAGCGAACATCAATTACGCGAAAAACTGGTGACACAATTACCGGCACACATGGTGCCATCGGTCATTGTGGTTTTAGACAGTTTACCGTTAACCCCTAACGGCAAAATTGACCGCAAAGCCTTACCGATTCCTGACAGCGCACGCCCGCAACTGTCCGCCGATTTTGTTTCACCGACTTCCAGCGTAGAACAGCAATTAGCCGCAATCTGGCAAGGTTTATTGCATCTGGAACAAGTCGGCGTAAATGACAATTTCTTCGACTTAGGCGGTCACTCCTTGCTGGTCTTGCCAATGTGTGAGCAAATCGAGCAGCAGTTAAACTGCCAACTGTCACCGGTTGACGTGTTTAAATATCCGACCATTCGCACTTTAGCTGCATCCTTACAGACTAGCGGAAGCGAACAGCCGCAACCTGCGCAGAATAGCAAGCATCAGAAGGCCAAGCAGCGGGGGAGTCGTCAGAAACAAGCGTTTCAGAAAATGGCGGGGAAACGCTGATTAATGGTAGGGTTTGCACCGCGTGTGAACGTGGAAGGTATTTCTCGTTCCCACCATTTTGGTGGGAATGCATGCCGCGTCGCTCCAGCGGCGCGAGTCGTGGTCATCAGCGGATTCACATTGTTACTCGTGCCGCTGGAGCGACACGGTAGGCATTCCCATCGGGACGATGGGAACGAGAACGCGGCGCAAACCCTACAACTTAATTTAAACCAAACATGATGAACCGTATCCGAGTCTGTTATTTCGGCCCAATTAAAGCCGGTTTTACTGCCGATGATGGCTTTTTAAGCTTGCCTAAAGTATCTGTCTTATTAGGTAATCAAGGCACAGGTAAAAGCAGTCTTGCTAAGTTAATTTCTGTGATGAGTTGGTTAGAGAAACAGCTTTATCAAGGCAAGTTAACCATAGAATATGTGACACAACATCAACGCTTTATTAATCAATATTGTGCTTATCATGGTTTAAAACAGTATTTCACTACTAAAACAGTGATTCATTATTTAGGGGCTGCCTATGAAATTTTATTTCAGGATGGCACATTAACGATTAATGCGCAGAGCAATAGTTATATTGTGCCGAAAATTATGTATATTCCATCAGAGCGCAATTTTGCTAGCGTGTTGGAAACAAAACATTTACGCACCTTAAAAACCTTGCCGCCTGCATTAATGGATTTTTTGAGCGAATTAGAACAAGCACAGGAAACAGCACATAAAGGGATTCAATTACCGATTGGTAATGTGCAATTCAAATTTGATAGTTTAAATAAAGTTGCCAATATCATTGGCGAAGATTATAAATTAAGAGTATCAGAAGCTGCGAGTGGTTATCAGTCTTTTATTCCGTTGTTTTTAGTCTCGTATTATCTTGCCAATGGAGTGCAACGTGATGCACAAAACGCCTCAAATCATTTAAGCTTGGCAGATAAACAACGCTTGCAGGCGGAAGTAAAACAGATTTTATCTGATAACAGTTTGTCAGAAGCAGTTAAACAAGCCGCTTTAGAAGAATTATCAGCAAAATATCAAAACGAATGTTTTTTAAATATTGTAGAAGAAATTGAGCAAAATTTATTTCCGAGTTCACAGCAAATACTCTTGTATAAACTATTAGAGTTTGCAAATAAAACAGAGGGCAATCGGTTAATTTTAACCACGCATAGTCCTTATATTGTGAATTATTTAGCCTTAGCGATTAAAGCAGCATGCTTATTAAGCATGTCACCGCCTGCACAGATAGAACAGCGTTTAAATGAACTTATACCGCTTTCCTCAGCTATTTCTGAACAAGATGCTGTGGTTTACGAACTAACCGAACAAGGCGAAATTCGATTGTTACCAACATATGATGGTTTGCCAACAGATGATAATTTTTTAAATCAGTCCTTAGCCGAATGCAATGTATTATTTGATCAATTATTAGAATTAGAAAGCTTATGCGCGTAGATTTCTTTAACCCAGACTGCCAACAGCAAACAAATGCTGCACAATTTGGCTTATGTGATGATGAAAACGGTACAGTGGCCTATGTCGATACCACGCCGTCAGCGCGTTGGGTTGCTACGGTGCATAATGCCAAACAACAAACGGTAACATTTACCGCTATTGATCAATGCGTTAGTTTGCTACAAGCAGATAACAACATGAGCAGTCGTTGTGATGCCATGTTAACTTATGACAAACATATTGATTTTATTGAATTAAAAAATCAGCGTACTCAATGGATCGCCAAAGCGGTGGCGCAACTGTCTAGCACCATTAGCGAATTTTTTACCCATTATGATCAGCAAGATTTTCAACAAAAACGTGCCTTTGCCTGTAATCGAAAACACCGCCCATTTCAGTATTCGCACCGCGATTTAATGCAGCGTTTTTACCATCAACACGGTGTTCGATTATTAATTCAAGCAGACATCACCTTATCTGATTAACAAAAAAACCAGCCCTCTCAAGGAACTAAGCAGCAATGACTGACAAAACAGCGCACCTACAAGGAGAAGAAGACGGGATCGAGCCGATTGCCATCGTCGGGATGAGTTTGCGTGTCCCAGGTGCCAAACAATTAGAGACTTTTTGGCAAAACCTACGCGATGGGGTTGAATCCATTACCTTTTTTGATGATGAAACCTTGTTAGCTGCCGGTGTCAGTGCTGCCGAGTTACAAGACCCTAACTATGTCAAAGCTTTTGGCTGGTTAGAGGACATCGACAAGTTTGATGCTGAGTTTTTTGATTTATCCGCGCGTGAAGCGGAAATCTTAGACCCACAGCACCGCTTATTCCTTGAATGTGCGTGGGAAGTGTTAGAACACGGCGGTTATGACCCAGAAACTTATGATGGTCGTATCGGCGTGTTTACCGGCGCGGGCATGAACCATTATTTATTAAAAAATGTGTTGCCCAATCCGCAGGTGATCGAATCCATCGGCGGTTGGTCGGTGGTGATGAGCAATGATAAAGATTTCATTCCGACCCGCGCTTCTTACAAGTTGAACTTAATCGGCCCTAGTGCCTGCATCAGCACCGGCTGTTCTGCCTCTTTAGTCTCCATCGCAATGGCTGCACAAAGCTTATTAAGCTATCAGTCTGACATGATGATTGCGGGCGGTATCACGGTGCAAGAAACCCAGCCTAGCGGTTATTTATACCAACGTGGCAGCATTGCCTCCTCCGACGGACATTGCCGTCCGTTTGATGCTGATGCAGAAGGTACATTAGATGCAAACGGTGTTGGCTTAGTGTTATTAAAACGCTTAAGCGATGCTGAAGCCGATGGCGACACCATTCACGCCGTGATCAAAGGCTTTGCCGTTAACAATGACGGCTCGTTTAAAGTTGGTTACACCGCGCCCAGCATCGAAGGACAAACCGCTGTGGTCGAAGAAGCCTTAGACATGGCGGGCATTAGTGCTGAAACTATCAGCTATGTCGAAGCACACGGCACGGGTACTAACTTAGGTGATCCGATTGAACTCACCGCTTTAACCCATGCTTTCCGCAACAGCACGCAACGCAAGCAATATTGCGCCGTCGGTTCGGTAAAATCGAATTTAGGCCATTTAGATACCGCCGCAGGGGTCGCCGGTTTAATCAAAACCGTGTTGGCGATGAAGCATCAGCAAATCCCGCCCACGCTGCACTATCAAAAACCGAATCCGAAAATTGATTTCGCCAACAGCCCGTTTTATGTCAACGCGCAATTGCAAGCATGGCCTAGCAATGGACAACCGCGCCGTGCCGGTGTCAGTTCTTTAGGCATTGGCGGTACTAACGCGCATGTCGTGCTGGAGGAAGCCCCTCGCCCTGCGCCGTCTAGCGAGTCGCGTCCGTGGCAAGTGTTGTGTTTATCAGCAAAAACAGAAGCCGCGCTCGAACAAGCGACCGCGAATTTAATCCAGCATTTAACCGCGCATCCTGAGCAACGTCTGGCAGATATTGCTTATACCTTATCAGTTGGGCGACATGCTTTTAAACATCGCCGCATTGTGGTGTGTCAAAGCCACGCCGATGCGGTGCAAGCCTTACAGAATAAAAATCCGCAGCGTGTGTTTACCAGCACTGCCGCCGATGAAGGCCGAGAAGTGGCGTTTATGTTCCCCGGCATGGGTTCAGAATATTTGCACATGGCGAGCGAGTTGTATCAGCAAGAGCCATTATTCCGCGAAGAAGTGGACTATTGTGCAGACATTTTGCGCGGTCAAGGCTTTGATTTATTTAAAGTCATGGGACACACTCGCGCTAAACAATTGCAAGGCATGCCGTACACCCATGCGCCGGTTGCCTTATTTGTCGTCGCCTACAGCCTCGCCCGTTTCTGGCAACAATGCGGCATTGAACCACAAGCGATGCTCGGCTATAGCGGCGGCGAATATACTGCTGCTTGCTTAAATGGCGTGTGTAGTTTGGAAGCCATGTTGTCGATCATGGTGGTCAGTGGGCAGGCAATGGAAGCCTTGAGCGAAGGTGCGTTACTCGCGGTCGCCGCGCCACAAGCCACTGTGCAACCGCTAGTCGATGCTGACAAACGCTTAGGTTTAGCCGCCATCAATGGGCCTTTGCAATGTGTGGTCGCGGGCGCAGTCGATGCCATCGCCCAGTTAGAACAGCAATTAGCCGCGCAGGCTATCCCTTGCAATCGCGTACCCGGTAGCCGTGCATTCCATTCCGCATTGGCAGAGCCGATGGTGGCGAGCCTGATGCAAGCGTTTAGCCACACGCCACTAAAAGCCCCGCAACAGCCTTGGGTGTCTGGCGTGACTGGTACATGGATTAGCAACAGCGAAGCCACCGACCCGAAATATTACGCGGCCTCTATCGGCTTGCAGCCAGTGCGTTTCGCCGACAGCATCCAACGCTTATTTGAACGCTCAAACTTGTTATTGTTAGAAGTCGGGCCAGGCCAAGTATTAAGCCCCTTAGTGTTGCAACATCCAAATTATTCGCGGCAACAGTTGGTGTTATCGTCGCAAATGGACCCGCGTTATGGGCAATCTGAACACGCCGCCTTATTGACTGCTTTAGGCAAAGCATGGTTAGCCGGTGCGCCTGTCGATTGGCGCGGCTTCTTTGTACCAGAGCAACGCCGCCGCTTACCATTACCGACTTACCCATTCCAACATCAACGCTATTGGGTAGACGCTAAACCGTTTATGCCTGCGGTCGCGGCTGCACCAGTAGAAAATCAGAAAAATCCGAATATCGGCGAGTGGTTTTATGTGCCGACTTGGCAACGTAGCCCCGTGAAGGCAAGCACTGTCGCGGCAGAAAAAGAGGCTTGCTGGTTAGTGTTTACTGATGCCGATGGCATCGGCGATGCGGTGGTGCAAGGTTTACAGCAACAAGGTCAGCGTGTGATCACCGTTACCGCTGCCCAGCAATTTAGCCATGCAGGGCCGTATAGTTACAGCATTAACCCAACGCAAGCGGCTGATTACGAACGCTTATTGCAAGCAGTACAAGCGCAAAACTACGCGCCGACGCATCTTCTGCACACATGGTTAATCTCTGCCAGTGCAGCGAGCGCGTTAAATCACGGTTTTTACAGCGTATTGTGGTTAGCGCAAGCCTTAGCCAAAGTGTTTATTTCTGAGCCTATGCAGTTGACCGTCGTCAGCAGCGAGTTGCAAGAGGTGTTAGGCACAGAGCCGTTATGTCCTGAAAAAGCGGCGGTGTTAGGGCCGTTAAAAGTGATTCCGCAGGAGTATAGCCATTTGCGCTGCGTCAGCGTTGACGTGGAACGCCCAAACAATGCCAATGCCCGCGCCCAGTTAGTCAGCCAATTGCTGCAAGAGTTACAACAGCAAGGCACCTGCCGCACGGTCGCCTTACGCGGTGCTTTCCGTTGGCAACAAGCGTTTGAGCAAACCGTATTGCCATTAGCCACCGAGGGCGCACCGTTCAAACAGAATGGCGTGTATCTGATCACAGGCGGTTTAGGCAATATTGGTCTGTTAGTGTCCGACTTGCTCGCCCAACAAGTGCAAGCGAAATTAGTCTTGGTCAGCCGTGCGCCGTTGCCTGCTGCCAGCGAATGGGACAGCTATTTACAGCAACATGCGGACACTGACGCGGTTAGCCAAAAATTGCGCCGCTTAAAAGCACTACAAGCAGCCGGTGCAGAAGTGTTAACACTGGCGGCAGATGTGTCGGACGTGGACGCAATGCGCAAAGTAGTTGCCGATACTAAACAGCGTTTCGGTCGGCTCGATGGCGTGTTGCATGCGGCGGGCATTGTTGGCGATCAATCAATTCGCGTGATTGCGGAAACCGACGCGGCTTATTGCGAGCAGCATTTCAAAGGCAAGTTGCACGGCGTGCAAACGCTGGCGCAAGTGTTGGCAGGCGAGTCCATCGACTTTATATTGCTGTTCTCCTCCTTGTCGTCGATGTTAGGCGGCTTAGGTTTCGCCGCCTATGCTGCGGGTAATACCATTTTAGACAGCTTTAGCCAGCAACAACAACGCTTAGGCCATACCCGTTGGTTAAGCGTGAACTGGGACGGCTGGAGCTTTGCCGCACATGACGACGCGCCGAAAGCGGGGGCGAGTTTAGAAGCCTTAGCCATGTTGCCCGCTGAAGGTGTGCAAGCGTTGCAAAGCGTGTTAGCACAACCGCCTTATGCACAAGTCGTTGTCTCTACTGGCGATTTAATGGCGCGGGTGCGGCAATGGGTGGATACCGAAGCGGCGGCGGAAGTGGAAGCCTTGCCAGAAGTGACAGAAGCGAAGAACAATCGCCCGCAGTTGATGACGGAATATGTCGCGCCGCGTGATGAGTTAGAAGCAGAAGTTGCTGCTTTATGGCAACGCTTGTTAGGCATCGACCCGATAGGCATTTATGACAACTTCTTCGAGTTGGGCGGCAATTCCTTATTGATGACGCAATTAGTCACCCATATTCGTAAGGCGTTCCATGTAGAAGTCTCGTTAACGCATTTATTCGACGCGCCGTTTATCTCTGACACCAGCGAGCAGATTAACGCGCTGCGTTGGTCGCAACAACCGGCGACAACAGCGGATGATGATGAAGATCGGGAGGAGGGGGAGTTGTAACACACTCTCCCTCGTTCCCATCGTCCCGATGGGAATGCATACCGCGTCGCTCCAGCGGCGCGAATCAAGTAGGGTGTGCGAAGGGTGTGCGAAACGCCGCCGAGCGGTTAATTTTTAACCGGATTTAACCGGCGTTTTGCCCACCGAACCTCTCCGTCGCGACTCATGCCGCTGGAGCGACACAATACGCATTCCCACCGTGAGACGGTGGGAACGAGTTAAAATTCAACGCAACCACCAAAGCATCACACAACGATTGGAAACAAAGGCGTATGAAACACGTTGAAGCATTGTTAAGTCAACTGAGTAACCAAGATATTAATTTATGGCTAGAAGAGGGTCGCCTGCGTTATAACGCGCCTAAAGGCAAGATGACCGCCGAGTTAAAAGCGGAAATCGGGACTCATAAAGCCGATATTATTCAGTTTTTGCAACACGTCACCCGCAACGTGCCTGCACCTGCTTCAGCAGAACAGCCGATTCCGCTCCTGTCGCGTGATGCGCCTTTGCCCTTATCCTTTGCCCAACAACGCTTATGGTTTTTAAACCAGTTGGAAAAAGGCAACGCGGCGACGTATAACATGCCGCCGTCAGTGATTAAAATCACAGGCGCGTTAAACGTCGAAGCCTTACAGCAAGCCTTAGCTGAAATCATGCAGCGGCATGAAGTGTTACGCGCCAGTTTCAGCGTCGATCACGCGGGTGCGACGGTGCAAACAGTGCAAGCACAAGTCGCCTTAGACATGCCCTTAATCGACTTGCAACACTTAGACGACACCGCGCAACATGCCGAATTACAACGCTTAACCCGCGAGCAAGCCGGTTTAGTGTTCGACTTACGCCAAGCCCCACTATTGCGTCTGTTACTGCTCAAATTCGCCCCGACTGAGCATGTGTTCATGTTAACCATGCATCACATCATCTCCGACGGCTGGTCGATTGGCGTGTTTGTGCAAGAGTTATCTGCGCTGTACAACGCTTTTTATCAAGGCTTACCCTCTCCGCTGCCACCGTTAGCGATTCAATACGCCGATTTTGCCGCGTGGCAGCAACAGCGTTTAAGCGGCGACTTTTTACAGCAATTAAAAGACTATTGGCAAAACCAATTACGCGGCGCCCCCGCCTTAATCGAATTGCCTACCGACCGCCCACGCCGTCCGGTGCAACGCTATCACGGCGAAACCGAATATTTTTACTTATCCCGTGAACAAACCCAGCAATTACACCAGTTAAGTCAACGTCATGGCGTGACCGTGTTTATGACTTTATTTGCCGTGTATGCCACCTTGCTGCATCGCTACACCCGACAAGCTGATTTAGTCATCGGCTCACCAATTGCCAACCGCACACACAGCCAGTTAGAACCGCTGATTGGCTTTTTTATCAATACGCTGGCCTTGCGCGTTGATTTCAGCCAAAACCCAACTTTTAGCGAATTATTGCAGCAAGTAAAACAAACTGCCTTGGCAGCTTACACACATCAAGAATTGCCGTTTGAAAAGTTAGTTGAAACTTTGCAGCCGGAGCGTAGCTTAAGCTATAGCCCGATTTTCCAAGTGTTATTCGTATTGCAAAATGCGCCAGTGGAAGAAGCACAATTAGCCGGTTTAACCATTAGCCCCTTGCCGACCGAAAACATTAACGCAATTTACGATTTAATTTTGTCGATGGAAGAACTGTCCAGCGGTTTAGAAGGCAAAGTGCGTTATAACATCGATTTATTCGATAAACCGACTATTCAGCGTTTTATTAGCCATTTTCAGACTTTAGTTACTGGCTTATTAGCCGAGCCAGAATGCCGCATCAGTCGCTTACCACTGTTAACACCTAACGATAGTCAGCAGTTAACACGCTGGAATGAAACCGCGCAGCCTTACCGACAAAACGTCTGCTTACACACTTTAATTGAAGAACAAGTGGCACGCACACCGGACGCAGTGGCGTTACGCTTTGAAAATCAGCAACTCAGCTACCGCGAGTTAAATGCCCGCGCCAACCAATTGGCCTATTTACTGCGCGAACGCGGCATACAGCCAGATCAATTCGTCGGCATTTGCTTAGAACGCTCCTTAGAAATGGTGGTTGGTTTATTAGGCATCATCAAAGCAGGCGCGGCTTATGTGCCGATTGACCCTGATTACCCAGCGGCGCGGGTCGAGTTCATGCTGGAAGACAGTCAAGTCACTGTTTTATTAACGCAAAGTCAATGCTTGCTCAGCCTGCCTGCCGTGCAAGCGATGGCGCAGCAAGCGGATAAAACCGTGTTGTGTTTAGACACTGCCAGCGCAGAATTAGCCCGTTTTAGCACTGACAATCCGCCGCTAATCAACACGCCGAAACAATTGGCCTACATGATTTACACCTCCGGCTCGACTGGCAAACCGAAAGGCGCAATGAATCCACACCGCGCCATTGTCAACCGTTTGCAGTGGATGCAAGAGGCGTATCAAATCGACAGCAGCGACGTGGTATTGCAAAAAACGCCGTTTAGTTTTGACGTGTCAGTGTGGGAATTCTTCTGGCCTTTGTTGACCGGCGCCAGTTTGACGCTTGCCAAAGCAGGCGGACACCGTGACCCTGATTATTTAGCGCAGTTAATCGCTGACGCAGGCGTGACTACGCTGCACTTTGTGCCGTCCATGTTGCAAATTTTCTTACAGCAAAACGACTTAGCGCAGCGTTGCCCAAGCTTAAAACAAGTGATGTGCAGCGGTGAGGCGTTGCCATTTGAGTTACAAGAACGCTTTTTTGCCTGCTTGCCGCAGGTGAAATTACATAACTTATATGGCCCGACTGAAGCGGCGGTAGACGTAACGCATTGGACATGCCGATCTGACAGTGGTTTAAGTCAAGTGCCGATTGGCTATCCGATTGCCAATATTCAAATTCACATTTTAGACGCGGAATTGCAGCCAGTGCCGATTGGCGTTGCAGGCGAATTGCATATTGGCGGCATTGGCGTGGCGCGAGGCTATTTTAATCGGCCTGAGTTAACCGCCGAAAAATTCATTGCCGACCCATTTAGCAGCGACCCCGAAGCGCGTTTATACAAAACCGGCGACTTAGCCCGCTTCCGGCCTGAAGGTTGGATTGAATATTTAGGCCGTTTGGATAATCAAATTAAACTGCGCGGCTTCCGTATCGAATTAGGCGAAATTGAGGCGGCCTTAGTGCAGCATCCGGCGGTGCAAGAGTCTGTCGTGATTGGCTGGAAAGAACGCGCCGATATGCCACCGCGCTTAGTGTCTTATCTCGGTGTTAAAGCCGCTGACAAGCCTAGCCCTAGCGAATTGCGCCAGTTTTTACACGATAAATTGCCGGAGTACATGGTGCCGTCCATGTTTATCGTGTTGGACGCGCTGCCTTTAAGCCCGAATGGCAAAGTAGACCGCCACGCGCTGCCCGCGCCAGAAACGGTAGAAACCAAAGTCGAAACGCCTTATGTGGCGCCGAGCAGTGAAATTGAACAATTATTAGCCGAATTGTGGCGCGAGATTTTAGGTGTGGCGCAAGTGGGCTTAAATGATGATTTCTTCGAGTTGGGCGGCGATTCCATCAAAGGCGCGATTTTTATCAATCGCTTGCAAGAACAGTTGAAGAAAATCATTTATGTGGTGGCCTTATTTGAAGCACCGACCATTGCTAAATTTGTCACCTATTTAGGCGAACATTATCCCGAAGTGCTGGCGGAAAACGACGCAGCCGCGAACAGTTTGCCGACGCTAAGCGCGGACGATTTCACCGCGTTTCAAGCCACTATCCCGCCGTTAGACATCTGCAAAACCCAGCCGCCGAAAAACCCGCGCGCGATTTTTGTCCTTGCGCCGCCGCGTTCTGGCACGACTTTAATGCGGGTGGTATTAGGTGGCAACTCGCGTTTATTCGCGCCGCCAGAATTAGAATTGCTGTCGTTTAATGACATGCAAGAACGCGCCGCGTTGTATAGCGGTTCGCGGGCGTATGTCAAAGAAGGCTTAACCCGTGCCGTGATGGCGGCCTTAGACTGTGACGCAGATCGCGCGACGCAATTAATGGCGGATTTTGAGGCGCAAAACCTCAGCATCCAAGCGGTGTATCGTCAGTTGCAAACGTGGATTGGCGATAAGATTTTAGTCGATAAATCGCCATCTTATCCGTTAGATATTAAGGTGTTAGAACATGCTGAAGCCATGTTTGAAGATGCCTTGTATATTCACTTAGTGCGCCATCCTTACGGCATGATTCATTCTTTTGAAGAAGCCAAGCTGCATCAAGTGTTTTTCCATTATCCGCACAACTTCGCGCCGCGTCATTTGGCGGAATTAATTTGGCTGCAAAGTCAGCGCAATATTCAAACTTTCTTGCAAAACGTGCCTGCGGAGCGGCAAATTCAAGTCAAATTTGAAGATTTAACCACGCAGCCAGAACCGACTGTGCGCAGTTTATGCGATTTCTTAGGCTTGGAATTCGACCCCGCGATGTTGCGTCCACAAGAAGATGCCAAACAGCGCATGACTGACGGTGTGCATGCAGTGTCGAAAATGCTGGGCGATGCGAAATTTCATACCCATCAAGGCATTAACGCGCAAACTGCCGAACGCTGGAAACAGACCTATCAGCAAGATTTTCTCGGCGCGGACAGTTGGCACACGGCGGCGAGCTTAGGTTATGAAACACCTGCACCAGAAGTCGCTACTTTAACCGAATTAGCCAAACAGCCGCGACCTGAAAACCTGCCGCTGTCATTTGCACAAAATCGCTTATGGTTCTTGGCGCAATTGGAAGGCGCGAGCGCGACTTATAACATGCCTGCCGCCTTGCGGTTGTCTGGACAATTGTCGGTGTCTGCCTTAGAGCACAGTTTACAAACTTTAGTGCAACGCCATGAAAGCTTGCGCACTTGCTTCCCAACGGTGAAAGGCGAGCCGCAGGTTTGCATTACCCATTTAAATTTCCAATTGGCGCAAGTTGATTTACGCAACCAATCTGAGGCAGCACGACAAGCCGCTGTCGAGGCCGCGATTCAAAGCGAATTAACGCAAGCCTTTGACATCGAGCAAGCCCCGTTATTCCGCGCTAAATTGCTCAGCCTCAGCACTGACGAGCATGTATTGCTGTTAAACATGCACCACATCATCTCCGACGGTTGGTCGGTAGGCATTTTAATTCGAGAATGCAGCGCTTTATATCAAGCCTTTAGCCAACAACAAGCGAACCCGTTGCCGCCATTGCGCATTCAATACGCCGACTTTGCCAACTGGCAACGGCAATGGTTACGCGGCGACACTTTGTCACGGCAGTTAAATTACTGGAAACAGCAATTGGCCGACTTGCCTGCGGTGCTGGAATTGCCTACGGATTACCCACGCCCACCGATGCAAAGTTTCCGTGGCGCGAATGCTTATTTCAGTTTAGATGCAGGTTTAAGCCAACAGTTAAAACAGTACAGTCAGCAACACGGCGCAACCTTGTTTATGACTTTGTGGGCAGCGTATTCGGTGTTATTGGCGCGTTATAGCGGGCAATCTGACATCGTGGTCGGTTCGCCGATTGCCGGACGCACACAGCAAGAGTTAGAGTCATTAATTGGCTTTTTCGTCAATACCTTAGTGCTACGTTTAAATCTGGCGCAAACCGAACAGCCACGCTTTAGCGAAGTGTTGCAACAAGCGCGAAAAGTCGCTTTAGCCGCCTATCAACATCAAGATATTCCGTTTGAACAATTGGTAGAAGAATTGCGGCCTACCCGTAATTTAAGCCATTCGCCGTTATTCCAAGTCATGTTTGTGCTGCAAAACGCGCCGAATACCGCAGTCGAATTGGAAGGTTTAAGCATCACGCCGTTAGAAGCTAACGCGGTCATTGCAAAATTTGACTTAACCTTGTCGATGGAAGAAACCGAGGCCGGTTTAAGCGGGCGCGTGGAATATAACACCGATTTATTTAAAGCCAGCACCATCGAACGCTTGATTGGACATTGGAAAACCTTATTGCAAGCCATTGTCTCGCAAGCCGATTGCCGCGTGGCAGATTTGCCATTACTCACGCTGCCAGAGCAGCAGCAATTGCAGGCGTGGAATGCCGCCACCGTGCGACCTTATCCGTTGGATCAAGCAACCACCTTAAGCTTATTTGAACAGCAAGCCGCTCGCACGCCGGATGCAGTCGCGGTAACTTTGGCAGAAAGCGGCGACAGCATCAGCTATGCGGCATTAAACGCCAAAGCCAACGAATTAGCGCAAGTGATCAGCAGTTTAGGCGTGACCCGTGAAAGCTTAGTCGGTGTCTGCGTCGAACGCGGTTTCGAGATGTTAATCAGCCTGTTCGCGGTGTTCAAAGCGGGCGCGGCCTATGTGCCAATTGACCCAGAATTTCCGCCTAACCGTTTGCAATTAATGTTAGAAGACAGCGGCGCACCGTTGTTGCTGACGCAAACTAGTTTGTTAGACCGTTTACCGGCACATGAAGCAAAAGTGTTGTGCTTAGATAAACCTTGGCCTAAGCCAATGCAAGCGCAAAACTTGTCAGCGGTCACGCCTGAGCAATTGGCTTATGTCATTTACACCTCTGGCTCCACAGGCAAACCGAAAGGGGTCATGATTGAGCATCGGGCGTTGACTAACTTCTTGTTAGACATGCAAGAACGCTTAACGCCACAGGCAAGCGATGCGTGGTTGACAGTGACAACGCTGTCATTTGACATCGCGGCTTTAGAATTGTTCTTGCCTCTGATCAGCGGTGCAAGCGTGGTCGTCGCCAACCGCGAAACCGCGACCGACGGCGAGCGTTTGCAACACGCTTTACAACAACGCGCCATTTCCATCATGCAAGCCACACCTGCGACATGGAAACTGTTATTAAACAGCGGTTGGCAACAGCAAACCCCGTTAACCGTGTTATGTGGTGGCGAAGCCTTACCGCCTGCATTGGGACAAGCCTTGCTGCCACAATGTCAGCAATTATGGAATGTGTACGGCCCTACCGAGACCACCATCTGGTCAACTGCCCACGATGCCAGCCACGCAGAACGAGTTGATTTAATTGGTAAACCGTTAGCGAATACCGACATTTTCATTTTAGACGCGCAACAGCAACCAGTGCCGGTCGGCATTAGCGGTGAATTGTGCATTGGCGGCGCAGGTGTGGCGCGAGGTTATCGCAATCGCCCAGAGTTAAACGCGGAAAAATTCACCGAGTTAACGGTATTCGGCAAAACACAGCGCGTGTATCGCACGGGTGACGCGGCGCGTTGGTTAGATGACGGCGTGTTAGAGTTCTTTGGTCGGATGGATAATCAGGTCAAAGTGCGCGGTTTCCGTATCGAATTAGGCGAAATCGAAAGCGTGATCGCGCAAGCTCCAGCAGTACGCGAAGGCGTGGTGGTGGTGCATGACGACGGCGAGGATAAACGCTTAGTCGCTTACCTGTTGCTGCACGACACGGCGGCGGATTGGATGGGCGAGGTGCGCGAGTTTTTAAAACCGCGTTTGCCGAGTTACATGATCCCAACGGCTTTGCTGGCGGTAGACAGTTTCCCGCTGACTCCAAACGGCAAAATTGACCGCAAAGTGTTAGCACAACGTCCGGTTGAAGGTTATCAAGCTGACCGCACCCACTTTATCGCGCCGCGTGACCGCGTGGAGTTGCAATTAAGCCGTATCTGGGAATTAGTGTTAAACGTGCATCCGATTGGCGTGTGTGACAACTTCTTCGACTTAGGCGGTCACTCGCTGTTAGCGGTGCGTTTAATGGCGCAAATTGAGCAGCAATTTCACAAACGCTTGCCATTAGCGAGTTTGTTCCAAGGTGCGACCATTGAGCAGCAAGCCAAGTTATTACGCGAAACACAAACCGAGCAATGGTCGTCCTTAGTGCCGTTGCAAACCGAAGGCAATTTACCGCCGTTTTTTGCCGTGGCAGGTGCAGGTGGTCACGTTTTGTATTTTTACGAACTGGCGCGGGCGTTGGGCAATGAATTGCCATTTTACGGTTTGCAGCCGGTCGGTTTAGACGGTGAAACGCCGCCACATACCGAAGTCGAAGCACTGGCGGCGCATTATATCGAGGTGATTAAAACGGTACAGCCACACGGCCCTTACCACTTAGGCGGTCACTCCTTCGGCGGTATGGTAGCGTTTGAAATGGCGCAACAGTTACAGCGACAAGGTGAAACGGTTGCCCTGTTAGCAATTTTAGACACCCCCGCGCCACAAGCCGACGCGCCACCTTCGCCGCAAGCCGATTGGGATGATGTGGAGTGGTTAATTCATTTAGCGCACATCACGGAACATTTATTCGATATTCGCTTAACACTGGACTTAGACAGCTTGCGCGAATTGCCTGCTGATGCGCAGTTATTAGCCTTGCACAATGCGTTAAAACAAGCCCAAGTGTATCCGCCTGAAGCGTCAATTAAGCAATTTAAAGGCTTAGTGGCGGTGTATAAAGCCAACATCATGACCCGTTATTTCCCACAATCCGTGCAATGTGTACCGCTAACTTTATTCCGCGCTAAAGATGCACAGCCTGAGCAATTAGCCGCGCCGGAAAATCAAAACGCGGCATTGTTGGCGAATGAGAATTTAGGCTGGGCGGCGTTGTTAGGCACTGCGGTGGAGGTGAAAACGGTATCGGGGGATCACTTAACGATGTTGAATCCGCCGCATGTGGGGGAATTGGCTGAGGTTTTGAGGGGGTGTTGGTAGGCGTAGGGTGGGCGAAATGCCGCCACGGTATTTGTTTTTGCCGTGAGGTTTAGCGGCATTTTGCCCACCGTTCCCCGCCGCCAATTTGTGGTAATTGGTGGGCAAAGTAATGAGGTAATATATGGACGCTTTTTTATCTAAAGAAAATAGAAGAACAAGTTATCTTTATTTTTTATTAGCAGATGTCCCGTATTTACTAATGAAGTTTATGGTATCCGTTTTTCAATACATTTATTCTAAACCTATGTTTGCTGATTTACCTTCTTACACTGAAACGATAATGCAGCTTGCACCTTTTTTTTCCATCATATTTTTGATTGGGTTAATACCGCCAGTTTTATTAATGTTAGGGCGTTAGAAATTAAGTGAGCGGCGTTATTTGATCGCAATGATTGTGCATATTCTCATCGCATTTGGTTTGTGGGCTTGGTCGTTGTTTGTGATGTTACTGCCGTTTGTGCCATTGTGTTTTTTTTCAGACCCGATTTAAGGGGTGTGAAATACCGCTACGATATTTATTTTCGCTGTGATGTTTAGCGGCATTTTGTCCACCGTTTCCCGTCGCCGATTTGTGGCAATTGGTGGGCAAAATGTCGCATGAAGTGTTGTGGAGGATTTAAGTTCTTGGTGGCGACATTTCGCACACCCTACATGGCTAAAATCATGAGAGCCAGAAAATCTTATTTATCCTTTAGCCAATTATTAATTAAACTTTCAACAAAATTTTTAGCCTCTAATATAGTCATAGGTTTAGCAGGAGGTTGATTTACGCCTGAACCATGTC
>QKBZ01000374.1 GCA_003245895.1 Beggiatoa sp.
ATTCATATTTGACCATGTTACATACTTTTGTGCAAATGAAATCAATTGCTTAAACATAGTCGCTATGTGGTTAGCGATGGGAATGGGTGTAGGTCGTATAAGCGTAGCGTCATACGACATTAACGGCGGATGACGGCTCACGCCTTATCCGCCCTACGAAAATCCATCCGCTTTGGACTGCATAGCGTCTAAAACAACAGAAATGGTCAAACAAATGAAAACACATATTTTAGGTTTCCCGCGTATCGGCGCAGATCGTGAGTTAAAAACAGCTCTTGAAGCGTATTGGCAAGGCAATTTGTCACAAGCAGACTTGCTGCAAGTTGGGCAGCAACTGCGGGCGCAGCATTGGCAGTTACAGCGCGAGGCCGGTTTAACGTGGGTGACGGTAAATGATTTCTCGTTTTATGACCAAGTGTTGGATATGTCGGCCTTGTTAGGCGTTGTGCCACCACGTTATCAACATGAAGGCGGTGTTGTGCCTTTAGATACCCTGTTTCGCATGGCGCGTGGGCGTGCGCCGACGGGTGCGGATACCACCGCAGGTGAAATGACTAAATGGTTTGACACCAATTATCACTACATCGTGCCAGAATTTTATCCAAAACAAGCCTTTAGCTTGTCCTCAGATAAAGTATTTCAAGAAGTTACGGAAGCGCAGCAATTAGGACACGAGGTTAAACCGGTCTTGATTGGCCCATTAACCTATTTATGGTTAGGCAAAACCAAGCAAACGGAATTCGACAAATTAGCCTTGTTAGATCAATTAGTGCCAGTTTACTGCGAGATTTTGCGCAAATTAGCCGCGCAAGGCGTGACGTGGTTGCAATTAGACGAACCGATTTTAAGCCTTGATTTGCCTGAAGAATGGCGGGCGGCATTTGCGCCCGTGTATCAGACGTTAGCGGAAACCGGTTTGCAATTGTTAGTCGCTAGTTATTTCGGTGCGTTGGCTGATAATCTGCAAACGGCTTTGCAACTGCCTGTACAGGCATTGCATATCGACGTTGTGCGTGCGCCAGAACAATTACTGCCAGTTGTTGAAGCTTTGCCGCCACATATGAGTTTATCGGTCGGTTGTATCGATGGGCGCAATATTTGGGCAAGTGATTTAAACCAATGGGTGCAACGCTTAACGCAGTTAAAACAGCAATTAGGTGAGCGTTTATGGCTGTCGGCTTCTTGTTCTTTATTGCATGTGCCGGTGGATTTAGCCGCTGAACGGCGCATGAATCCTGAAATTAAAGCGTGGTTGGCGTTTGCAGTGCAGAAGTTGCGCGAGTTGCAAGTGTTAGGCGTTGCCTTAGCAGGCGAAGATGACGCGATTGCGCATAGTTTGCAGTTAAATGCTGCCGCGATTGAAGCGCGACACGTTTCGCCGCGTATTCATAAACCAGCAGTTAAACAACGAGTTGCTGAGATTACACCTGATTTAAGTGAGCGATCTAGCCCTTATGAGCAACGCGCTGCTGTGCAAAAGCGACAATTGCAGTTGCCTTTATATCCAACGACCACCATTGGCTCATTTCCACAAACAGCAGAAATTCGCAAAATACGATTTGATTTTAAACAGTTGTTAATGGGGCGTGAGGAATATGAACGCCGGATGCAAAATGAAATCAAGTCGGTGATTGAGCAACAGCAGGCATTAGGCTTAGATGTGTTGGTGCATGGTGAAGCTGAACGTAATGATATGGTGGAATATTTCGGCGAGCAGTTGGAAGGCTTTGTGTTTAGTCAGCAAGGCTGGGTGCAGAGTTATGGCTCGCGCTGTGTGAAACCGCCGATTATTTACGGTGATGTGAGTCGCCCTGAGCCGATGACCGTGGCATGGAGTCAATTCGCCCAACAGCAAACCAAGTTACCCGTTAAAGGCATGTTGACGGGGCCTGTGACTATTTTGCAATGGTCGTTTGTACGCGATGATCAACCGCGTGCGCAAACCTGTTTGCAATTGGCCTTAGCGTTACGCGATGAAGTGCTGGATTTAGAGCAAGCGGGCATTAAGATTATTCAAATTGATGAGGCGGCGTTTCGAGAAGGTTTGCCCTTGCGCCGCGCGGAGTGGGATGCGTATTTAACGTGGGCGGTCAAAGCTTTCCGCATCACGGCGAGTGGGGCAAAAGATGAGACCCAAATTCATACCCATATGTGTTATTCCGAGTTTAACGACATCATGCCTGCCATCGCAGCAATGGATGCTGATGTGATTACTATTGAAACCTCGCGCTCACAAATGGAATTATTAGACGCTTTCCAAGATTTTGATTACCCGAATGAAATTGGGCCAGGGGTTTACGATATTCACTCGCCGCGTGTGCCGTCTGTGGAAGAAATGCAGCAATTGTTAATTCACGCCCGTCAACGCATTCCGGCAGAGCGTTTGTGGGTGAATCCTGATTGCGGTTTGAAAACGCGGGCTTGGGCGGAGACGTTGGACAGTTTGCGTAATATGGTGACTGCGGCGCAGCGGATGCGGGGGGAGGAGGTTAAGCACTGCCATTAAGTTAAGGACTGGCTTCTTCTTGTAGGGCGGATAAGGCGTAAGCCGCCATCCGCCGTTGGTGGCTTGGTTCAAGCATCAAGCGCGTGATGTCGGATGTCGGATGACGGCTATCGCCTTATCCGACCTACAAGAGGCTTGTCTTTAAAGCAGAGGGCACCAGAAAACACTAAAGATTAGCCACTGTGCACTTGAAAGAAAATGTCGCAGATTCAAAACAGTATCAGTATCCTACAGAATTCCGCGATTCCTTCGAGAACTTCTCATTATGCAGACCTATGGCAACCGCACTGCATGTATAAAACATCAAAAATAAAAAAAGGGCATATCCCTCGTGAGGATATGCCCTTTTTCGTGCTGCTAAAGCAACGGCTTATTGTTTGTTAGCTTGTAAGCTATAAATATAAGTCGCTAATAAATGTACTTTAGCTTCACCTAAGAACTCACCATGTGCAGGCATTTTGCCTTGGCGACCATTGGTGATAGTTTCTTTAATTGTGCGCTCAGAACCACCATATAACCAAGTAGTGTCAGTTAAGTTAGGTGCGCCTAAAGCTTGCATGCCAGTACCGGCTGGTGTGTGGCAAGCAGAGCAGATTTGGGTAAAGGTTGCTTTACCTTTTTCTACTGCCTCAGCATTAACACCTTCCCGACCACTTAAGCTCATCACGTATTGTGCAACGTTGTTGATCTCTTCTTCAGTTTTCAGGTTGTTCATTTGTGCGCTAGGCATCATCGCTTGACGACCTTGCATGATGGTAGTCTCGATAGCTTGTGGTGTACCACCCCATAACCAGTCATCGTCACGTAAGTTTGGATAACCTGGGTTACCACCTGCATCAGAACCATGGCAAGCTGTGCAATAAGTGATGTATAAACGCTCACCGATTTTTAATGCATCTTCGTTATGCACTAAATCTTCAATCGGTTGGCTCGCATATTTAGCGTAGATTGGGCCATATTCTGATTCAGCAGAATCAATTTCAGCTTGATATTGCGCTACAGAAGTCCAACCTAAAACACCTTTAAATGCCCCTAAACCCGGGAATAAGGCAAGATAAATTAAGCCAAAAAACAGCGTAATGTAAAACATATTCAACCACCATAATGGCAGAGGATTGTTTAATTCCGCTAAATCTTCGTCCCATACGTGACCCATTGTTTTCACTTCTTCATTAGGGTCTGGACGATTACCTGATTGCCACCATACTAACCAAAAACAAGCAGCAATACCGACTAAGGTTGGAACTGCAATAAACCAGCTCCAAAAATCACTGATAAATAACTCACTGTCAAACATCGTGTTTATCCTTTGTTGATTCTATAGAGTCATCATCGTTAATCGGATCGTTGGCGGCTGCATCAAAGCGATCTTTTTGTTTGCCGCTATATGCCCACCAGACAATACCGATAAAGATGATGAAGACAAGGACGGTCCAAACGGAATGGAACACTGAAAAAAACCATTCCACTAGACTTATCTCCGTGTCTTAATTTGCGTTCCTAAACCTTGTAAGTAAGCAATTACTGCATCTAATTCGGTTTTACCTTCTAATGCTTTAGGTGCATCTTCAATTTCTTGATCAGAATAAGGATGACCTAATTGCTCTTTTAAGGTACGCATCTTGGTTTGAATTAAGTCCGTTGATAACGGGGTTTCAGCTAACCAAGGATAACCAGGCATAATCGACTCAGGCACTACGTCGCGTGGGTTGATTAAATGCACACGATGCCATTCATCACTATAACGACCGCCTACACGTTGTAAGTCAGGACCAGTCCGTTTAGAACCCCACTGGAATGGACGGTCATAAACGTATTCACCTGCTACAGAGTAGTGACCATAACGCTCTGTTTCTGCACGGAAAGGACGAATCATTTGTGAGTGACAAACATAGCAGCCTTCACGCACATAAATATCGCGACCTTCTAAGCGCAAGGCTTCGTAAGGTTTTAAACCTTCTACAGGTTGTGTTGTCGAGTTCATGAAGAACAAAGGAACGATCTGAACTAAGCCGCCCACGCTGACTACTAAGATGACCAAAATGATCAACAGGCCGATATTAGTCTCGACTTTCTCATGAGAATTATTGGATGCCATTGTTAATAAGCTCCTTCAACTTTAAAAATTCGGCAGAATTTAAGCACAGCCTAACTTGCCTCTCACTTAAACAGAAAGGCAAATCGAGACTGTACTTAAATCAGACTTAGTGAGCGTGAACCAGTTGAGGCTCAGGGATTTTTGCGTCTACCGCTTGCGCACCAGCTACTGTCCGCCAAACGTTGTACGCCATGACAATTGCCCCTAATAAGAAGAATGCGCCACCGATTGTACGAGTGACATAGAAGGGGTGCATAGCTTGTACAGATTCAACGAAGCTGTAAGTTAAAGTGCCATCGCTGTTAGTTGCACGCCACATCAGACCTTGCATGATGCCGGAAACCCACATAGATGAGATGTATAACACCACACCGATAGTGGCTACCCAGAAGTGCAATTCAACTAATTTCAGGCTGTACAATTCGCGACCGAATAAACGCGGAATCAGATAGTACAAGCTACCCATGCTCACTAATGCCACCCAGCCTAATGCGCCAGAGTGTACGTGACCGATGGTCCAGTCAGTGTAATGCGATAAAGCGTTAACCGTTTTAATCGCCATCATTGGACCTTCAAAGGTAGACATGCCGTAGAAGGAGATAGAAACAATGAGGAAACGTAACACAGGGTCAGTACGCAGTTTTTCCCACGCACCGGATAAGGTCATGATACCGTTAATCATACCACCCCAAGAAGGTGCTAATAAGATTAAAGACATCACCATACCTAATGTTTGTGTCCAGTCAGGTAATGCTGTGTAGTGCAAATGGTGAGGGCCAGCCCAGATATAGGTGAAGATTAAGGCCCAGAAATGCACGATAGATAAACGGTATGAGTAAACCGGACGGCCTGCTTGTTTAGGTACGAAGTAGTACATCATGCCTAAGAAGCCAGCGGTTAAGAAGAAACCTACCGCATTATGGCCATACCACCATTGAATCATCGCATCTTGTACCCCAGCATAAGCAGAGTAAGATTTTAATGCTGACACTGGCACTGACGCATTGTTAAAGATGTGCAGCATCGCAATAGTGATGATAAAGGCACCGTAGAACCAGTTAGCTACATAGATGTGTTTAACAGTACGTTTTGCGATAGTACCAAAGAACACAACGGCATAGCTCACCCAAACAACAGCAATTAAGATGTCGATAGGCCATTCTAATTCGGCATATTCTTTGCTTTGAGTGATACCTAACGGTAAAGTAATCGCAGCTAATACGATGACTAATTGCCAGCCCCAGAAAGTGAAGTTAGCTAATTTTTCAGCGAATAACCGAGTATGACAAGTCCGTTGTACAACGTAATAAGAGGTTGCGAATAATGCACAACCGCCAAACGCGAAAATCACCGCATTGGTATGCAGTGGACGTAACCGGCTAAAAGTCAGCCAAGGGGTGTCGAAATTTAAAGCGGGCCATGCCAGTTGAGCTGCGATGAAAACACCGACAGCCATCCCCACAATCGCCCAAACAATTGCCATAATGGCGAATTGTCGTACTACTTTGTAGTTATATGTTGCTTGCTCTACCACACGCTTCTCCTACAACTTAATAGGTAATTACAGAAGACTTTAATTTTAAAGGGTCATTTTATACAAAATTCAGACACTTTTTATAAAAATTATAGTTTTCAATGGGTTATATGTTTTGTTTTATTGCATAACCCATTGATTTTATTAAATAATATGACAGGTATCTAAGTCTAGGTTAGGTGCTTAGCATTGGGCCAAGGCCGGAACCCCATAAAATGGCAGTGATTGCCAACAGCGCAACCAATGTCACCAAGCCCACGGCCAACACCGCACTGGAAAACAAGAATCCCCGATCCTCAGAAATGCCCATCATAATTGGCAATCCTGTGTACAGAAGGAACACAGTATAAGCCAATGCGGGCAAACCTAAAATCATATTCAGCCATAATAATGGGTATAACGTCATTACGCCAATGATAAATAATGGCGTGGCTGTATAAGCAGCTAACATCACACATTGTGATAAGGGCTTGTGAGCACCGTAGGTTTTACCCATCCAATGCACCATATAGCCGATGGAATACACCCCGACTAACATTGCAATGTAGGTCAGCAAGGAAATAAAACCTGCGCTGCCCATGGTGAGTTTTACCGGCTCTCGCCCCGTCAAATCCCAACCGATCATCGTAGTGCCGATAAAGCCCGAGATGGCTGGAATCGCTGCCAGAATTAATACATGCCGAGTGTAACAGATAGTCACACTACAAGGATTGTCACGAATGGATACCCATTCTTCTTTTGGATGGCTAAAAAGTCCCCAGATGTGTTGCAGTACCATAGTAGCTCTCCTCATCACTGATTGATGGTAGAAAGACGCTCCTATTTAACTAACTGAACGAACGCAATAAGACAACCAATTTACCTATCCATACAAGTGGGTCAGTATAGTTAAACTGAAGCAAATAACTTTAATCTATGTTAATAACATAGTGTCACAACAAAGGGTTTAACGGCTTGGTTAGGTTAAACAAACAATAGAGTTTGTTCTTATCCTTGCAGATTTTAAATCACCTCCTTTTTTCAGGTTTTTTGGTGGAAAACAAGCAACATTTAAGGCTTAATATAGCAGTTTTAATTAAAATTGCTGTAAGGTTAAACTTGATAAATATCAAGCACTCTGTGTCTATAATTTTGAAATTTATGTGGATAAATTTGATTTAGCAAAATAATTGCTAGAATAGGCAGGAAAACACAGCATAGTTAAAGACTTAATGCTGCGCTTGGTCAATTCAGCTCGCCTAAAACCTCATTTTTATTAAGGTTTTGGCGAGCTAAACCGTGGTGGGTACTTAGAACTGCTGTTGCGTACCGTCTGCGTATTGCACAGAGGTGATTAAGAAACGTACTTTAAATTGTGACAATGGTTCAGCTTTTAAACGCTGGTAGAGTTCAGGATAATCAGCTTCCGCAATTGAAAGCCCCCACATTTTGCTAGCATCTTTTGCTAAGGCATAACGTGAGGCAAGATTGAGCGTGCCTTTGATGTCATGTGCTTGTAAGGCTAATTTGCCAACAACTACACCTTCTGCATCAGTAAGAATGACATTGCCGTCGAATACGGTAATCGCTTGCGCCAACTCATTTTTAATCGACAGTGTTAAGGCAATCACTTTATTTTGTGTAAATACATCGCGGTATTTTAAGCTAGCTGCCAAAGGTAAGCCGACTTCTGGTTCTGCGGCTTCTGTGCTGGTTTCTTCCGGTGCTTCAGTTGCTTCTGGGCTAGTTTCTGCTGTTGGGCTAGCAGTTTCCTCAGGTACAGCAGGTGTTGCTGTTTCTGTGCTATCAGTTTCAGGTTTGGCTTCAGCAACTTCTGGGCTAGGTGTACTGACTTCTGTAGTTTCAGCAGGTTTTTCTGCACTGGTGTCGCTAGGTGTTGGATCAGGTTCGACTTCTGCTGTGGTTTCTGGCGCAGGCGTTGTTGTTTCAGGTGTAGTGCTGGTGTCTTCAGCAGGTGCAGGTGTTTCTGCGACGGTTTCAGTAGTAGGTTCAGTCGTCGCAGGCACTGCTTCAACAGGTGTGCTTGCAGCAGTATCAGCAGGTGTACTTGGCGCAGTTTCCGTTGTTGTTGACTCAGGGGTCGTTACCGCAGGGGCTTCAGGCGCAGGAGATTCAGCAGGTGTCGCATCAACACTGGCTTCCGTGCTAGGTGCAGTTGTTTCAGGTGCAACAGTTTCAGTGCTTGTTTCTTTAGGTGCAGGTGTTGTGTCGCGTTCAACGGTGCCTGTTGTGCCAGTAGAAGCAGAACCACTCGTATGATTAGTGCTTTCATTAGGACAAC
>QKBZ01000127.1 GCA_003245895.1 Beggiatoa sp.
AATCCTTAATGGATTACCATTAAATTAATGAATGCACGGTGTAGGGTGTGCGAAATCCCACAGAGTATGCTGTTTAATAATCCGTCGTCGTTGAAGTGGGATTTTGCCCACCGAACCCTGTACGGTGGGCAAAACGCCGATCAAGGTCGGAAACAACCCCAGCTTCTTGGCGGCGTTTCGCACACCCTACAAGTCACTGTGGTAGAAACCAGCAACCACTCACTAGAAATTCCGCACTTAATCCCCACCTACTTGGATCAGTTTTAAGACCCTATCTTACCTCAAGCGCATCTTAAGTTTAGCAATCACGGCATTAGAACAATATAGTGCTAACAATGGAGTGACTTATGCGAGCAAAATCTCAGTTATGGCTAGCCCTTGTATTGTGCAGTTTAAGCTGTACTTTTTCGCCCCCTGCATTGGCACAATTGCCGGTTAGTGTTGATAACCAGCCATTGCCCAGTTTGGCTCCCATGCTAGATAAGGTCACGCCCGCTGTGGTGAATATTGCGACCCGTACTCATGCCCGTATCCAAGAAAATCCTCTCTTTAACGATCCCTTTTTCCGTTATTTTTTCAGCGTACCGCGTTCACGGGAACGGGTGGAACAAAGTTTAGGCTCTGGTGTCATTATCGATGCTAAGCAAGGCTATGTGGTGACAAATCATCACGTCATTGATCGTGCAGATGAAATTGTGGTGACTTTGCGTGATGGGCGACAATTAAAAGCAGAGTTAATCGGTTCAGACCCTGATACCGATGTCGCTTTGATCAAAGTGCCCGCAGAGAATTTGACCCAAGTGCCGCTGGCCGATTCGGATTTATTGCGTGTAGGCGATTTCGTAGTGGCAATTGGTAATCCCTTTGGCTTAGGACAAACAGTCACTTCCGGCATTGTCAGTGCGTTAGGGCGCAGCGGCTTAAGCATTCACGGTTATGAAGATTTTATTCAAACCGATGCTTCTATTAACCCTGGTAACTCAGGCGGGGCATTGGTGAATTTACGCGGCGAACTGGTCGGTATTAACAGCGCGATTTTGGCACCCAGTGGCGGCAATGTTGGGATTGGTTTTGCCATCCCTTCTAATATGATGCAGCAAGTGGTGCGGCAGTTACGTGATTATGGCGAAGTGCAACGCGGTCAGCTTGGGGTCTCCATTCAAAATATTACCCCAGATTTAATAGCTGCTTTTAATTTAGAAGAAGCTAAAGGTGCGGTAGTAACGGGCATTCAGCCAAATTCAGCAGCGGAAAAAGCGGGTTTACAAGCGGGTGATATTATTTTGCAAGTGAATCAGCGTCGAATTGATAATTCAACAGATTTGCGCAATCAAATTGCCTTGTTACGTGTTGGAGAAACGGCAAGCTTAAAAGTGTTACGCAATGGTAAAGAGCGTACTTTAAGTGTGACGATTACTGGACAAGCCAGTGTATCAGGCAAAGATATTAGCCCTTATTTAGAAGGCAGTACCTTGGTAGAAGATTCATCTGGCGTGAACATTAGCGATGTGGCACGCGGCAGTGTTGCGGACAGAATTGGACTACAAAAAGGTGACATCATTATTGGTATTAATCGCCAGCCGGTTAACACCTTAAACGATTTATCACGCTTGTTACAGCAACAGCGAGGACGCTTTATGTTACGACTAAATCGAGATGGTTTCGGTTTATCCTTGTACTTGCAATAACACAGTTGCCACTACACCGCCAACGCTGGGCAAGCGCGTTGGCGGTCAAGCTTTCCCAATACGTGTGGGGTTACATCAAAGCTTTCTGGTGTAGCATCAAAGTACTTTTCTAAACGCAAGGTATGTGCATGGGGCTGACTTTGATATTGCACCGCATCCATGGTGGTTTTTAACAGGTAAAAGCTAAACCCTGCGTCAGGTAACATTTGATCGGCTTGTAAGGGATCAAATAAAGCAGCACTGTTCAGCACCACATTTAATAAGCGGGCGTTTAAGCCATCCCCTTGATCTTGCAGTTCTACCACAATGCGATCACTTTCTAAGCGCACAGTGATGTTAATCAATTGATCAGGCTGATTGTGATAGCTTTGGCTAATCACTTGACCAATGCTCTCCATTACACACAGTTGGATGTCTTCGATTAAACCCGCAGATAAGGGCGTGTTGTGTTGGCAGATGGCCTCAATACATTGACCAATTAAATGGGCTTGTTGTGGCTGGCTGGGGATAGTAAAGGTAATGTTTTGCATGATAACCACCTAACAGGGTATGACATAAATGTCTGATGACATAAATGTCTGATGTTGTTTACCCTGTCTGAGCAATTACCATGCCTCCTAGTTAAATTTCAAATTAATCAAATATTTAACTGTGTTTTTGTGAGATGAAACGCTGCTTGTTTAATCGCTGACGCTGTTGTTTTTTTGACGTGATTTGCCAGATTTAACACGAGTAAATGGGGCATTATTTGATCTTGTAGGTCGGATAAGGCTTTAGCCGTCATCCGACATCACGCGGTTGAGGCTTGAACCAAACCCCTTACAGCGGATGACGGCTCACGCCTTATCCGCCCTACAAGACGGTGCCAACTCTATGTTAAGTCCCTGTCAACGGTGGCTTTTTCAAGTCCTCAATTTTCTTCACAATATTGACTTGAGTGCCATAACGCCCAGATTTCACTATATCGAACAACTCGACCACATCGGCATTTTTCATCCGAATACAGCCGAACGAAGCCGGTTGACCAATATTCGCCTCATCGGCAGTGCCGTGAATGTAAATATAACGCTCATAAGAGTCTATGCCTGGCCCTTTGTTAAGCCCCTTATCCAAACCTTTTAACCACATAATGCGTGAAGTAATCACGTCAACTTCTTCTTCATTGTCGATTAAAGCAACCTTTTGCGTGTTTAAACGAGATTTAAAGATTGTATTAACAGGCACACCGGAGCCAATTTTATGAGCAATGAAGTGATGGCCTAATGGTGTTTGATTACTGTCTTGCTGATTCCCAACACCAAACTTAGAACTGGAAATAGGATAGTGTTTTAACAATTGATTTTTTTTGAACAAAAATAAAGTTTGACGGTTTAGATCAACAATAATTTGTGTGTCGGCTTTTTCTGGCGGTGGTTTAGGCTTTTGTACTTGTGGGGCAGGTTTAGGCTTTTCAGCCTTTTCTACAGTTTGTGTTTCAGTTTGTGGCGTAGCAACTTTATCTTCCTGAGTCCATGGCAGATAAGAGCAGTGCGCTAAGCCAAAACAACTTAATACCAACAGCAACACTTTTAAGCGGTGTATCATACCCTGCATGGGCAAACCTCCTATAACGTGCAAAAAATCTTGTTTATTTTTACTGGCTCCCACGCGCTTTGCGTGATAACCAGCTTTGACGCGCTAGCGTCATGGATGTCTACTTTTGTATTCAAAATTTGATGGCGGATGACGGCTATACATGATCCGCCCTATGCTTAAACTAGCGTAACACAAGCTGAATCTCAGGCATAAAAAAACCTGTCTGAAGACAGGTTTTTTTATGTTCAGCTTAAGTCAAACAATTAAGCGGCATCAAGCCCTTTCATGCTTAAGCGGATGCGACCTTGCTTGTCGATTTCCAATACTTTCACTTTGACCATGTCGTTTTCGCTCAGCTTATCGCTGACTTTTTCCACACGCTCTTCAGAGATTTGGGAAATATGCACTAAACCATCGCGGCCAGGTAAGATAGACACGAAAGCCCCGAAATCCATTAATTTCACGACTTTACCTTCGTAAATCTTGCCAACTTCAACTTCTGCCGTGATCATTTCAATGCGGCGACGTGCTTCTTGGCTCGCTTCTGAGTCAGAAGACGCAATTTTCACTAAGCCATCATCGCTAATGTCAACGGTTGCACCGGTTTCTTCAGTAATGGAGCGAATGGTTGCGCCGCCTTTACCGATAACTTCACGGATTTTTTCCGGTTTAATGTAAAAACTGGTAATCCGAGGTGCATGTTTAGACATTTCTTGGCGTGGCTGTGAAATGGCTTCTTGCATGATACCTAAAATATGTAAGCGACCATCACGCGCTTGCGCTAATGCCGTTTCCATGATTTCGCGGGTAATGCCATCAATTTTGATGTCCATTTGTAAAGCGGTGACACCGTTGTATGTGCCAGCTACTTTAAAGTCCATGTCACCTAAGTGATCTTCATCACCCATGATGTCAGACAACACCACGAAACGCGCGTCTTCTTTCACCAAGCCCATGGCAATACCTGCAACCGGTGCTTTAATTGGTACGCCAGCGTCCATTAACGCTAAGCTAGAACCGCACACGGAAGCCATAGAACTAGAGCCATTAGATTCGGTGATTTCAGATACTAAACGCACAGAATACGGGAAGCTTTGCATATCTGGCATGATGGCTTGTACGCCACGTTTGGCTAAGCGACCATGACCAATTTCACGACGTTTAGGTGTGCCTACACGACCCGTTTCCCCTACGCAGTAAGGCGGGAAGTTGTAATGCAACATAAAGCCTTCTTTGCGCTCACCTTCTAAGGCATCAATTAATTGCGAATCGCGCTCAGTGCCTAAAGTTGTGACCACTAAAGCTTGTGTTTCACCACGGGTGAACAGCGCAGAACCGTGCGTACGTGGTAACACGCCAGTGCGAATGGTGATTGGACGTACCGTTTTATTGTCACGACCGTCAATACGTGGCGCACCGGATAAAATCGCATCACGCACCACATATTTTTCTAATTTTTCTAAGCAACCAGCAACTTCGCCTTCGTTCCACTCGCTGCCTTCAACACATAATGAAGCAACCACTTCTTTACGCATTTCTGACACTTGTTGTTGACGGGCTAATTTTTCTTGCACTTGATAAGCTGCTTTCACTTTATCAGTCGCAACAGAAGCAACCGCTTGTGCTAACGCACTGTTTACTTCTGCGGGCTGCCACACGAAAGGTGTTGGCGCAACTTCAACCGCTAATTCCTGAATGGCTTGAATCACCGTTTGCATTTGTTGATGCCCGAATAACACAGCATTCAACATTACCTCTTCAGATAATTCTTGTGCTTCGGATTCCACCATCAATACGGCGCTTTCTGTCCCTGCAACCACTAAATCCAGTTTTGAACTGTGCAGTTGGTTGAAGGTAGGGTTTAATAAAAATTCGCCGTCGCGATACCCTACCCGTGCTGCCCCTAATGGGCCATTGAACGGTAAACCAGACAAACTTAATGCCGCAGAGGCACCGATTAAGGCTGGAATATCAGGATCAATGTCAGGGTCTAATGACAATACCGTCGCAATAATTTGCACTTCATTATTAAAGCCATCAGCAAATAATGGGCGAATTGGACGGTCAATTAAGCGAGAAGTTAAGGTCTCTTTTTCAGAAGGCCGACCTTCACGTTTATAAAAACTACCAGGAATACGGCCTGCCGCATAGCTACGCTCTTGATAATCGACCGTCAGAGGGAAAAAGTCACCTTCTGTCGGTTTGCTGCTGCCTACGACAGTGACCAGAACCACGGTGTCGCCCATGCTGGACATGACGGCGCTAGTGGCTTGGCGGGCAATTTCGCCAGTTTCCAGCGTGACACTGTGCTGACCATATTGAAAGGTTTTCTTGTGCTGGGCCATTAAGTTTCCTCAGACGGTAACAAAGCGATTAAAAGAGATACGAACAGCGGATTAATGGCGTAAACCTAAACGCGCGATTAAGTCTTGATAACGCGCTAAGTCTTGTTTTTTCAGGTAGCTTAATAAGCTACGACGTTGGTTTACCATAGTGATCAAACCACGACGAGAGTGGTTGTCTTTTTTATGTTCTTTAAAGTGCTCGGATAAGCTAGCGATGTTCGCTGTTAATAAAGCAACTTGCACTTCAGTAGAGCCGGTGTCGTTTGCACCACGGCCGTATTCTTTAACGATTTCTGCTTTTTTTTCAGTTGTTAACATGTTTGAATGGCTCCTGAAACCATGATATGAAGCTAAGTTAATCAAACGAGATATTTTAACTGGGTTAGGTGGTTGAAACAAGATGATTTTTGATTATTTTCACACAGCCGCTTGTGATGTGCTGTGTTAGCACAGGGAATATGTGTGAGGTATGCGATGCGATTTTTATACTTAATGTTCAGCCTTTATTTATCAAGCATTGCGCTAAATACTTGGGCTGTTGACGGTTTTCCGCGACAAGTCACTGATGCCAGTGGTGCGGTATTAACATTACAAGCACCGCCACAGCGTATTGTATCGCAAACCTTGGCAACGGACGAATTATTGCTAACCTTAGTGGCACCTGAACGTATTGCAGCGGTCAGCGTTTTGGCACAAGACCCGCAGTATAGCAATATTGCTGCGCGTGCAGACTTGCCGCCCGCCTTGAGTAGCGATCCAGAGCAAGTTTTACATGCGCAACCTGATTTGATTTTAGTTGCCAGTTATAGTCGAGCGGAAACGGTCACATTGTTACGTGCCAGCGGCGCACCGGTATTCAAGTTCGCAGCTTTTCAGCAGTTCAGTGATATTACACAGAATATTCAGTTATTAGGACAGTTGACGGGCGAGGAAGCGCGTGCGGCAGCATTAATTGCTGATATGGAGCAGCGTTTAGCCAGTATTACTGCACAAGTCCCTAAATTGAAGTTGCCTGTTCGGGTGCTTTCTTTTAGTCAAAGTTATACCGCAGGCAAAGCAACTTTATTTGATGATTTAGTGAATCGTTTGGGAGCAATTAATGTCGCAGCGGCGCACGGTGTGCAAGGCCATGTCTTGCTAAATGAAGAATTATTAGCTATCTGGCAACCTGATGTGATCTTAGTCTTTAGTGATGCAACACAAACTACATCACTACGTCAGCAATTATTGGCTAAACCGGCTATTGCATTAACGCAGGCGGCACAGCATCAACAACTTAAGTTTATTCCTAAACAAACGGTATTAGCTGTATCACATTATACGGTAAATGGCTTAGCTGATTTAGCTGAGGCTATTTATGATATTAAAATCAGTGATGCACTTAGGTTTTAAGCTCAGCAATAAGGTATTGCTTTAGTTTTTTTAGCAAATATTAAGCTAAAAAATGTTATACGTTTTTTAAGCTTTAACACACTTAATATTGTGCTTTAAAAAAAAACTAGATTACACTATGATAAATTAATCAATCGTATTAGTTTAAGTTTATCGATACGCAACAAGACCCGATCCTTTATTGATCGGGTTTTTTTTAGCATGTTGAGACCTTAACTTGATATATGACAAATTGTCAGACAAGTACAATAATAATTAAAAAAACAGTGGAGCACTGAAGCTCTAACAAAATACAAGAAGTGCTATGCGAGCTAAAATAATGACATACCTACATGAAAAATAAGTTGATTCGTTGCACAAGAATAATGAATAAGTATTGAATATTTATAGAAAAATTATGCATCGAAGCAAGTATTGTCTAATTTTTTTCTTTCTTTGTTGGGGATTATCCTGTGCGGCAATAGCAGGAGAAGATACGCCCAGCTTATTTCCCATCACTGTACAACTGCAATGGAAACATCAGTTTGAGTTTGCAGGGTATTATGCTGCCTTGGAAAAAGGTTTTTATGAGCAACGTGGTTTACAGGTTAAATTAAAAGAATATCAAGCAGGTATAGATGTTATTGAGGAAGTATTAAGTGGGCGGGCGCAATATGGTGTGTTTCATAGTGGCATTATGAAAGCACGTTTAGAAGGCAAACCGGTTGTTTTATTAGCTAATTATTTTAAACGCTTACCACTCGCGATTGTAACACGCCCTGATATTTTAAGTTTGGCTTATCTGCGCGGTAAACGCTTAATGATTGCAGAGAAAGATTTACATTCTCCCTTGTTTCAATTTGTATTCGCTGCGGAAGGGCTAGATTTAGCACGAGATGTAGAAATTGTGCCTCATAGCTTTAATGCAAAGCCTTTTATTCAAGGTGATGTGGATGCAATGTCCGTTTATTTAACCAATGAACCCTTTGAGTTAGAACAAGCCAATATTCCTTTTAATCTTATTAAATTATCAAAATATACCTTGAGCTTAGGTGATTGCTATTTATTTAGCAGTGAGACTTATGTCAAACAACAGCCACAACACAGCAAAGCCTTTATTGATGCGACGAATGCAGGCTGGGAATATGCTTTAAAACATCCTGATGAAATTATTGATTTAATATTAACACGTTATTCACAACGTAAAAGCCGTGCTGCTTTAGTGTATGAAGCCAAGAAAACAGCAGAACTAATAGAAGCCGATAAATTGCCTATTGGTAGCTTATTTGATGCACGAATTGAAGCCAGCACACAATTAATTGCTAAAAATTTAGGCATAGAAAATTTAGCCAGCTTAGAAGGCTTCGTTTGGAAACCCGATGAATTCGATTTTGCTATGGCAGGCAGAATCATGCCCCAGTTAAATGCGATTTTGACCACAGAGGAACGGGTATGGCTACAACAACATTTGACATTTGAAGTGGGGACATTTTCTTTAGAGCCTTATATTATCCAGAAAAATGACCAAATTACGGGCTATATGGTTGAGTTGTTGAAACTGACTGCACAACAAGCAGGTTTAACGCCTCACTTTCATTACATGCCTTTTGAACAAGTGTTAAATCAGCTTGAACAAGGGCAGCTAGATGCAGGCATTTCTATGTTGCACAGCCCTAAACGGGCGGAATACCTTAATTTTTCTGATGATATTTACCCTGTCCGCTTATATAGTTTCGCGCAATCAAATCGTACTGATATTAGTGATTTAAAGTCATTAAGTCATAAAAAAATTGCAACGTTTAAAGGTTATGCACTTAATGCGTTATTTGAGCAGTATTTACCTAAAGCTGAGTTGATTTATGCCAGTAATCATGAAGATATGTTGCATTTTGTTGCAGATGGTAAGGCTGATGTTGCGGTACAAGAGGTGAATTCAGGTGAATATGATTTACGACGTTATTTAATTACCAATGTAGAGCGTAAATCAGAAGTGATTTTTAATAAAAAAAATTATTTAAATGCACATTATTATACCGTGCGTAAACAGTTACCATTGTTATTATCTATTTTAAATAAGTCATGGCAAATCTTGCCAGAAACGCATAAACAAAACCTATGGCAACAGTGGTTTTTTAATACTGAGCACACAGAAAGCACATTAAATCTCACACCTGAAGAAAACGCATGGATTGCCCAAAACCGAGAAATTTTATTAGGGATTGATCGGGGATGGATGCCTTATGTGGTGCAAATGGAAAACGGCGATATTAGAGGCGTTGAAGGTGATTTAATCAATGAAATTAATAAATTAACGGGGACACGCCTGCGTTTAGTGTTAGGGCAATGGAGTGAATTAGTCAAGCAAGCAGAACAAGGTCTGTTAGATGGTTTAGCCGCCTCAATGGCACATCCTGAGCGAGAAAAAGATTTCTTTTTCACCGATAGTTTATACAGTGCTTATAAGTATATTTACATTAAAGATGTAAATAGCATCTATATCCGTAATATGACTGACTTATCCGGTAAAAAAGTAGGTTTTTTGCGTGGCAATATCGCAGAAAAAAAGTTATTAGAGAAATGGGATAATATTGAATTAATTCCACTTGAAGACAATGTTAAATTATTGACTTACCTGCTCAATGGCGAAATTGATGCTGCCATATCAGGGATCACACTGTTATTAGATACACGCAAAGAATTAATTGCTTCAGTAAATATCGCTTTTCCAATACCGAGCAGTGAAGTTAAATTACGTTATTCTATTCGTAAAGAATACCCAGAATTAGCCAGTATTATTAATAAGGCATTATCAGAAATTGGCTCTGTTGAAATGCAAAAAATTTTAGAACGTTGGCGTATAGTGACTAGCAATGATACAACGATTAAACTCAATTTAACGCTACGAGAAGGTGAGTGGTTAAAGCAACATGAGCAGTTACGTTATTGTTTTAGTCCTTCTTGGCCTCCGTATGATTATTGGGAGGCAGGCGCACATCAAGGTATTTTTGCTGACTATTTAGACTTAATGAAGCAAAAACTGAATATTACATTAACACCAGTTAAGACTGAAACGTGGGCGCAAGCATTAGAATTTGCCGAAGCGCGAAAATGTGACTTGATTTCAGGTGCTGTGCCTACCGCAGATCGTAAACAGTTTTTAAATTTCACTAGCCCATACTTTGAAATTATACAGGTATTGTTAGCAAAACCTGACAAGCCTTTTATCAAAGGCTTGGAAATGTTAAACCATAAAAAAGTTGGTGTGTTAAAAGGTTCTGCTATTGAGCAAATTTTAAAACGTGACTATCCAGAGATCGTTTTAGTTTCATTAGAAACTAACGAGGTTTTAAGCAATTTAGATCAAGACAAAATCTATGCAGCCATCATGTCATTAGAGCATGCAGCTTATTATATTAATGAGCGCATTTTTAATTATAAAATCATTGGCAAACTGGATTATCCTTATCGCGTTTCTATCGCAACACGTAATGATATACCTG
>QKBZ01000203.1 GCA_003245895.1 Beggiatoa sp.
TAGGCGTGCTGTGCCATCTTTCGATGAAGTGACAATATGACGACCATCAGGGCTATAAATGGCAAACCAAATAGTCGATTGTGCGCCTTCATGTGCCAAGGTCATCACTAATTCGCCGCTATCGCCATCCCATATTCTCGCGCGGTTATCACTAGAACAGGTGACGAGTTGATGACCGTCTGGGCTGTAATTGACTGCATAAACAGGGTTGTCATGTTGAAGTGTAAGCAGTAATTCGCCGCTAATGCTGTCCCACACTCGCGCGGTTTTGTCGTTAGAAGCGGACGCGATGCGGCGACCATCAGGGCTGTACACCGCTAAAAAAGCATAATTCTGATGTCCGGTTAAGGTGTTCAGCAATTCACCGCTATTGCTATCCCACACCCGCACTAGATGATCGCTGGAAGCCGTCACAACGCGCTGACCATCAGGACTGTATCTTGCCGCAGAAACAAACTTTTCATGCTTTAAGGTGGCGAGTCGGGTATAACTATCTGCACGCCATATCCGCATCGTTTTATCTTCAGAGGCGGTGACAATATACATATTGTCTTGGCTATATCGTACTGCATAGACAAGATTTTCATGCGCGAGTGTGGCAAGCAATTGACCGCTAGTGCTATCCCATACCTTAGCCGTTTTATCGCGTGAGGCCGTCAGCAGATGGCGACCATCAGGGCTATACTTGATCCCCCCCACAGACGCTTCATGCTCAAGCGTCAGCAGTAATTGACCGCTGTCGCTGTCCCACACCCGCGCCGTGTTATCACTGGAAGCCGTTGCAATCTGACGACCATCAGGGCTATAAGCGGCGGCATTCACGCTATTTCGTGTTTTATGCGCAAGGCTGAGAAGCTGCTTGCCCGTCTCGCTGTCCCAGACATAGGCAAAACCGTCACTAGATACCGTGACAAGATGCAGCCCATCAGGGCTATACGTCGCAGAAAACACTGAACCTTGTATTGCCAAAGTATGCAACAGGCGACCGTTACTGCTGTCCCAGACTCGCGCCGTGCCATCTTTCGAGGTAGTGGCAATGCGGCGACCATCAGGGCTGTAAGTGGCTGAATAGACAAAATCTTGATGTCCGCGCAAGCTGAACAGCGGTTTACCCGTTTGGCTATCCCAGACCATCGCCGTCATATCGCCTGAAGTAGTGACAATGCGTTGACCATCAGGGCTATACGTGGCTGAAAACACATAGCTATTATGTCCTTTCAGTATATTAAGCAGCTTACCTGTATGGCTATCCCACACGCGAGCCGTGGCATCGTTTGACGCGGTGACAATGTAACGACTGTCGGGGCTATATTTTGCTGAACCTATCCAGTCAGTATGTCCAGTTAAGCTAGCAACCAGTTGACGGGTTTTTATATCCCAAATGTAAGCAAAATTGCCTGAACGGGTCAGAACTTGTTTGCTATCGGGGCTTATCTCAGCACTGCTCACACTGTTGTCGTGTTCAAAAATGCCTTGATACTGCAAGTTAATTGCCTTGGATAAGGGATCATAGAGCTGTTCAACCAAGGGACGCTCTGGGTAGGTTTCTGAAAATGTGGGCAGGGCTTCTAAAGCAAGTCTCATGGCGGTTAACGCCAAACCTTTATCCGCTGCATGCATGGCTTCTTTGGCTAAGAAACGCGATTGACCGGAGATGGCAACGGTTTTCTGTCGAATCGCCTCTTGCTTCTGCATTTCGGCTTCTTGCGTTTTTTCTTCCGCTCGGATTCTCTGCAACTCTGCTGCTTGCTTTTGCGTTTCGGCTATGGTCTTTTGTGCCTGTGCTTCCTGCGTTTGCTGTTCTGCCCTGACTCTCTGTTGCTCCGCCTCTTGCATTTGCAACCAAGCAAAGCCCGCCAAGATCAAGGCCAGCACCAAGCCGAAAGACACCGAGCCTAATATCCACTGCTGACGGCGTTTCTCTTTTCTCTGCGCGTCAATAATCGCGCTGCGGCTTTCGTGGATATAGCGTTGCTGTAAGTCTGTTGGCGCAGGCTGTTTGCTTTGACTGACTGCAAGCGTTTGCCAAGCTTCCGCCTTATCACAGGCGTTGCTGTTTAGTAAAAAATCAGTGCTGTGCTGGTTCTCTGACCACTCTAAAGCGCGTTGTTGCAATACGGTATGCTGTGCCGCGTGTTCGCGGTCTAAATCTAAGGCTTGGATTAATTCAGCAAAGGCGGTATCAAACGGCAGCTCAACAAAGTTTATCCAGTTGATAGTGCGCAAAGCAGGCGGCAAATTTGTCGGCTCTGGTTCTCGGCATAATACGGTAAAAATGCGCTTGCCCTGAGTTACCGCATAATTCACTTCATCTTCGCAATATTCCGAGGCGATAGAATCCGGCGATAACACAAAGACAAAGTTATCCGCGCCGTTAATGCCTTTGTACAACTCCGCCTCAAAATCCATCCCAGAGGCGATACTCTCTTGATCAAACCAGACGTTTTTGCCTGCGGCTTGTAGGCTTAAATTTAACTTACGGGCAAAATCGCCATCTTTTCGCGAGTAAGATAAAAAAACATCGGTGCGTAATCTGCCTTTTGCCGCTTCTGAGATAGTAATCAGTTCTCGATGCAAGGCCAGTGGTTGATGTTGTTTTCGCTCCTGATTTAAGCGCAACCACGTTTTCGCATTTTCTAAATTATGCCCACGTAATAAAAACGAGCTTTGTTGCTGTTGTCGCTGCCAGCGTAAGGCTTGCACTAACAAGACTTTATGATGCTCATAATAAGTTGCATCTTGGCGCACGATATTGAGAATCTCAGCGAGATTGCTGCCATAATCTTGATCAGTAAAATCAATAAACTGCAAGCTACGCACGCTTTCAGGAATATCACTATCAGCGGTGTCTGCAACCAACAATGGAATTAATCGCTTGTTGTATTGCGCTGCGTGCTGTAATTCCCGCAAACAGTAATCCGATTGCACAGCGTGTGGCGAGACAAAAAATAAAATGTTATCCGCGCCTTCAATCCCTGCTTCTATCGCCTGTTCATAGGTTTGACCTTTATCAATATCCTTATCATGCCGCCATGTGGTAATGGCATAACGTGCCAAAGATTTAACGACCGCATCTCGTATTGTCTTATCCTCATGTGCATAGCAAATGAAACAATCCGTTAAGCGGTTCTCACCATTTTTCCGCGACTCACAGATGAAATCGCATAACAAAGCGTTAGGCTCACACGGTGCTTGCTCTCCATCACGAAATTCTCTCGCCAACCAGTCTTCCGCTGCTGAACGCGCCTTGCCGACCAATAAATAATGGTTAGCATGTTGATTTTGCGACCATGTTAAGGCTTGCATCATTAAGTCAGTGTGTTGCGCCACATGGGCTTTGTGCCGCTCTAACACAATCTGCATGCGTTCGATGATGCTTGCTAAACTGTCTATGGATTGCCCAAATTGAGGCAACTCAGCGAATTTTAAGTAGTCTATTTCATCATGTTTATGCCAGAAGTTTTCGTAGCCTTGCGCCCATTTAAATAAGGCATTGCAGTCGTCATCCGACAGTTTTTCTTTACCATCTAGCCAATCTGTGCGCCCAATCGAGGCTAAGCTACGGTCTAATACTTGCTGTGTGGTGGTAATGTTGGGATCGTCGAGGCCATACCGTGCATAAAAGCCATGCAACACTGCCTGATCACCGTCGGACAGCGGTTTGTCCTCAGTCTGAAAAATCACCATTTGGTTAATTGGAATCACTCGCTTGCCGAGATAACGGGCATATTCAATTTCAATCAAACAATACGGCGAACATAAGGCACGCGGTGCCATGACATAAACAAAGTTATGCGCCGATTCGATACCTTGATTGATCCGCGCCGCATAATCCTCGCTGTCAGGAATATTTACTTTATCGAACCAAGCTTCATAACCGACAAGTTTCAAGCGTTGATGGAGTCTCGCCACAAAACCTAGGCTTTCGCGGCGACCGTAGGAGATGAACAGGTCTTTGTATTGAGTGGTCATAGGGATGTTTTCTGTCGGGTTGTGGGCAATAAAAAAGCCGTCAAGTTGTGGTGTGCTTGACGGCTTTTATATTAACGCAGACTTTCGAGGACTTCTTCTGTGAAGGGGGTTTCGCCGTTTTCTAGGGCGGTTATCCATGATTGGCGTTGTTTAACTTTCTCATCATCCTCATCATCGGAAGCGTTGGCAACATAAAACCGAAAATCTTCTATTGCACCGTTAATATCGCCGGTTAAGGCTCGGGCGAGTCCTCTGGAGTCTTTATAATCTGCATCGTCAGGGTATTTATTAACAGCTAACTCACATAATTTTAAAACATCTTTAGCATGTTGATTAACTGAACCAGACTGACACAAGCGACTCCAATCATCTGCATTAACCGTTTCAATATTTAACTGCAAAGCGTGTTCAACTTTTTGCAAAATCTCGTCGGCTTGGGTTGCAAAATCTAAATTGTTTGCCCACAAGACGAAACTTCCTACATGTTTAGGCAGAATCTTAAGCTGGAGTTGTAATAACTCTATGGTATTTTTTGTATATCGAGCTTCCTCATACCAACCCGTTGCACTGGCTTTTAATGCGCCAATTCCAACCGCTAAATCATCTTCAAACTTACCTTCCCATACAGTGCCATCAGCCCATGTATAAATCCCATGACCATGCTTCAGACCTTGTTTAAAGCCACCTTTATAATGGTTTATGCCTTGTGTCTCACCTTGCCCATGTGCTTTGCCCCTATTAGTATCAAATGCCCCTTGGTATTGCTCACCACGAATATTCTCATCCTCAACTTCAGCACAGCGTTCGATAACATCTAAAAAATACGCTGCTCGTTCTTGACACAGTAGGAAATTACCAGAAAGCCCTTCTGCCCCTGTCGCATGTCGATTTTTAGGTAAAAAGGCTTGCGCTTGTTTAACCATATCCTCTAAAGATGGAAGACTGATCCACACGCGGGCGGCTCCATCTCCAGAAGCAGTGACGATGCGGCTTCCATCAGGGCTGTACGTCGCTGAATTTACACCACGCTCATGCCCCTTAAGCGTGAAAATCAACCCGCCGCTGTTGCTGTCCCACACTCGGGCAGTGTCATCATGAGATGCAGTGACGATGCGGCTTCCATCGGGGCTGTACATCGCTGAATTTACAAAACTATCATGCCCCTGAAGCGTGAAAATCAGTCCGCCGCTGTTGCTGTCCCACACGCGGGCGGTGTTATCCCATGAAGCAGTGACGATGCGGCTTCCATCGGGGCTGTACATCGCTGAATTTACAGCATAGTCATGCCCCTTAAGTGTGAAAATCAGCCTGCCGCTGCTGCTGTCCCACACGCGAGCGGTTCCATCCTCAGAAGCAGTGACGATGCGGCTTTCATCGGGGTTGTACGTTGCTGAATTTACACCACGCTCATGCCCCTTAAGTGTGAAAATCAACCTGCCGCTGTTGCTGTCCCACACACGGGCAGTATCATCATAAGATGCAGTGACAATGCGGCTTCCATCGGGGCTGTACGTCGCTGAAGTTACCAAATCCTCATGCCCCTGAAGCGTGACAATCAGCCCTCCGCTGTTACTGTCCCACACGCGGGCGGTTCCATCCCCAGAAGCAGTGACGATGCGGCTTCCATCGGGGCTGTACGTTGCTGAACTTATACCAAGCTCATGCCCCTTAAGCGTGAAAATCAGCCCGCCGCTGTTGCTGTCCAACACACGAGCAGTTTTATCATCAGAACTCGTTACGATGCGGCTTCCATCGGGGCTATACCTCGCTGACCTTACTATATATTCATGCCCCTTAAGTGTGAAAATCAGCCCGCCGCTGTTACTGTTCCACACTCGGGCGGTGTTATCTTGAGATACAGTGACGATACAGTTTCCATCAGGGCTGTATCTTGCTGAACTTACACCACCTTCATGTCCCTTAAGCGTGAAAATCAGCTCGCCGCTGTTGCTGTCCCACACACGAGCAGTTTTATCATCAGAACTTGTTACGATGCGGCTTCCATCGGGGCTATACGTCGCTGAAGTTACAGTATCCTCATGTCCCTGAAGCGTGACAATCAACCCGCCGCTGTTACTATCCCATACACGGGTGGTGTTTTCCTCAGACGCAGTGACGATGCGGCTTCCATCGAGGCTGTACATCGCTGAATTTGCAATATATTCATGTCCCTGAAGCGTGAAAATCAGCTCACCGCTGTTGCTGTCCCACACACGAGCAGTTTTATCATCAGAACTTGTTACGATGCGGCTTCCATCGGAGTTGTACCTCGCTGACTGTACAGCATAGTCATGCTCCTTAAGTGTGAAAATCAGCCTGCCGCTGCTGCTGCCCCACACGCGGGCAGTTCCATCTCCAGAAGCGGTGACGATGCGGCTTCCATTGGGGTTGTACGTCGCTGAAATTACATAACTATCATGCCCCTGAAGCGTGAAAATCAGCCCACCGCTGTTGCTGTCCCACACGCGGGCGGTTCCATCTCCAGAAGCAGTGACGATGCGGCTTCCATCGGGGCTGTACGTCGCTGAATTTACACTATTCTCATGCCCCTGAAGCGTGGCAATCAACCCGCCGCTGTTGCTATCCCACACGCGGGCGGTTCCATCCCATGAAGCAGTGACGATGCGGCTTCCATCGAGGCTATACGTCGCTGAAGTTATATGACTATCATGTCCTTCTAGCGTGGCTATAATCTGACGACTGCTTATATCCCAAACATAAGCAACATTGCCTGAATGTGTCATAAAGCGTTTGCTATCAGGACTAAATTCAGCGCCATTTACCGCTTCTTCATGTTCAAAAATACCTTGATAATGACGGTTAAGGCTCATTGCTAATGATGTATACGCTTCTTGAACCAAAGGTCGATCAGGATAGGTTTCTGATGTCTTTGGCAAAATTTCCAAAGCTAGCCGCATCGCTGTTGCGGGTTTATTTTTATCAATAGCAAGTTCTACCTGTTTTGATAGCATGCGTGATTGACTGGATAAAGCTGAGGCTTTTTGTCGCTCTGCGATAGCTTTTTGTTCTTCTGCAATACGTTTCTGTTTTTCCGCTTCCTCTGTTTTTTCTTCTGCTACTAACGTTTTTCCTTGTGCAATAGCCTTCTGCTTCTCCGCCTCCTGCATCTGCAACCAAGAAAAAAATGCCAAAATTAACGCAAATACCAACCCCAAAGACACCGAGGTTAATATCCACTGCTGACGGCGCTTCTCCTTTCTCTGCACGGAGGTAATCGCACTGCGACTGCTTTGGATATAACTTTGCTGCAACTCTGTCGGTGCAGGTGGTTTATTTTCACTAACCGCCGTCTCCTGCCAAACTTCCGCCTTATCACACGCGCTACTATTCAATAAAAAGTCAGCACTTTGCTGATTCTCCGACCATTCCAAGGCACGTTGCTGCAATACCGTATGCTGGGCAGCATGCTCGCGGTCTAAATCTAAGGCTTGAATTAATTCAGCAAAGGATTTATCAAAAGGCGTGTTTAGGAAATCTAACCAATGAATATTTCGTAAGGCAGGCGGTAAAGTTTCGGGGGCAGTATCACGACATAACACAGTAAAAATGCGTTTACCCTGACTTAACGCATAATTCACTTCATCTTCGCAATATTCCGAGGTGACAGAGTCCGGCGACAACACAAACACAAAGTTATCCGCGCCGTTAATGCCCTTATATAACTCCGCCTCAAAATCCATCCCAGAGGCGATACTCTCTTGATCAAACCAGACGTTTTTACCTGCTGCTTGCAAGCTTAAATTCAACTTACGGGCAAAATCGCCATCTTTTCGAGAATAAGATAAGAAAACATCGGTGCGTAAACGACCTTTCGCCGCTTCTGAAACCGTGATTAATTCCCGATGCAACTCAAGCGGCGCATGCTGCTCCCGCTCCTGATTTAAGCGCAACCACGTTTTCGCATTCTCTAAATTATGCCCACGCAATAAAAACGAACTTTGCTGCTGTTGTCGCTGCCAGCGTAACGCCTGCACTAACAAGACCTTATGATGCTCATAATACGTTGCATCTTGCCGCACAATATTGAGAATATCGGCAATATCACTGTCATAATCCTGCTGACACTGATTATCGGTAAAATCGACACACTGCAACCCACGCACAGCCTCAGGAATATCATCAAGTGAGGTTTCATCAATCAATAAAGGAATCAACCGCTTGTTATACTGAACCGCGTGCTGTAACTCTCGTAAACAGTAATCAGACTGTGCAGAATGCGGCGAGACAAAAAACAAAATATTATCCGCCCCTTCAATCCCCGCTTCTATCGCCTGTTCATAAGTCTGACCTTTGGCAATATCCTTATCATGCCGCCAAGTGGTAATGGCATAACGCGCCAAGGACTTCACCACTGCAT
>QKBZ01000220.1 GCA_003245895.1 Beggiatoa sp.
ACGTCACGAGTGAACTAAACGACGGATTTAGTTTGATCTTGGAACAAACCCGCGACGCAGCGCGTCGTGACTGCATTCCCACGCAAAGCGCGTGGGAACGAGAAACCAATTGTTTTTACAACAAATATTTCGTCGAACTCAGGTTATCCGAGCTACAAAAGCTAAATTTCCGCGTTCGCGCCGTAAAAATACACGGCGCAAACGCTAGTATGATTTTGAGTGGGGGCTTTTTTTGACGTATTAGAGTTTATTCAACCGATTCTGTGTGATAACGCCATAATTTAACGGATGCTGACCAGTAATCTGGCGGTAAACCGGCTTTTAATTTCAACTGTCGCATAAAGCTGCTGGGTTCGGGCAAGCTTTCCCATACTGCTGGCAAGAAAGTACTTTTACGACCCTCTGCTTCTAAAATTAGTCCATCTTGATGTGGGCGTAAATGTTGATATAACTCTGCTTCAGAATTGACGTGTAACGGTTCTGGTAGGCTAAGCACAGAAATATGCAGGCTTAAATCTTTAATTTCGGCCTCAGTCACTGGTGCAAAACGCGGGTCTTGTAACGCTGCGGCATACGCATGTTGCGCCACATCTAAAATCAAAGGCTGATAGGCATACAATGCCCCAATACAGCCACGCAATTGACCATCTAAATATAAGGTGACAAAGCTGGCTTGTTCAGTTTGCAAACGGGGTTCATAGTCGTGGGCGTTCAGCGTTAACAATGTGTGCTCACGCACGCCTTGCCGAATAGCTGTCCATGCCGTGTCTAATAGGCATGCATGTTGGCTGTCAGTGAAAGACATAAGCACCATACCCCACCACGCGATCTTGATCGCCTGCTGTATCGCCAGAATTGCGTAAATCGACCGTTTGCACATGTAATTCCTTGGCTTTGGCAACCGCTAATAAGCCTTGAATAGGGTGACAACCACAGGCAGCGTGATGTGCAATTGCTTCCGGTTCTAATGCTTCAATGGCATTTGAGGTGGCACGATCTAATTGGCGTGCAGTGTGATAATCGTGGTAATGGCTTAAGTCTGAACTGATGACGATTAAGGTTTGTTCATCGCCCCACACCGCTTCTAACACCGCCGCGACTTGCGCCGTGCTGGCATGACCGACTAATAAAGGCACTACTTCAAAACTGCTCAACATCATTTGCAAAAAGGGTAATTGCACTTCTAAGCAGTGTTCTTGGTTATGTGCAGCAGGCAAGGAGCAAATCAGTTTTGTGTCAAGTAATTGTTGTATCAAGCTTGTATCTATTGGTACTGAACCTAAAGGCGTAGCAAAATACGCATCCTCACTAGCGGCCATGCCATTAAACGCCACGCGATGAGCAGGTCCCATTAACACCACTCGTCGGATATGGTCACGCACCGGTAATAAGCAGGCATAGGCACTGGCAGCAATCGGCCCAGAATAGATATAACCTGCATGCGGTACGATCATCGCCTTGGGTGTTGGCGCGCTTACATGGGCTTGACTGAGCAAGTCACTAATCAGTTGATGCAAAGTGGCAACGTTGCGCGGGTAGAATAAACCTGCAACGGCCGGTGGACGGGTTTGATCAAACATGATACCTCCTCCTAAAGTGATAACAACATGATAAAACCATGAGAATCAGACAACTAATGCACGGCATTTGACACAATATGTGGTCTGAAATGAACGAACAAATAGTTGGCGCGTATTTGTTCAATAAAAGCACTACGCGCATGGAAAATAGAACGTGTTAAACTGACTACAACGCGCACAGACTGCGCGTGCTGATTGATTTACCCCCTACGTTTGGATAAGGATACAAGCATGTCTCGACCTTATAATTTTAGTGCTGGCCCTGCCGTATTGCCCACCGAAGTATTAATGCAAGCTCAACAAGAACTGGTGGACTGGCAAGGTTCTGGGATGTGTGTGATGGAAATGAGTCACCGAGGCAAGGAATTTACCCAAATTGCCGCCGAAGCTGAGGTGGATTTGCGGAGTTTATTAGCCATTCCAGATCACTATCATGTGTTGTTTTTACAAGGTGGTGCTTCAACACAATTTTCCACAGTGCCGTTAAATTTATTACGCGGCAATGCACATGCTGATTATTTAAACACGGGGATTTGGTCAACGAAGGCCATTCAAGAAGCGCAGCGTTATTGCGAAGTAAACGAGGTTGCCACGGCAAAAGAGCAGAACTTTACTAGCGTACCGGCGCGAGACAGTTGGCAATGCAATCCTAACGCGGCTTATTTTCACTACACGCCGAATGAAACCATTAATGGAGTGGAAATCTCGCAAGCACCTGATGTGGGCGATGTGCCGATTGTGGCAGATATGTCCTCTACTATTTTGTCTCGTCCAATTGATGTCACACAGTTTGGTTTAATTTATGCCGGTGCGCAAAAAAATATCGGCCCTGCTGGTCTAACTTTAGTCATTGTGCGTGAAGATTTAATCGGACAAGCCGATGCCAATATTCCCACCATGTTAGATTACAAGGTGCAAGCGGATAATGGCTCTATGTTAAACACACCGCCGACTTATGGCTGGTATCTCGCGGGTTTAGTGTTTAAATGGTTAAAAGCGCAAGGTGGCTTAGCAGAGATTGCCGCGCGGAATCAGCGCAAAGCAGAGTTGTTATACCAATACCTTGATAACAGCGAGTTTTATCAAAATCCGGTCGCCCCTGAGTGGCGCTCGTGGATGAACGTGCCGTTTACCTTGCAAAACGACCAATTAGATAAAACCTTTTTAGCCGAAGCAAATGCCGCAGGCTTACTCAACTTAGCCGGTCATCGTACTGTCGGTGGCATGCGTGCCAGTATTTATAACGCGATGCCTGAAGCGGGTGTCATTGCGTTAATTGCGTTTATGAGTGATTTTGCTCAACGTCACGGCTAGAACACCTCACGCCCTTTTTCATAAAGGGCGTTAATGCGTTAAATAGTATTGTTTGTACTAAAAACATCATGAACGATTGGCTATCTTCCACTGACTCTGAAGATTCAGACTACCAGTTACAAAAACGAGAACATTATTTAAATGGTCTGGTTGAAATCCAAAAACAGTTGCTGACGGGACGGGGTCGCCAATTGCGGCAAGTGTTGGTAGAAACCTGCCAATTGTTGGCGGAAACGGCGGAGTTAGAACAAGTTGTGTTCTTTCGCACCGCTGTTGATGAGGAACAAGGCTTATGTGTGCAATTAGAGGCGGAATGGGGCAAAGCGCATATCCCTAGTTTTGCCGAGAATGGTTGCCAAAAAGCCGTTCCCATTCATTATTTTAATCCCTATTGGTTAGATGCACTCTCGCGCAGTGATGGCCCTCAACTGGCTTCCTTTTCCGATTTATCCGGTTTTGAAAAACGAGTATTAGAACCGTTTAATATCTTTTCCTTTATTTTATTCCCCGTGCATGTACAGCAAAATCTATATGGCTTTTTTTGCTTAAATAATTACCAAAGCGATCAAGAGTGGGATTTTTTAGAAATTGATATTTTATGGGCGGCAGTGGCGGCAATTGGTCATTACTTAGAAGCCTATCAAGCCGAAGCGGATTTAACTTCTGCTAAACAACTCGCAGAGCAGGCCAACCGTGCAAAAAGTATTTTTTTAGCCAATATGAGCCACGAATTGCGCACGCCGTTAAATGCAATTTTAGGCTATTCCCAGTTAATGCTGCGCGATAAGGAATTATTAGAACGACATCATAAGTCTGTCGAGATGATCGCCAGTGGTGGCGAGCATTTGCTGACCATGATTAATGATATTTTAGACTTATCGAAAATTGAGGCTGAACGCTTTGATTTAGTCGAAACAGAAGTCAATTTAGAACGATTTTTACAAAATACTGCAAGTTTGCTTAAGCTGAAAGCAGAGCAGAAAGACTTAGGTTTTAATATTGAAATTTCACACAGCTTGCCTGCCTTAGTGAAATTAGATGAAAAGCGCTTACGGCAAGTGTTATTAAATTTGCTCAGTAATGCGATTAAGTTTACTCATCAAGGGCATGTCTCTTTCCGTGCTGAATATTTAAATGATGAAATCTCTTTTGTGGTAGAAGATACAGGGCGCGGTATTCCTGAGTCGGAAATAGACACTATTTTTGTGCCGTTTCAGCAAGTGGAGAAGCAAGACCAAATTGAGGGTAGTGGTTTAGGTTTACCTATTTCTCGGCGCTTAGTGGAAATGATGGGCGGTGATTTAAAGGTGTTAAGTGCGGAAGGTGTGGGAACGCGGTTTTGGTTTAGCATTCACCCCTCTTTTGTCAGCGTGAGTCAGCCACACTCTGCGATGTTGCGAGATCGGGTTATCACACGTTTTGTCGGAGAACCCCGCACCATCTTAGTGATCGATGATATGGAAGTGAACCGAGAAATTTTGAGGAATTTCCTAAGTTCATTAGGTTTTGTGATCATAGAGGCTGAAAACGGTGAGGAGGGCATTAACGTCGCTAAGGAACATATCCCTGATTTAATTATCACTGACTTAAAAATGCCATTAACTGATGGTTATGAATTATTAAAACAGATTCAACATACACCCACTTTACAACATATTCCTGTCATTGCTTGCTCTGCCAGTATTTTTATTTCGCGGGTGCAAAGTTTAGATGTCGGTTTTGATGACTTTGTCTCTAAGCCTTTTCAATTTTCTCGCATTTTAGCCGTGTTAGAAAAACACCTGAAGTTAGAATGGGTACATGAAACGCTCGATCCCACTAATGAAATGCAAGATGAAGCCAGTTTGTTAAAAGCAGCGGCTGAAGGCTTAACAGAAGATGCACTGAAAACTTTAAAATATGCTGCATTAACGGGCAATATTAAGCAAGTTATGGAAATAATTAATACACAAAGCCGTATTGCCAATGAAAGCCTCGCCCCCTTTTTAGAACATATTAAACATTTAGCTTCTGATTTTAATGTAAAAGGCTTGAATAGTTTATTGCGTAAGTTATAGTGTTCTCCTCTCATGCACGTCATAAAACCTGCACATTAAGAGTAGATATACTATGGCTAATTTACCTATTTGTGTTTTATCGTTACCCGCAGAAGAACAGACAAATCCTTATTTTCACTTATTGTATGCAGGTTTAGCACAAGCCCCTTATACCCATCTCCAAAAAGCAGCCAGTTTTAGCCAAGCATTGACCGGCTTATTTCGCGGAAGACATCAATTATTAATTCATGTGCATTGGTTTCATTGCCAGCACTGCTTTAAGTTTATTTTATTTTTACTCGGTTTATTGATTGTCCGGTTACTATTTAGACGACGTTGCGCGATTTTCTTTACCCCGCATAATGTCATGCAACATAATGTGAAAAAAGCGTATTTAACTGAGTATTTTTTACGCAAATTATTATTACAGCGTACAGATGTGGTGTTATGCCATTGTGAGCGTGAGATAAAGTTATTGCGGCGTTTTTTTAGACTGAAAAATACCCACCAGTTTCAAGTTCTAGCCCATCCATTATATCCTGCCACCGTTGAGCATGACCCTAGCAAAGTTGAACAGTTTTTCACTGAACACACTATCCCACGCCGTTATATTCTCAGCTTTGGGCAAATCGCACCGTATAAGGGATTGGAACAGGTATTAAGTGCATGGCAACAAGTAGAGAATAAACAAGATACGGTGCTCTTGATTGCTGGCAAAATACGCCCAGATCAAAGCGACTACCACGCTCGCTTACAGCAACAACTCGCGCACACGGATGCAGTGCAATTTCTGAATATGTTTGTCCCCAGTGCTGCATTAGACCGTTTAATTCAGCAAGCACTCGCCACGGTATTTTGTTACCGACGCATTACCAGTTCGGGGGCAGTGTTATTAAGTCTGAGTCATCAACAATGGTGTATCGTGCCGAAAAAAGGCTGTTTAGCAGCGTTAAATAGTGATAGCTTGTTAAAATACCGTGGTCAGGCGGAATTAACGGCGCGTTTGGAACAAGTGTTAACTAAAACCCATCGCCCCAATAATTTACCCTTAGCACAACAGGCCACCGTGCAACAAGTGCAGGCGCAGTTATATCACGCTTACGAAACTGCTTTTTAAACTTAGACTAATGCAAACCAGTGCCATACCATGAATAATAAGCACTGTTGTTTGACTGTTTGACCAAAGGAGTATGACATGGCGCAAACGCCGTCCAATATGATGCCACTCGGAACCATCGCCCCTAATTTTACCTTGCCAGATGTGATGACTGGCAAGTTAGTGACTTTGTCAAAGCTAAAATCAGACAAGGCAACGGTGATCATGTTTATTTGCAACCATTGCCCGTTTGTGAAGCATGTACAAGCGGAGTTAATCCGATTAGCACATGAATACCAACCCAAAGGCGTAGCGTTTATCGCTATCAGTGCCAACGATGCTGAAACCTATCCTCAAGATGGTCCAGAACAAATGCGCGAAATTGCGCAGCACTGGAATTATCCATTTCCGTATTTATACGATGAAACGCAAATTGTAGCCTCAGCTTACGATGCTGCATGTACGCCTGATTTCTTTATTTTCGATGGTGATTTGGCGTGTGTTTATCGCGGACAGTTAGACGACTCTCGCCCAGGTACGGATAAGCCTGTGACAGGGAAAGATTTGCGAGCCGCATTAGACGCTGTGTTATCAGGTCAGCCGGTTGTGGAAGAACAGAAACCGAGTATTGGTTGCAATATTAAATGGCGGGTAGTTGCTTAATGAAGGGCAGATAAGGCTTATCGCAGTTATTTCTCGTTCCCATCGTCCAGATCACTGCCATTAAGTTAAGCGATGTTGTAGGTCGGATAAGGCGACAGCCGTCATCCGACATAACACAGTTAAAGCTTGAACCAAGCCACTTGCAGCGGATGACGGCTAACGCCTTATCCGCCCTACAAGAACCTTAACTTAATGGTAGTGATCGTTCCGATGGGGTGGAGCCTGATTCGCGCCGCTGGAGCGACGCGGCATACATTCCCACCAAAATGCTGGGAACGAGAAACCACTTGTTTTTAATGCAAAATTTGCTGAACTTAACGCTTCAATCCCTCAGGCAAATGCGGCTGAATCGTTTTCAAAATTCCTTTTAACACTTTGGCATTACCTGCAACCAAGTTGCCGGTGCTGAAATAATCGTAACCGCCGCTGAAATCACTGACTAAACCGCCTGCTTCTTCTACCAATAAAACACCAGCAGCAATGTCCCAAGGTTGCAAACCTAATTCCCAAAAACCATCAACACGCCCTGCTGCGACATACGCTAAATCTAAAGCCGCAGACCCCATGCGTCGCATGTCAGCAACGTGCGGGAATAAAGCTTTAAACATATTCAAATAAGCATCGATATGTTCATGATATTTAAACGGGAAGCCAGTTGCTAATAAAGTATCCGTGATAGAAATAGGACCACTGACGCGCAGACGCTGGTTGTTTAAATACGCACCTTGCCCGCGTTGTGCAGTAAATAATTCATCTCGCAATGGGTCATATATTAAGCCTAAAAATAAACGGCCTTCTTTACGCAAAGCAATAGAAATTGAATATTGTGGGTGTCCGTGCAAAAAATTAGTTGTGCCATCTAGGGGATCAATAATCCATTCATACTCACTGGTGCCACGTCTTCCCGCTTGACCACCGGTTTCTTCACCTAAAAAGGAGTGAGTGGGATAGGCTTTACCCAAGGTTTCAATCAACATGATTTCGGTATTGCGGTCAACCTCGCTGACGAAATCTTTCGCCCCTTTGGTTTCCACCCGCAAATCTTGTCGCCGTTGTTGCGCCCGAATCATCTCCCGACCGGCTTGGCGCGCCGCTTTTATCGCGGTATTTAACATGGCGTGTAACATGAATAAAGCTTCTCCCTAAAAAACTTGCAAACGAATCTGCCGCGTAAATAAATGAATTATAACAAGCTATGCACTTGTATGATGAACTTATTAAATAATTGTGCTTAGACGCGCCTGCGTCTGGAAAAAAGCGCAGTAGTGTAGCATTGATTGGTGGTTTTACGCTGGATTTGTGAGCTGTTTATTGTGTAGTGAACACAGGGAAGATGCTTTGACAATCAACTTTATACCGATATTATTGCTAGAGAGAATGAAACGCAGTATTTTTTGTAATACTTTAACCTAGGTTTTTTAATATGGACGCTCCTACATGGCCTAAGCGGCTTTATTCCCTAGATATTACGCGTGGTATTGCGGCTGTTGCTGTACTGTTTTGGCACTGGCAACATTTTGTGCTCATTGGCAGCAATTCTCAATTTAAAACCACGATGGTATCATGGTTTTTGTATTTTATTTAAAAACAAGTGTTTAACGTGAGTACTGAATTTCACTTGATCAGCCCATTGCATCAGTCTTGGATTAAT
>QKBZ01000293.1 GCA_003245895.1 Beggiatoa sp.
AAAATGACAACACGAAATACTCCGATGAAAAAAGCATTTTTTCAAAGTGGAAGTTTTCGTGTACCTATTGCCGAGTGTTTTCTTTTTATTTTGGCTATTGACTGGGTTATAACAGGGCGGATAAGGCGCGAGCCGTCATCCGCCGTTAATGTCGCATGACGCTACGCTTATGCGACCTACAACATAACAACACCATAAAGAAACAGCCGCAATATGCGTCCCATATTGCGGCTGTCTTGCGATTTCAGTTAAGTGCGCCATTCTTCGCGCTCATCTTGGGGGGTTAACAGCATTCTTGCTCTAATTTCCACAATAATGCCAATGCGGATTCGTCTTCGCAGTCTTCCATGTAACTGTATAAATTGTTCATCTGGCTACCGATGAATTGCAAGTTGTCTTGCTCCATTTTCATCTGTTGATCACGTTTTTGTTTAAAATACGTGCGCCAGCGTTCGTCGCCATCAGTGGCTTCGATGTGACCATCTAACATGGCAATAAACCGATCCGCTTTTTCATCACATTGCAAACCAATAAATGTGATGTAACGGTCTGTATCAGACATTTGTACTTGATCAAAATCCACAGCAATCACCTTTTTCAACACTGAATTAACAACACGATTAGCAGTGTATCGAGGTGCGCTAGGCAATTCTGTCAGCTAGATGACAATTCGCTTAAGTAATTTAAATTAATCAAAACTAATGTTTGCCGACCGGCACGCTGCAAGATGCCTTCTTTAATCATGCGGTTGATAATGGTCGACAGCGTTTGCCGCGAAGTGCCGAGCAAACTGGCTAGAATTTCCGTATTGCCGCTGAGTTGAATCATGTTGCTTTGCTGCTGTTCATGTTCAAGTAATAAGTAACGCGCCAAACGGGATTCCACTGAGCGAAAGGCTAAATCTTCAATAATATCAATCGTGTTATGCAGCAAGCCGCCGATTTCTTGCATTGCCGTTACCGCCAACTCTGAACGGGCAGTGATTAAGGCTTTAAGCTGTCGCAAAGGCCAGCACATAATCTCCGTTTCCGTCATGGCTTCAATCCATGCGCGGGTGTGGGTGACATAAATGCTGTCGGGTTTTAAATAGCCAATGGTGAGTTCTTTTTGATCGCCACAGAGGAAAATCCGCGCTTGCCCGTTGCGTAGAATAAAAAATTGATTCACCGCTTGCGTCGGTTGCGAAATAATCTCACCTGCTTGAAAGGTTTTTGCCTGTCCGTCGGGCAGCGACGGTAGCCAAACACTGTTTAAATTGCCGTGTTGCATAACTGCTGCTCTTATTGTGTTGCTTTATATTTACACGCTCTTGGTTGAGGCTCAATCATGAATTTATTGTTTATCTGTAGCGAAAATCGTTTAAGAAGTCCAACCGCCGCCACCGTTTTTGCGGCTTATGAAGGGATACAGGCGATAAGCGCAGGCACTAACCGCGATGCAGAAACGCCTGTCAGTGGTGATTTAATCGAGTGGGCGGACATTATTTTTGTCATGGAACGCAGCCACCGCAAAAAGGTGACAGCCAAATTCAACGCTTTGTTAAAAGATAAAAAGTTAGTGTGTTTAAGTATCCCTGATAATTATGAATATATGCATGCTGAACTGGTGCAGTTGTTGAAACGGCGAGTGGAACAACATTTGTGATCAACGCTTGTAGGTCGCATAAGCGCAGCGTCATGCGACATTCACGGCGGATGACGGCTAACGCCTTATCCACCCTACGAAAATCATTTTAATATCATGCTGAAATCGTTATTAAACTATAGTTTACGCGGCTTAGGCATTGTAGTCTTAGCCTTTATTATCACTGAATTAATCGTGTTATCTGGCTGGTTTCACCCACAACCGCCACCGTTAACCCAAACCCTCGCCACCGGTATTCAATACCAACGCCAAGTATTTACGCAACCGCGCCCCATCGTTTTGCATACGGTCACAATTGACCTAGACACGCCTAAGTTACAATTTTTAGTCACGCCCAGCCAGAACAATGCCGAAGGTGAAATAACAGCGCGCCGCACTAGCCAGTTTCTCAGCGAATTTAAACAAGTCGTCGCTATCAATGGCAGCTATTTTTATCCCTTTGAAGAATATTGGCTGCCGTATCCGTTCACGGGTGATCCCGTTCATGTGTTAGGCCATGCTGTTTCCCAAAGCCACACTTATTCCGAACTTGATCCGCGTTTTCCTGCCTTATACATTGATACTCAGCAACAATTTTCCGATACGCCACCTGCTGAACACAAAATTTTGCACGCGCTCGCGGGGAAAGAATGGCTAGTGCAAAACGGAGACATTAACCCAGAACTGAAACCGGTTGCGCAAGATCGCGCTTATGCACGCACAGTGATTGCGGTGAATCAACAGCAGCAACGTTTATGGTTAATCGTAGTCGATGGCAAACAACCGCATTATAGCGAAGGCATGTATTTGCAAGAGTTAGCGGAATATGCGCAGCAATTGGGGGCAACGTTCGCCTTGTGTTTAGATGGTGGTGGCTCGGCGACCTTGGTAGCAGCGGATGAAAAGGGGCAAGCCAAGCTGTTAAACTCGCCTATTCATCAGCGCTGGCCAACACGCGAACGTATTGTGGCGAATCATTTTGGCGTGTCTATAGAAGATTAAACAGGCTTGCCAACAAAAGCCCGATGTCGGATGACGGCTTACGCCTTATCCGACCTACAACACGCCTCTTCAAACAAACAGGAACATCATGAAAGCAAAAGTATTAATGTCGTGGAGTAGCGGCAAAGACAGCGCGTGGGCGTTGTACCAGTTACAGCAACGTACTGATGTAGAAGTCGTTGGACTGTTTTGCACTATCAATCAAGAGTTTGAGCGCGTCGCCATGCACGGTGTGCGCGTGGCCTTATTACAGCAACAAGCAGATAGCATTGGTTTACCCTTAGAATTGTTGCCAATTCCCTATCCATGCAGCAATGAAGCTTACGAAGCGGTGATGCGCGATTTCGTCGCCCGCGCCAAGGCACAGCAAGTGGAGTATTTTGCTTTTGGTGACTTATTTTTACCCGATGTGCGCCAGTATCGAGAGCAAAAACTGGCAGAGACAGGCATTAAGCCGATATTCCCGATTTGGGATATTCCCACTGATGAACTTGCACGAACCATGATTGCTCAAGGTGTTAAAACCGTGCTGACCTGCGTCGATCCGAAACAAGTGTCCGCCGAGTTAGCAGGGCGCGAATTTAACGCCGAATTATTAGCTGATTTGCCTGAAACCGCTGATCCTTGCGGTGAAAACGGCGAGTTTCACAGCTTTGTTTTTGACGGGCCAATGTTTCGTTGGCCTTTGAAAGTGCAAGTAGGGGAAGTGGTGACGCGAGAGGGATTTGTGTTTGCGGATGTGTTACCGGTAGACGGATAAATAAGCTTTTTTTTAACTATGCCGCTAGAGCCAATCCAATAACATCCCTTATACTCTCTCTGTCTCTGCAACTAAGATTTACCCCATAAGACTTACCATGTTATCTGCATTCGCCATTTTATTAGGGCTGCAACTGGTCGGCGAAATCGTCGTCCGTGCGTTAAGCCTTCCCATCCCAGGCCCTGTATTGGGCATGTTACTGCTGTTTATCGGTTTTATCTGGCGCGGCAATATTCCAGACTATTTACAGCAAACCAGTCAAAGCTTGCTGCAACACCTTTCCTTGTTTTTCGTGCCTGCTGGTGTGGGCGTGATGGTACATATCGGCTTATTGCAACAAGAGTGGTTAGCCATTGTCATCACTTTGCTGGGCAGCACTTGGCTTGCTTTATTAGTCACCGCGTGGGTGTTACAAGCCTTGTTGAAACGCTGGGAGGCTAAGGAATGAATGATTTAGGCACGATTTGGGTTTATTTGGCGCAAAAACCGTTATTGTGGTTAAGCTTAACGGTGGCTGTGTTTTGGCTGGCGCAGCAATTATATAACCGCTGTGGGCAATGGCCTTTGCTAAATCCGGTATTGCTCAGCATGTTAGCCTTAGTCTCGCTGCTCACGCTGACCCATACGCCTTACGACACCTATTTTGATGGTGCGCAATTCGTACATTTTTTACTCGGCCCGACCACAGTCGCGCTTGCCGTGCCCTTATATCAATACTATGGCCGCTTAAAACGCTATTGGCTACCGCTGTTAATAGCCTTATTAGTGGGTTCTAGCACTGCCGTGTTATCGGTTTGGGCATTAAGTCGCTTAACCGGCTTGTCTGAAGTCAGTTTGTTATCCATGTTGCCTAAATCCATTACCACGCCTATTGCGATGGGGATTGCACAAGAAATCGGCGGCCTTGCCTCTTTAACCGCTGTATTAGTGATTTTGACTGGCATCGTTGGGGCTGTCACTGCGCCTAGTCTGCTGAAATTGGTAGGGATTCAAGATAATGCAGTTAAGGGCTTTGCGATTGGCTTATCTTCGCACGGCATCGGCACAGCACGGGCGATACAAATTCACACAGAAATGGGCGCTTTTGCAGGGCTGGCGATGGGCTTAAATGGCATTAGTACTGCCATCTTAGTACCGTTATGTGTTTCAATCTTGTTATAAGGCTGAGTTGTGTATAATAACGCTTATACGCGACAGCGCACCTCTGAGAGAAGCCTATGCTACTTTCCGCTTGTTTATTCGCTGGCTGGTTAATCACACCACAAGAACTGCTAACACCCTCTAATGAGCTGCACGCATTAGCAAAACGACAACATCCTATTGAAGAATGGACAACACAATGCACTGTGTCAGACTATTCCAATGAAGGGATGCTGTCTTGTTATCAGCAAGCTTATGAAAAATGGGATTCAGAATTGAATGAAGTGTATCGTAATTTGCGGCATCAACTGGATACACAAGGTCGCGGTGCCTTACGCGATGCCCAACGGCGTTGGTTAGATTACCGTGATGCAGAATTTAAACTGGTACAACAGCTTTATAGCAGTTTAGAAGGCACCATGTGGCCGCTGATTATTGCGGTGACACGGGTTGAAATTGTGCGCCAGCGCACCTTAGAGTTAAACGACTATTTAGAGACCTTGCACTTTGAGCAATTAGCGGAATAAAGTTTGCTCGCGCTCAGTGTCTATGAGACGACTTTAAAGGTTAAAGTAGGATGGGTAGAGCAAAGCGAAACCCATCATTTTGCAAACGTAGGTCAGATTTCTCCGCGTTCGCACCGCAAAAAGACGCGGCGCAAACCCTACAAGGCTTAGTCTGCTTAACTTTCCAAAGTCGTGTCAATGACTCAGTTTCTTCTACAACAAGGACATAAACTGTCGCCTCTCAATCGACAGTAGGTAAGCGGATTATGTTGTTAAGCCAGTTATTAGACCAAGCGCTGCCCAGCGGTTACGACCGTGAATTATCCGGCATCACTTTAGACAGTCGCAAAGCACAACGCGGCTTTTTATTCCTCGCCTGTCGTGGCACACAAGTGCACGGCGAAATTTTCATCGAAGCTGCTTTACGCAACGGAGCCGCCGCAATATTGCGCGAAACCGATGAAACCGGACAACAGTTACTTGCCGGTGACGTGCCATGTGTTAACGTCCCTCGCTTATCTGAGCAAGTCGGTGCTTTAGCCGCTCGCTTTTTCCAACAGCCTACCCAAGACATGCGCGTGATCGGTGTCACCGGCACCAATGGCAAAACCTCCGTCACCCACTTTATCGCCCAAGCCCTGCAAACACGGGCAGAATGCGGTTTGATTGGCACGATTGGTTATGGTTGCTATGGTGCGTTAATCCCCAGCTTGTACACCACACCCGACGCGGTGGCCTTACAGTCTATTTTTGCCCAATTTCACGCCGACCATATTCGTCAAGTGGTGATGGAAGTCTCCTCGCATGCCTTAGATCAAGGTCGCGTCAATGGCATTCGCTTTACCACGGCAGTGCTGACCAATATCACTCATGACCATTTGGATTATCATAAAACGATGGAAGCCTACGCAGCGGCTAAACAGCGTTTATTCCATATGGAAGGCTTAGAGCATGCGGTGATTAATTTAGATGACCCGTGGGGACAACACTTTTTTGCTGAACTGCCACCGCAGTTAACCCGCATCGGCTACAGTATTGAAGACAACCACGCCGACGTGTACGCGCAGTTGTTAGAGCAAGATGATCAAGGTTGTCAGTTGCGTTTATACACGCCTTGGGGCGAAGGCGAATTACATTGTCCGCTCTATGGTCGTTTTAACATCAGCAACTTATTAGCCGCTTGCGCCTGCTTATTACTGTCCGGTTTCAGCTTTGACAATGTGATGCGCTTATTAAGCCATGTCCGCCCTGTCGCCGGACGCATGGAGCGCTTTGGGGCTTCACAACAAGCGACGGTGATTATTGACTATGCCCATACGCCAGATGCTTTAGAAAAAGCCTTAACGGCGTTGCGTGATCACTGTTCAGGGCAGTTATGGTGTGTATTTGGTTGTGGTGGCGATAGAGATCGTACCAAGCGGCCTGTGATGGGCGATATTGCTAAGCGTTATGCAGATCGCGTGATTGTGACGGATGACAACCCACGTCACGAAGCCTCCGCCGCCATCATTAACGACATTTTAGCGGCATGGACAGAACACGATACCCAACCGACAGTGATTGCAAACCGTGAACAAGCGATTCGGCATGCGGTACAATATGCAACGGCTGATGATGTAATTTTAGTTGCAGGCAAGGGTCATGAGGATTATCAATTGATCGGCGATCAACGCTTACCGTTTAGTGATCGTGCCTTAGTAGCGACTTTACTCACCTAAACCACCACACAGGACGCACATTATTAGCTGCCTCCTGTGACTTCTCCATCCGCTTTATTTGATACATCATTCACTATGATAGTTTTTTCTTTGGCTGATAGCGTGCCCGCTTTAAATGCCCGTTTAGTGGGTGACAGCGTGACAGTGCACGGTTGCAGCACAGACACACGCAGCTTGCAAGAAGGCAGTTTATTCATTGCCTTACGCGGCGAACACTTCGACGGTCACGACTTTTTAACAGAAGCTGCACAAAAAGGGGCGGCGGCTTTATTAGTAGATCGTCAATGTGATAGCCCTTTACCGCAATTAGTGGTCGAGGATACCTTAGTGGCTTTAGCCGCCTTAGCCCGCTGGTGGCGCGAACGCTTACCACTACGCCACGTCGTCGCTGTCACCGGCAGCAATGGCAAAACCACCGTTAAAGAAATGATCGGGGCTATCCTCAGCACGCAAGGCACGACCTTAGCCACGCAAGGCAATTTAAATAACGACATTGGTGTCCCACTCACCTTATTTCAGCTCAATCAACATCATGAATATGCCGTGATTGAGATGGGCGCTTCTGCTGTCGGCGATATTGCGCGTTTAACGCAGTTAGCACAGCCCTCGGTAGCGACCATCACCCAATGTGCGCCCGCGCATTTAGCAGGCTTCGGCGATATAGAAACCGTCGCCCGCACCAAAGGGGAAATTTTCCAAGGTTTGCAAACGCAAGGGATCAGCGTGATTAACGCGGATGATGTGTTTGCTGATTTCTGGCGCAGCTTGGTGTCTAAGCACAACCAAGGTGGTTTAAATCACAACGGACATGCCTCACATCCGGTGATGACCTTTGCCTTAGACAATCCAGCGGCGGACGTGACCGCAACTAATGTGCAGTTAACGCCTAGCGGTAGCGAATTTGTGTTAAAAACCGGCGTTGGCGAAGTGCCGATTAATTTGGCTTTAGCCGGTCGTCATAATGTGATGAATGCCTTAAATGCTGCGGCCTGCGCTTTGGCTTGTGGTTGCAGTTTAGACGCGATTCAGCAAGGTTTGCATAATTTGCAGCCAGTCAAAGGGCGCTTGCAACCGATTGAAGGTTTACACGGCAGTGTGTTGTTAAATGACACTTATAATGCCAATCCCACTTCCTTAAATGCCGCCTTAGCCGTGTTAGCCACTTATCAATCACAACGCTGGTTAGTGTTAGGTGATATGAAAGAGTTAGGCAACCGTAGCGTTGATTTTCATCAACAAGCGGGACGTTTGGCGCGAGAATTAGGCATTGATCGGGTGTGGACAACCGGTGTGTTAGCACAACACACTGCCGACGCATTTGGCGCAGCGGCGCGCCATTTTAAAGATCAGCCTGCACTAATTGCCGCCTTACGCGAAGCCTTAACCAGCAATGTTTGTCTGTTGGTCAAAGGTTCGCGCAGTATGCAGATGGAACATGTCATTAATGCACTGAAGGCAGGTAACTCATAATGTTGCTGTGGTTAAGCGATTTATTAACAACGATTTATAGCGGTTTTAATGTTTTCCAGTATTTAACTTTGCGTGCCATTTTAGGCGCGTTAACCGCGTTTTTAGTCGCGCTCATGGTAG
>QKBZ01000211.1 GCA_003245895.1 Beggiatoa sp.
GCATTCATTAAAAATTGTATTGAGGATAAATCCCACTGGCGCGGTGTGTCGAGTTGACGCAAACAATCGCCGACCAATTTAAAACCAAAATTAGGCGACCAAGAGTGCGTAACGCGATAGCGTTCAATTGCTGTTAACCACCATAGCGGATCGTTTAACACTTGCTCGGTTTTTAACTGGATTTGCTGACAACCCAAATAAGTATCTTTTAAGTGATAAGTTAAAATCGGCACGACGTGATCACGCGGCAGCCAGTTTAACGAAACATGTTCGGCGCGATAGTCATTAAACTGCTGCGAGCCGTGTACATGACAGACCAGACTATAATGCCGTTCTTGAATGCACTTCGGTACGCCAGTGCTGCCAGAGCTAAGCTGATAAAACATGATGTCGTCAGGTTGCACTGTGTGCAAAACCGCTGCTTGCGAGGCTTGTTTTAACTGCTCTACTGCTAACGTGGTCGGCATTGGGCAGTCGAACACGCTCGGCAATTGTTGCAACTCGCTGACTAAGCTTTGGCTGGTAATCAAGGGCGGATGCTCTAGCAATTGCCAAATATTGTGCAGCTTGCTGATCACCGCATTTTGGCTGCGATAAGTCGGCGCAATCGCCACTGTGACCGGAATAATGCCGCCTAACACACAGCCCCAAAAACTGCTGAAATGATCGCGCAAAGACTCCACTTGCAAAATCACGCGGTCGCCTGCTGTTAAGCCCTGTGCCTGTAAACCGGCTAAAATCTGTTTGGCTTCTTGTACTAAATTGGCATAGCTTTGTAGCTGCTCTTGGCCTTGTGCATCAGCGTAAATAATGCCCTTGTCAGGAAAACGCTGTGCGGTGCGTAACAAGGCTTCACTCATGGTCAATGGCGCATCAGGTGGCAACTGCAATTCGCCACCGTCACAGAACGCTAACGGACGAGCCGCAATGCGTTGTTGTAACGCCTGATCCAGTGTTTGTATTGAGTGTTCTGCGAAGACTTGTTCACTTGTGATCTTGTTCAGTGCTTGCGCAGGCAGTAAGTCATCTAAATGCAGTGGCAACTCTGACAAGGGGTGTTGTTGAATCTGCGCGACGCTGTGTTGCTGGCCTTGGTCACGACTGAGCAAGGCTTGTTCAAGTCGCTGCACGACATTTTCTTCCAAGACGGGAATACGCTGTAAAGCCGCTTCATCTATTGCCCCTGTTGGGCTAAACGGTAAGCTGGTTAACGACACATACGCATAAGGCAATTGCGCCACGGTGCTGGCGTGTTGTTTTAAGTGTTGTTGCAAGCGTTCACTGACAAATACGCTGTTACACACTACATAAGCCACTAATATCTGTACGCCATCTGTATTTTCGCGCACGACTACTAAACATTCGCTAACACTGGGTTCTTGTAGCAATAAGGCTTCTATCGCGTTTAAATCAACGCGAATACCTTGCACCCATGCTTGTCGCCCAGTGCCGCCTAACAGTTCTAAACGGTTTGCTGTTAACCAACGGGCGCGTTTATGGGTACGGAATAAGCGTTGCTCCGGTCGGAATGGATTGGGCATAAATTGCTGTTGGCTTAAATAAGGGGCTTGCACATAATCTTGTTTACGCGCTTGTAAATATAATTCCCCCGCCACGCCAATCGGCACCGGCTTTTTAAAGCGGTCTAAAATTAATACCTTATCAACATCTACTGGCGTTGAGGCTTCTAAAGGTACGCAGTCATGCGTTAAGTCGAGTTGGCAGCGAAAGGCCAAGGTGCTCTCCGCTTCCGGTGTGGTAAACACATGGTGTAAAGCAATATCAGGATAGGCTTTTAAAAAGGCTTGGGCTTTATTTTGGCGCAAGGCTTGACCACTGGTAATGACTTGACGTAACTGCGGTAAAAACAGAGCTTGTTGCGTTAAGGCATTTAAAACGTGTGGTGTTAGTAAAGCGGTGCTGATGTGCTGTTGTGCCAATACCTGCAAGTCATCTGTGAGTGGTGTGTCATCGGCCTGTAAAACGACTTGCGCCCCTTGCGTGAGTGGCCAAAAAATTTCCCAAAAACCAACATCTCTATGCAAAGTGGTGTGATGCAACACTTTATCTTCAGTCGTAAGCGGACACAGTTGCTGTAACCAGTGAATACGCTGGATGGCATCTTGTTGTGTGAGTGGAAAGGCTAGGTTTTCGCTGGTGTATAAGCGATAGGCAAGGCTTTGCGCTGAACCGGTTTGGTGAGGGGGCGTTTCTGGATAACGCCTGAGGTCTAGTTCATCCAGCATCAGGGTGTCTGTAGTATGCGTCGGTAGCAAAGTGCTTTTGCTAGCCGTGGTCAGCAGTAGTTTAACTTGCTGACATAAAAACTGTTGTGTGCGCGGTAAACAAAACGTTGCTCGCCACGGTACGCACTCAGCCCCGATTTTCAAAATCGCCAGCAAGCCGATAATTTGCAAATCACAGGTATTGATACACAGCCCAACCGGATCACCGGCTTGGATACCGTGTTGTTGCAAGGCATGGGCAACTTGATTGGCGCGGTGTTCTAACTGTTGATAGCTTAAAGGTAGTCCATCAAGCTTAATTAAGGCAATCGCATCAGGGTGTTGCTGTACTTGTGCTGTCAGCAAGGCAGGTAGACTAGGGGAGTCGGCGGCGGGCGTGTGGTTTGTGTTTAAGGATTCCATTAAGGCGGTTTTGTGCAGTGCCAGTGCCGTTTTTAATTCTGCTGTTAAACTGCCTTTGGGCGCATCAATGCGTAATTTATCCGCATTAAGGGATATTTGGATGTTGCGTTGCGCTAGTTCATTGAGGAGTTGAGATAAGGTCATAAGCGTCTCTAATGAATCGTTATTGTTTGAGTAAAGCTGTGTATTTATTGCATTGAGGCTGTCACAAAGTGTGATTACGCAGTGATGTAGGCCACTTTGAGACAGATTTTTGACCTAAGTTCAACGAGCTTACTGTTTAAAAACAATCGCTTTTACGTGTATCTTGTAGGGCGGATAAGGCGTGAGCCGTCATCCGCCAGCAACGTCTATGAAGATATGCACGGTTGTAGGGTGTGCGAAATCCCACGCGGCAAGTGGCTTGATAATCACTTGTCGTTGCCGTGGGATTTTGCCCACCAAACCCCGTCCGGTGGGCAAAACGCCGATTAAGGTCGAAAACAAAACTAACCTCTCGGCGGCGTTTCGCACACCCTACATCAACGTTTTGCGTAACGTGAGTAAAAACGTTTTTCAGGCGATAAACATCGCGGCGGATGACGGCTTACGCCTTATCCGCCCTACTGTTCTGTCACGCATTAAGCATTGCTTTAAACTTAGGTCATCATAATGAACACAGCATTTACATGTGTTACGTTTAAGCCCTTATATGCAAATACCGTAACACATTTAACACAGGCCACAAGCTGATACACAAACGCGGTGTCAGCTTGGGTCTGTGGGGTGCTAAACCGCAGACGCGGGCGTAGTAAATAATGAAAAATATTATTTACTTATGTAGTAAGTGTCTTGTTATTGAGTACGCTATTATAATGCGAATACTCAACGCTGTTACGCAAAAAATGAGAGTGCTAAACGACCCATTTGCTTTGGGTTCGATGATTCAATATTTTCTTAATCGACATTATAAGTATTACAGTTCAAAGCTTTCCCAGTCCTGATTTTCTTCTAACTGTTGTGCTTGAGCTAATACGATTTGTTGTTCTGTGATGCTAAGCAACGATAATTCGTTAATCGCCGTTTCGGGCTGTTGCACCACGTTTTCTAACAAGCATTGGAAATGCTCTAATAAACGTTGCACCGTATCGTCACGGAATAAGGCAATGTCATAACCCATCGCGCCACGAATCTGTCCTTGCTGCTCAAACAAGGTTAAGAACAAATCGAAATCCGTGGTTTGTTTATGCAATTCCATACGGTGAAACTGTACTTCCGGCAAACTAAACTGCTCTTTCCATGTCCAATCTAAAAAGCTAATCATGATTTGAAACAGTGGGTTATAGCCGGTACTGCGTGCTGGACGAGAAACTTCTACGATACGGGCAAAAGGCACATCTTGATGCGCATAGGCTTCTAAAGTGCGTTGTTTTACCCGTTGCAATAAAGTACGGAAACTCGGTGTGCCGGATAAATCCGTGCGCACCACCACAGTATTGGCAAAAAAGCCAATTAACGGTTCTAAAACAGGGAAATTACGATACGCAACCGGCAAGCCGACTAAAATGTCTTCTTGCTCTGTATAGCGGTAGAGCAGCACATTAAAGGCCGTTAACAAAGTCATGAACAAAGTCACGCCTTCTTGACGGCTCAACTGTTTTAACTCACGGCTTAACTCTGATGACAATTTGAACGTGGCATACGCCCCTTCAAACCGCTGTTGCTCTGGACGCGGAAAGTCGGTGGGCATTTCTAACAATGGTGGCGCACCGGCTAAGCGTTGTTGCCAATACTGTTCCTGTTGAGCAAACGCGCCTTGCTGTAATAACTGCTGTTGCCATAACGCGAAGTCGGCATATTGCAACGGCAATTCCGGCAAAGTGGGTGCTTCTGCCTGCACATAGGCCGCATAAGCCGTGAGTGTTTCTTGCAATAACACTTCAAACGACCATTTATCTGAAATGATATGGTGCATCACCAAACACCAGACATATTCTTGATCGGCAATTTGAAATAACTGCACGCGCCATAGCGGAGCGTGTGTTAAGTCAAACGGATATTGTGCTTCGGCTAAACACAGTTGCTGCGCGATGGCGATACGTTCCTCGACCGGATGTGAACGTAAATCCACCACCGGCAATTGCACCTCTAAGCGATCTAAAATCACTTGTTCTGCCGTGCCATCTTGCACTTGACGAAATACCGTGCGCAAAATTTCATGGCGTGCGGTCACTAAATTTAAACTGCGCTGTAAACCCTCCACTTGTAAATGACCAACAAAACGGAAGGCCGCCAGCATGTTATAAACATAATTGCCTTGTTGTAACTGGTCTAAGAACCATAAGCGCTGTTGGGTGGAGGATAGCGGCAATTGTTCAGGCCGCGTTTGCGCTCGCAAACTCGGGAAGCGATGGTTTAAGGCTTGCTCTAGGCGTTGCGCCAGTTCAGCAATAGTGGGCGCACCGAATAAAATCAATACTGGCAATTCGACGTTAAAGGTTTCATTGACCACGGCCATTAACTTTGAGGCCGACAGCGAGTGCCCGCCTAATTCAAAGAAATTATCTTCAATGCCAACTTGGGTCACATTTAAAATTTGTCGCCACAATACGGCTAAGGTTTCTTCTTGCTGCGTGCGTGGTGCGACATATAAATGCTGATTCAGTTGGTTTAAATTGGTGTTCATCAACACACAGCGGTCCAATTTACCATTCGGCAAACGTGGATAGCTTTCATGTAACAACCACGCGCTAGGCACCATATACGGCAACAGTTGGGCGTGTGCAAATTGGCGTAACTCAGCTAATAAGTCACGACGCTGGTTGGCATTTAAACTGGATAAGCTTTGACTTGGGATAATATGCGCGACAAGGCGTTTATCGTCTAACGCCACTTCATGCGCCAACACCACTACTTGATTTAGTTTAGGGTGTGTCGCCAAAATCATTTCCACTTCGCCGAGTTCGATGCGGAAACCGCGAATTTTTACCTGATTGTCTTGGCGACCAATGAATTCAATATTGCCTGTGGCATTAAAACGCACTAAGTCGCCGGTATTGCAAATACGTGCATTGGCATCATCAACAAAAGGGTTAGGCAAAAAGGTTTTCTCGGTTTTTTCCGGCAAATGCCAATAACCTTGCGCAATTTGCACCCCGCCGACGTGTAATTCCCCTTTTACCCCAATCGGTACTGGCTGACCGAAACTGTCTAACACATAAACGCAAACATTGGCTAACGGTTTGCCAATAGACACCGCGTGCAAGGGTGCATCTGGCCATTCAGCAGGCACTTCATAACCCGTCACCATGCCCACAGTTTCAGTTTGGCCATACATATTTAAGCAAGTGACTTTATGACCTAAACGCTGTTGCCATTGTGCGGGAATGTCTGACCATAAGGGTTCTGCCGAGGAGAGGATTAAGCGCAAACGGTTATTTAACAGGCGTTGTCGCTGGTCGCTAGGCAAATCTAATAAACGGTTTAAGCAATGTCGCCAATAAGACGGCGCGAAATCGACGTTGGTGATGCGTTGTTGCTGAATGATGCCAAATAACACTTGTGGGTCGGCGCGTTGTTCCAAACTGGCCAATACAATCGGCACACCATTGCACAAGGGCACAAACAGTTGGCGCACGGAGGCAGAGAAACCAAACGAGGCTGTATGCAAATACACGGAATCGGTTTGTAATTGTAACGGCGTGCGCATTGCCTGCACGTAACTGTTTAAACAGGCATGATTTACCATCACCCCTTTAGGTGTGCCAGTAGAACCAGAGGTGTACATGATGTAGGCCAAATCGCTGGCTTGCACTGCGCAATCAGGGTTACTGTCTTTGCTTTCTGCTAAAGTATCGAGCAATAGTAACTGTGCTTGATGGCTAGGCAGGTGATCTTGTAAGGTAGATTCAGTCAGCAACAGGCTTAAGCAGGTATTCGCCACGATAAAATCTAAACGTTGGCGCGGATAACTGGGGTCTAAAGGCACATAAGCCGCCCCTGCTTTTAACACCGCTAAAATACTGATCACCATGTTTGGCGTGCGCGGAAAACATACCCCGACTAATGTATTCGCCGTCACCCCTTGCGCCAGTAAATGATGGGCGACACGATTGGCAGCGGCATTTAATTCGCGGAAACTGTAGCAGGTATGTTCAAACAACAAGGCCAATTTATCAGGCTGTTGTGCGGCATGACGTTCAATAAATTGATGAATGCCGCCCTCTGCGGGGGTAAATGCTGTGGCGGCTTGATTCCACAACACCACTTGTTGCTGCCATTCTGCCTCTGTTAACAAGGGTAACTGGCTTAACGCGGTGTCGGCATGTTCACACGCTGCTTGCAATAAAGTTTGCCAGTGTCCTGCTAATCGTTGCAACGCGGATGCGTCAAACTGTTGATTGTGATAACGCAAATGAGCATGTATAGCTTCATCAACGACCGACAAGTTCAGCATTAAATCCGCATTAAATTTATCAGGCGCGTGAAGCGTTTCACCGCAATAGAGTTGGTGCAAAACAGGCAGTGTGGGGGTGGGGAGTGCACTGAGAATGCTGGTGCGGTCAGTATAGTGATTTAAACTCTGTTCTATGGTATCGGCGAATTGCGTCAATGCTGCGCTAAAACTTTGCGTTAATGAAAGGCTAAAGCAAATCGGTAGCGGGCTGTGATAACTTGGATCAGACGACTGCCAATTTATCAACACGTCTTCTTGTTGTGTATAACGACAACACACTGCCAATAAACCGGTATATAACACTTGGCTTAATGGTTGATTATGGGTACTGGCTAACTGTTGCAAGGCCGCGCTGAGTTCACTATCAAAGTGAATGCTCAAATCAGAATTGGGTTTTAAATCAGCAGTGTGTAAGGGGGTGGGCAGTCCGCTTGGCAATTCCAATGCGGGCGGCAAAACGCTAAGCTGCTGTTGCCAGTAGTCAAGATTCGGCATCATCATCTCTCCAAATACGGATAGCCTCGTTGTGTACAACCTTGCCTTTATCTGCAAAGCAAAGTGCGCTAGGGGTCTCAAATGATTGTGTAGTGACTAAGCGATGTATCTTAAGTGTCAGCAGCATAAACATAAGCTGTGTCAAGCCTATTAAAGTCAGGCAAGCTTTTTGCGATACCTGTTTTAAGGATGAACACAGTGGACTGCTCACGACCATTAAGTTAATTGATTTTGTAGGTCGGATAAGGCGACAGCCGTCATCCGACATGACGCAGTTGGTACTTGAACCAAGCGACTTACGGCGGATGACGGCTAACGCCTTATCCGCCCTACAAGACCGTGATAACGCTTAACTTAATAGCAGCGTGTAGGATGGGCTGAGGCACGAAGCCCATCAGTCGCGGTTTCATCACGGTAAAGGATGCAACTGCGTAACGCCTATAAAGTACAAAACATCACCAAACAGTCAATTAAAGTATTACAGCAATTTAACAAGTGCGCAAATTTATCGGGTAAGCTAAGTTGTTATACTTAAAGTAGTACATAAGTGTTCGCTTAAATGAAAACTTAAACTTAAAAACAATAATTATTATGATTCATTTTTAACTTTATGCAACAAAACGTAACACAGATAGCCTATTGTGATTTGTGATGTTAGTTTCTTTATAGCATTCAAT
>QKBZ01000337.1 GCA_003245895.1 Beggiatoa sp.
CGATTTAGTGCGTAATGGTGTGGTCAATAGTGGTGAAGTGTTTGACTCCATGATTTGCGCTGACGGTACACTGACAGGGCGAGATTCTTGTGTCGGTGATAGCGGTGGCCCTTTGGTGATACAAGATGAGCAAACTGGCGAGGTGTTGCAAGTTGGAACGGTCAGTTTTGGCTCTTATTCATGCGGTAGCACGGCAGGGGTGTATAGTCGTACATCTGCTTTTGAAGATTTCATCAGCCAATACGTGCAAGAAGCGCATTTTCAAACCTCAGGCACGCCGATTGTCTGTGACCCTGAAACCAGTGCAGTACCGACAGCACCGAGTTTAAGCATTGCGGTTAGTCAAGATCAAGGGGAGTTGCAATGGAATAGCGTCGCTAACGCTGAAGGCTATAAGGTGTTATATTTGCCCCTCAATTCATCGGACTTAAGCAATTTAGGCAGTGTTGATGTACAGCAACAAACGCGCTTAAGTGGTTATTTAAGCGGTACTCAACCTTATTATATTGCTGTACAAGCGTATAATTGTGCAGGCGATAGTGCCTTTTCTAATATTGGCTTGGTGTGGTTTTAAGGTATCTATATAAGTCATATTTTTCATTAAAAACAGTAGTTTCTCGTTCCAATCATCTTGGTCACTGCCATTAAGTTAAGGCAATTTTGTAGGTCGGATAAGGCGTAGCCGTCATCCGACATCGTGCGCTTGAAGCTTCAACCAAGCCACTTGCGGCGGATGACGGCTTACGCCTTATCCGCCCTACAAGACGGTGCAAACGCTTAACTTAATGGCAGTGATTGGGACGATGGGAACGAGAAAATAACTGTTTTTACTAAAATATTTTGACTTATGTAGATACTTTTGCCCAGAGGGAGAAAACTTTAAGCCAATATTTTTGCATCATAAAAACAATACCCCCTGAATTTGTCCTAAATAGGCAAATGATTTGCTTAAAATCAAGCATCAGATAATGATAGGGCTTGTCATATAGCCTGACAGGTTTTATAACCCATGCGAGGGCGGCGATAGCTTTGACCTGTAATGCTATCATCGCACCCATTTGCCCAACCGATAAACTGCTTGCGTCAGACTGGCGAGTTTGCATTTAACTCAGGAGTTCCGTGTGGATATACTCGGCATTTCCTCTCTCACCGCGTACTTAAAACAACATGCTACAAAAGCAACGCGCTCCACTCAAACGCCGCGTGTTTTACTCTCTGCGTACCAATGCGCCCCTAACGGTGAGTCCGTCTCGCAAATCGGTTGGCATTGGTATCAACGCTTAGCGAACCAAGTCCCCACCACGTTGATCACCCATATTCGCAATCGTCCTGCATTAAGCGCGGCGGGTGCGCCATTTGGGGATTCTGAAATTATTTACATTGATACCGAGTGGTTTGCAGGCCCCTTATACCGCCTTGCGTCTCGTCTGTTTCCCAACAGTGAGCACGTCACGTTTATGTTTTCCTCGATTGATGCCTATTTATATGACTGGTACGCCGTGCGCTTATTGCGGAAACGTCAGCGACAAGGTGAAGACTGGGATGTAGTGCATGTGGTCACACCTGTGACACCTAAGCTGGCGACACGTTTGCACCGTTTAGGCAAACCGGTGATTTTAGGGCCGTGGAATGGCAATATGCCTACCCCTAAAAACTTCCCTGACATCATGCGCAAGGATTCTGCGTGGCTATTTCCATTGCGCAATTTAGCGCAGATTCCACAACGCTTATGGGGTACTTTGCGCCATGCGCATACCGTGTTAATCGCTACCCAAGCCACTTTAGGCGGCATTCCCAAAGCGTATTGGTCACGTTGCTTACGTGTCGTCGAAAACGGTGTCGATTTAGACAGCTTTCAACCTGCACCTTATCCACCAGCCCCCAGTGTAAAACACCCACTGCGCATCGTTTACGTGGGGCGTTTAATTCCATTAAAAGCGGTAAATTTATTGTTAGAGGCTGCCGCACGAATTCGCAATGATGTGCCTTTGCAACTAGACATTATCGGCACTGGCCCCGAACAAGCGGCATGGCAAGCCTTAGCAACCAAACTGGGTTTGCAAGCACAGATCAACTGGTATGGCCGTCTTTCTGTGCATGAGGTGGTGCAACATTTACAACATGCCCATGTATTGTGTTTGCCATCAATTCGGGAATCCGGCGGTGCTGTGTTACTAGAAGCGATGGCGTGCGCCCGTCCTGTGATTGCGCTGAATTTTGGTGGCCCTGCTGAATTAGTCGATGATGAAGTGGGGCGCTTATTGCCCGCTGATAATGCGGATACGGTGGTGACACACCTGATGAGCGCGTTAACAGACGTTGCAACCCAATCAGATCAATGGAAACAACGCGGGCTAACGGGTCGGCAACGGGTAGAAGCTTGGTATAGCTGGGACGCAAAAGTCGCTCAAGGTATTGCCCTTTATCAATCGATCATGACTCATCCACAATAGACCTTAATCATTTATGAATACTATTCGCCTTGCTTATTTGGTCAGTCGTTATCCGTCCATCTCTCACACTTTTATCTTGCGCGAAGTGCGCACCTTACGCCAACGCGGTTTTGAGCTACAAGTGGCTTCAATCAATGATGCAGATCGTCCACCAAGCGCAATGACGCAGGCGGAAAAAGAGGAAGTTGAGAGCAGTTTTTATGTTAAATCAGCCGGTATCAAAGGGGCTTTAGTGGCGCACTGGCACACCTTGCGCACACGGCCTGCTGACTATTTCAAAGGCTTATGGTATAGCTTACGTTTAGGCAAAGCAGATTTAAAACGCTTGTTATATAGCTTTTTTTACTTTGTCGAAGCGGTGATGGTCGGGCATTGGATGGAAAAGCAGCAGTTAAACCATTTGCACATCCATTTTGCCAACGCAGCTTCAACTGTGGGTTTAATCGCCTCGCGTATTTTCCCAATTCAATATTCCATCACTGTGCATGGCCCTGATGAGTTTTATAACACCCATGAATTTTTACTGACGGAAAAAATCAGGCAAGCGCGTTTTATCTGCTGCATTAGTTATTTTGCACAAAGCCAGTTAATGGCTGTGTCGCCGCCAGACTGTTGGGACAAGTTTGATATTTCGCCACTCGGTGTAGACCCTGAACGCTTTAGCCCACGCCCAGCACCGGAAAATGTCGATTGTTTTGAAATTTTATGCGTGGGGCGTTTAGTGCCAGTGAAGGGGCAGCATATTTTAGTGGAAGCGGTCGCGAAATTAATCGCTGAAGGGCGTGCCGTGCGTTTGCGCTTAGTCGGCGACGGCCCCGACCGTGAAAGCCTGACGCAAGCAGTAGTGACGCAGCAATTAAGCGAATACATTAAATTTGAAGGTGCGGTCAACCAAGATTTAATCTTAGATTTCTACCGACAAGCTGATGTATTTGTATTAGCCAGTTTTGCCGAGGGTGTGCCAGTGGTGTTAATGGAAGCGATGGCAATGGAAATTCCCTGCATCACCACACACATTACCGGTATTCCAGAGTTAATCGAAAGCGGACAAGGTTTATTAGTACCACCGTCTGATGTGGATAAATTGGCAGCGGCGATTGCACGTTTGATTGATGAACCTGAGTTAAGGTTGAATATCGCCAAGGCAGGCCGTGAGAAGGTGTTACGCAGTTATGAATTGGTACGCAATACGGAGCGTTTAGGGGATATTTTCCGTCGGCGCTTGGGATAAAGTGCATTTGTAGGGTGGAATAGGCGTAAGCCGTATTCCACCATGCAGCTTATAATTTGTTTTTGTTCAGCACTTTGCACCTGAGTTCGACGAAATTAGCTCGATTCCCACACAGCGTGTCACTGCTATTAAGTTAAGTAGGCATTGTCGTTGTAGGGTTTGCACCGCGTCTTTTTGCGGTGCGAACGCGGAAAAGTCTTAACAGCGTGTAGGATGGGTAGAGGCGCGCCCGTAATTCTGTTTTAACCACAATATTATCTCGCGCCGAAACCCATCTTGTAACATGATGGGTTTCGCTTCGCTCTACCCATCCTACACGTTAGCATCGCTTAACTTAATGGCAGTGACACGGCGTGTGGGAACGAAAAACCAATTGTTTTTACAATAAATATTTCGTCGAACTCAGCATTTTGCAGAATTTTATGGTGGAATACGCTGCGCTATTCCACCCTACAACAATGCTTTCTAAAACCATTAACTATTTTGCTGCTGATATTGCGCTAGCTCAGTGAAACTTAGTTGATAATACTCTTCAATTTGCTGTATTAACTCCTCTGAGTTTGACAAGCTTTCTTGTCGCCCCATCATCTCTAATTCTCGATATAACTCTGCTAAATGTAGAGCACCTACACTATTGCTATTTGACTTCAAACTATGTGCCGTTCGATACACTAACTCACAGTTACTACTGGCTAATGCTTCACGCAAAGTTTCCATCAATGGTGGTGTCTTTTTAAAATATAAACTGGCAATTTGATGTATTAAACTGGGTTGATTAGGGCGTTGTAATGGCTTCAGCTTATCTAATACGCTGGGATCAAAAGATGATGTTGCTTGCTGATGCGGAATGGTGTGTATGATGTCGGTTTCCGTCGGCATCGCATCGCTTGTAAAGGTGGTTGGCTCAAGCAATGTTGTCTCCTTAGGTTCCTGATAGTTATTAGGAACTAACCCCCAACGTTTAAGCGTAGCCAGTAATTGCTCAAATTTAAATGGTTTAGCCAGAAAGTCATCCATGCCCACTTCTAAACAACGCTCTCTATCCCCAGGCATGGCATTCGCTGTAATAGCAATAATTGGTAAATGCGAGCTGTGTTCTGATTGTTTTTCTTGTTGACGAATAGCGCGAGTAGCTTGATAACCATCCATAACCGGCATTTGACAATCCATTAATATCCCGTGAAACACAATTTGCTGTAATTGTGATAAGGCTTCTTGCCCATTTTCTGCCACAGCGCATTGAATATTTAAACGCTTTAACATTTCTAAAATGAGCACGCGGTTAATTTGATTATCTTCAACTACTAATAAATAAATATCATCTCTATCTGACGCGCTATAACTGGGTTGAAATGTCTGCTCTGTTGTGACTTGCGTTGGCGTTTGGCAAGTATTAAAAACAGCCGTAAACCAAAATTTTGAACCCTGATCGACTTGGCTTTTTACACCAATTTCACCTTGCATTAAACTGACTAATTGATGCGCAATACTTAAACCCAGACCAGAACCACCATATTTACGTGTGGTTGAATCATCTGCTTGGGTAAAAGATTGAAAAATGCGCTGTTGGCTATTTTCTGAAATACCAATACCCGTATCCGTAATTTCAAAATACAATTGCAAAATACTGTCACTAAGCTGACATTGAAGTCGTACACGTAAACAAACTTCGCCAGTATCTGTAAATTTAATAGCATTGTTAAGTAAGTTATTTAAGATTTGGCGTAAGCGTAAAGAGTCACCGTTAATAATCTTGGGTAAATCTTCGGCAAACTCATAGCGGAAAGTTAAATTTTTATTTTTTGCTTGCTGCTTATACAAATCCTTAACTTCATCTAACACTTGTATTAAATTGAAATCAACCGTTTCTAAGCTAAGTTTCCCTGCCTCAATGCGTGAGAAATCTAAGATTTCATTGATTAAGGCCAATAAGGTTTCTGAAGAAGAACGGATAATATTAACAAAGCGTTGTGGGCGTTCAGCCAATGGAATGCTTAATAACAATTCTGTCATGCCGATAATGCCATTCATCGGCGTGCGAATTTCATGGCTCATTTTGGCTAAAAACTCGCTTTTCGCGTGGTTAGCCATTTCAGCCGCTTGACGCGCTTCATTGGCTTCTGCAATGGCGTGTTGTAATTCTTGATTGGTTTCAGATAAGGCTTGTGTACGCTGGGCAACTTGATGCTCTAATTCATCTCGGTGATGTGCTAAACGCTGATCCCGCTCTTGAATTTGACTGAGCATTTGGTTAAAGCCATCAATTAAACTGCCTACTTCGTCAGCGTCGCCTTTGGCAGCGCGTAAGTGATAGTTTTTCTCTTGCGAGACTTGTTGCATCACCTCGGCTAAATATTCAATCGGACGTGATACCCGCTGTTGTGCTTTATGTGCTAACAGGAAGGTCAACAATAAAGTTCCTGTTAAAATAATCGCAATCGTGCCTAAATACTTTAAAATACGATGCTGTAAATCATTAAAATTAATCTTTAAATAAAGATAACTAATATATTCGCCTTCATAAAAAATAGCGCGTATAAAAGTCAAGTCAGTAAAATTTAATTCATAATAAGTATCAGGCTTGTCAGGGCCGAATAATTCCGCAATAAACTGACCACTGGGTGGCGTAAACATATCATTTTCACTGGCTTGATAACTGGTAAATACTTGATGGTCTAAATCATATAACACTGCGTGTGTGACTTTTGGATTACTGCGCAAAGAACTTAATAAGGTATTTGCCGTAAATACGTCGCCAAACATCACCACTGCTGAAGTATTAATCCCCAGCATTTCAGATAAGATTTGTGCACGTTCCAGTTGTGTATTGCGATAGGCTAAATAATCAGCAACTAAATAACTGAGTGAAGCAATGATTAATGCCATGCTGCAAATGAGCATGAGAATATATTGTAATTTACGTGCGATAGACAGTTGAGAAAAATAAGACATGGCAGTGAGCACACTAAAATAATAGCAACGCTATTCAGGGAGTTTTTGCACAATGCTGGCCATTTGTAGCAAAGGTGCTCTAATTGAAAGCTGCTGATGATGGGCAGCCGCTAAATTAATTTCAAAATGGACACGGCCTTCTGTTGGAATTAAGCCAATCACCCCGCCTTGTTCAGCAAATTGTGGAATATCACTAACTGTTAAAATCGGTCTTTGTGCTAATTGCGTTAAAACCGTTGCTAAGTGATCCGCAATTGATTGACTAATGAATAACACTTGGCATTCATCGTTGCCTAATTGTGTCACCTCTGTAAATGCATGAAACTGAATAGGATGTCCACGTAAAGGCTTATTCACTAAGTCTTCTAAGGCCGTTTGAAAAGGGTCTTCCCCTAATAAACAAAAATGAAAAGCACTGTTTTTATCCACAAAAGTTGTATCAGGCCAATCTACAAATTTGCTGAGGTTGTAAACAATTTTAACTTGTTGCTGTCGCCAGTTTGGATCACCTGTTTCAGCAGCCTGTGTCATGAAAATAACGAAACTGCTAAGACAGGTGACTAAGAGAACGAAATACAATTTAAAAGTGCTCATATCACTTGCAAAGCTCCAATGTTTTGGTATGAGTTATTAAGCGCATATATTAACGAGTGTCTGATACTAAGCCTGTACGTGCTTAGCAAGCTTGAGCAATTATGATAACTAATCAGCGAGGATTAACTCGCTGTTTATTTCATCAGTAACAACACGGCTTAAATCATGACTTCCACATAAGGTGAAACGATAGTAATACGTCGTCTATCATCTTGAGCACGGTATTTAGGTTCTGCTTTATCGCTGGGTAATTTTTCCCCTTGACCTACAATTTTAGGCAGCACATTAATATTGCTCATATCAGGCAGTTTTTGTTTTAAATGCTCAACAAAGAAATTGTTTAAACTTTCTGCCCGAAATTGTGATAACACTTGATTGTATTGGGCGCGACGCGCTTCACCTGCGGGGGCTAATTCCGTTAACTGGGCGCGAATTTCTTGCACTAAGCTAGTGCCTTCAATAAACGGGGTGGCATCGGTGTAACCAATGGTTTTAATGGTGATGCGTAACGGATATTGTGCGTATTGTTGTTGTAAATCTTGTATGGTCGCCACCACTTTTTCTGCCAACTGTGTACACGCTTGTTGTCCAACCGGTGATAAATCTGCTAAGTGATAACGCCCCGGCGGAAATGACACATCTGTTTGCAGCGTTAAATCTTTAAAGCGGTTCATGTTTGCATTAATAATGCTGATTTTTAGGTTATATTCTTCGATTTTATCAGCACTAAATTGTTTAGGGTCTTTTTGCACTGTGCCCGCATAATCTAAGATGGTATTAAGCACATAAACGCTATCTTCTAAGGAACTTTCAGGTGTTTCTTGTAAGCGTGCTTGAATTTTAGCTAAGGTTTGATCCGCATTAACCTCTAAATTTGCTAAAGTGGCTTTTTCCTGCATCGATAAAAAGCTACAGCCTTGCAAACTCAACAACAATAAGACTGTTAACACTTGTATACAGTTACGTTTTAAAAAATCCCTGCTCATTTAGCTTGATCTCC
>QKBZ01000232.1 GCA_003245895.1 Beggiatoa sp.
AATGCGCTTATAACCACGACTCGCGCCGCTGGAGCGACGCGGCATGCATTCCCACCAAAATGGTGGGAACGAGAAGTACATTGTTTTTACAAGAGATATTTCGTCGAACTCAGGTCGCTTGAGAATCACTTGTTGTTAATGTGGGATTTTGCCCACCAAACCTCGTCTGGTGTGCAAAACGCCGATTAAGCTTGAAGACAAGACCAAGCTTTCGGCGGCGTTTCGCACACCTTACATCATCATTGTGCGTAACGTGAGTTAAGGCACGTTAATCGTACCGCTAAAACTCATTTCCAAAGAGCCATTGCCGCCGGTATCACCACTAGGGGTGGTCACTGTAATGGTAATCGTGGCACTGTCAGCATCAGGGTAAGTAAACACCGTGCCCGCTTCCGTTTCTGATACCGAAGGCGCATTGCTGGCTAAGGTAAAGGTTAAACCACTGAAACCGCGTGCCGTGCTGTCTTCAAAGGTAAAATCCGCAGAACCGGCTAGCACACCATTGCTGGCACGCACGTTAAAGCGTGTGCCACTGACCAAGGCATTGCCATATTGATCTGACAAGGCTTGCAAAACAAAGGTTAAGCTGCCGCCGTTAGGAATTTGGAAGCCGTTAGGGTTGTCACCATTGCTGGTAGTGACGACAAGCGGCGCAGTAGTAGAGGAGAATAACACCCGAATGCTGTGCCAAATGGTGGTATTGTCTTGGAATAAACCATCAGGGCCATCGAAGCGGCTGTTGCTGTTGACATCAATATAAAACTCGCCGCTGTCAAAGGTGCGGTTGTCATTGGCATCAATATAAGGCTCACTGCTGTCGCCGCGTTCGGTGATGATTTCGCCTTGATCCCATCTTCCATTGTTGTTGTCATCTTGATAACCCAACTCAGAATGTTGATCAATTAAGGCATCAAAGACCCCGTTACCATCATTATCGATAAAGCTTTCACTGCCTGAGGTGTAGGCGACGATAGTAGTCACACTTGGATTACCGCATAAACTTTGCCCTGTGCTGGCGTTGCTAACAAAGGCGAAAGTACCACAGTCATAATTTGCACTAAAGCTGCTGTTAGCAGTACGGAACAGCGTTGGCAAACCACCTAATAAAGGCGGTGCAGGGTTAGCAGTTTGTAACACTGCACTGGCTTGACCAAATGAAGTCGTGGTGCTAAACGCGCCAGTGCCAATACTGGTACCAATCGTGCCGCCTTCGGTGATAAAGCTAACGCCGGTCTCATCTGACACTACATTGCCAAAGCGGTCGCCGACAAAGGCTGTGACCGTATCTTGTAAACCGAAAGTGACACCGCCTGCAATGTTGAGATATTCCACTGCAAGCGAGAAGCGATCTAAATCTGGCACACCGCCGACAATCGTCACCCGCGCTGCCGCACTGATGTTATTAATACTAGCCACTACATCGACATTGCCTGCTACTTTGCCGCTTTTTAGTGAGACGCTGACTAAGCCTTCGCTGTTGGTGTAGCCTACCGTGCTGTTGCTGCCTACTTCATCGCCCGTGGCAATGCTTTCGCCACCGCCTAACGTGGTGCTGCCTAAAGCAAATTGCACTTCAGTGCCATCTTCGACAGGATTGCCAAGGTTATCGCGTACACGGAAAGTGATTAAGCTACTTTGCACCGTGCCACTGCCGTCAATGCCAATCACCTGCGGCGTTACGTTATCTAATTCAATAATGCCCGCGCTGGCTGGATGTACTGTTAAATTTGCGGTTGCGCTGGCACCGTCACTGCTTGCGGTAATGGTAACTAAACCGGCTTGCGTCGCTGCGGTAAAGGTGGCGACCGCATCCCCATTGGCATCGGTTAATGCGCTAGAGGTGATAGTGCCAATACCATTGGTAGCGAATTCAACGCGGGTGCCGACAGGCATTGGATTGCCAAAGGCATCTAACACATTGGCGGTAATTGAAGCCGTGCCATTAATCGATAAATCGGTAGGTGTAATGCTTAACAAAATACTGTCAGCGGCATCTGGTACAAACGTTAAGGTTGCGCTGGCACTGGCTAAATTATCCGTGCTTACACTCACCACAGACTCGCCCGATGTGCGCTGACGTACACCCACTTCCGCTTGCCCTTGCGCATCAGTGATGGGGTTAAATTCGCTCAGCAAAGCCTCGCCACTGTTTAAACGGAATTTCAGCGGAATGCCTGCAATGCCTACTTGATCCGCGTCTACTAAGCTAGCGGTTAAAGTAATGCTGTCTTCTGTGCCAACCACACCACGGGCTTGGGTTGGACTTAAGTTGAGACGAGCACCAAAGTATAAGGTCAACGCTTGTTGTGCGGTTGAGGCTTGCACGGTCACTTGTGCATTAGTCGCTACACTGCTGGTGATTTGCGTTTGCACGATGCCGTTATCATCACTGGTACCGCTTACGCTACTTAATTGTGCAGGTGAACTGTCACCGCTCGGCGTGCTCACACTGAACTCGACCAATTGTCCTGCAACCGGAAAACCATTGGCATCTGTAATCGTCGCGGTGACTGTGGCTGCTTGATCCAGTGTTAACACGGTGGCTGATTGAGTAGCGGTTAATTGACGTGCACCACCTTGGAAATTTGCACGGAAATTCACTTCCGCCGAGGCACTTAAAGTGCCAATGCTTGCCCGCACTAAGGCGCGTCCGCCATCACCTGCCACATCCGTCACCGTGATAATGGCGGTGCCATCAGCATTAGTGTTAATCGAGCGATCAGATAAGCTTTCGCTGTTTTCATTGTCAAAACCGAAAATGACAGCTTGCCCAGAGAGCGGCGTGTTATTGCCATCTTTTAGCAATGCGGTTACTTCAACACTGCCAACTGCATTGGAAATGCTTGGCACTAATTGCAACGAAGCCCCAAAATACAGTTCTAGCGTTTGGGTAATGGTGCGACTGGTAACGCGCACTACTACGGTTTCTGCACTGCGATCAGTAACCGTAAATTCAATTTGCCCATTTTCATCTGTGCGTTCGGGCACATTGCCTAAAATCGCCGCGCCAGAAACGGAGACAGTCACGGGTGTATCTGGCAGTGGTGTTGTGCCCGCATTGTTGACATCAGAAATACTAGGCTCTTTTAACACCGTTGCAATTAACGTCGCTGTGTCGCCCAATGCCAATACACGATCTGAACTGCTTAAAGTAATCTCGTCTACTTGTGACACAAAAGTCACTTCTACACTGTCGCTGTCCAAGCCGCCCGCCGTTGCTATCACAGTGACTACTTCAGCCACAGAGTCACGAATCGAGGTGCTAAAACGCCCATCTTCTTCCGTAAAACCAGTCAAACTGTCAAAAGAAGCTGATGTTGAGTCACTGCTTAAGCTGACGGGTACATTTGCCAACGGCAAATTATTCGCATCGCGGGCAATCACGGTTAATAAGGTGCTAGAGGTGCCATTAGCGGCTTGAAAATTGCGCGTAACCACTAGTTCTACTTCAGTGATTGCACTGTTGGCATTTTCGGCTAAAAAGATTAATTGCAACTCACCCACTGAGGCATCATTAACAAAAGCCGTCATGGTCACTGTTTCTTCAACGGTATTAGTTACAGTTACGATAAAACGTCCAGTGCCATCTGTGGTGCCGCGCATAGCACTGAATAATGCCGTATCGGAACTCGAAGCCAATTCCACTGCCGCGCCTTGTAACGCTGTGCCATCGGCGTTGCGTGCAATCACACTAACACTGATCTCAGCCGCACCGTCGGCAGGTTGTTGATTGTCAGTAACGCTTAAGGAGATGCGGTTATCAATGGTGTTAAAGTTGAGTTGTGTGCTAGCGACTAACTCAGATTCGACAAAGGCATTCACTGACACGGTTTCTGCCACTGAGTTGGTGACGGTGACACTAAACCGCCCCGTGGCATCAGTGTTACCCGATAAACTGCTGAAAATGGCAGTATCCGAATCCGTTGCCAAAGCAAGTGCTAAACCTGACAAAGCCGTCCCATTAGCATTGCGTGCAATGGCGGTTAAAGTGATTTCCGCGCTACCATTCGCTGGTTGCCCATTGTTAATCACGCTGAAAGACACATTTTGTGTCGTGCTCTCAGTCGTAACAGGGACAAAGGTGAAACTGGCACTGCTTGCTGAAACGCCATCAATGAATGCAGTCACGCTCACCGTTTCCGCCACATCATTGGTGACAGTGACGACAAAACGCCCGTTGGCATCGGTAGTACCGGAAACACTGCTAAATAAGGCATTATCAGAACTGGCTGCCAGTGCAATTTCTGCACCGGAATACACCGTGCCATCTTCATTGCGTGCGGTCAGTGTCAAGGTAATCGCAGACACGCCATCGGCAGGCTGTTCATCATTGGTGACACGTAAAGAGGTTAATTCATTCGTTGTGCTGCTGCTATCGCCGCCACCACCACCGCCGCCTAAACAACCTGTTAATGCCAATAAGCACAGCATTAACATGCCCAATCTGAGATCACGAAAACCAATCATATTGCATAACCTTTGTTGCGGTGGTCAAAATGGCGAAATAATGCAGCATGTACGCCATAAGGGATAAAAAAACACGGTGCGCCGAAAAAATAGGCACAAATTGTGTTTATTTTGACCCAGCCCAGCACTGGCGACAAGTCAACTTTTATCGACTCGTCACGTTGATGAAAGTGCATTGACTGATGGTGATTCAGTTAAACTAGTCACTCATGTTATGCAAAATGATGATGTAGGGTGTGCGAAACGCCGCCGAGAAGTTGGGATTGTTTCCGACCTCAATCGGCGTTTTGCCCACCGTGCGGAGTTTGGTGGGCAAAATCCCACTTTAACAACCATTGACTCTCAAGCACTATACCGTGTGGGATTTCGCACACCCTACAAGTTGCTTTTACAACCCTATTCCATTGAACTCAGGTTAGTTAAGGAGAACACCCATTAAACTCGTCGATTTATTAAGCAAACTGTTGCTCCCTTTATTATTGCTCTCGGTCGTGTTTTCCCTGTTAACCGTGGGTTCATACATCACACAAGATGCAAACTGGGAACGTTTTTTAGGCATTAACTGGCATCGGATTTTACAACTCACCGATTTACGAGAAGAAAATACCATTGCGACGTGGTTTTCTAGCATTTTATTTTTCTGTGCGGCTGCCAGTTTCGTGTTATTAGGCTGGGGCAATGACCCGCAATTTCAGCCGCTGCGCTTGCATCGCTTTATTTTCCAATTAGCAGCCTTAGCCACTTTAGTGTTATCCGCAGATGAAGTGGGCAGCGTGCATGAAACCGTCGGCACATGGGTTGACCATTCTGCACATTTATTAGAAGGCACACCGATTTATGGCTTAGGTTTTCCTTGGTTACTGTCCTCGCCCTTTGTCACCGCCTTTTTTGCTGTGATCGTGTATTGCGTATATCAGCAAACCAAAGTGGACAGCATGAGCAAACGCCAAAGCATCGCTATTCGCTGTTTATTATGGACTGCCATGATCACCTTGCCATGTGTTTTTGTATTTGAATTTATCGAAGCCTATTTAGGCTATCTGCGCCAAAAGGAAACTTTTTTCCCTGTTGTGGAAGAAATGTTGGAATTAAGCGGCATGTTCAGTTTATTAACCGCCAACACCTTATTAGCGCGACATTTCCGCTTATAACATCAAGAGAGTGATTAGCTTATGACTGACTCCGCGAGCTTAGCGGTTGTGATCATTGGTCGCAACGAAGGGGAACGCCTGCGCCGTTGTTTGGAATCGGTGCAACAAATGGATAATCCGTTTGCCTCGCTGGACATCATTTATGTCGATTCTGACTCCACCGATAACAGCCCCAGTATTGCCGCCGAATTCGGTGCTCGCGTGTTGACAGTGAAGCCCGAACGCCCTGCCGCTGCCATCGGTCGCAACGCCGGTTGGCAAGCAGCGACAGCAGATTATGTGTTGTTTTTAGACGGCGACACTATTTTAAACCCGCAGTTTGTGCGCAAAGCATGGGAGAGCTTGCAATCTGATGACTGGATTGCCGTGGTGTTTGGTCATCGCCGCGAGCTAGACCCTAAAGCCTCGATTTATCAACAAGCCTTAGATTTAGACTGGATTTATCCGCTAGGTGATTTTGATTTCTGCGGTGGCGATGCCTTAATGCGGCGCGATGTATTGCAAGCGGTCGGCGGTTACAACCCTGATTTAATCGCCGGAGAAGAGCCAGAAATGTGTCAGCGCATGCGAGCGCGTGGCTACAAAATCCGCCACATTGACCAAGCGATGACCTTGCATGATTTAGCCTTACATCGCTGGTCACAATACTGGCGGCGTTCTGTGCGAACCGGTCACGCCTATGCTGAAGTGTCTAACTTGCTCAGCGACACACCAGAGCCGTTATGGAAAGACGCAGCGGCGAAAAATTGGCGTAATGCGGCAATTATTCTCGGCTTAGCGGGTTTAAGCGTGCTTGCTTCAATCGGTTTAATGTCTGTACTGCCTGTGTTGCTGTTTATTGGTTTTTTCTTAGCGATTAGCGTGCGTTCTGCGTGGAAAAACCGTTGGAAAACCGAAGATAAAATGACTTTATTCTGGTACGGCTTACACAGCCAATTTCAACATTTGCCCATTGCGTTTGGACAGTTGAATTATTACTGGTTGCGGCGTAAGGGGCAGCGGCAGCGGTTGATTGAGTATAAATAAGTTGTAAGGTGGGATCGTTTAGTGTATTCCACCTTGTTTTACAGACCTTAGCTGAAACAGGATAAGCAGCATTAACAAATGTCCGACGAACATAGCAAAACCCGCTGGCATTTACTGCTAGGCACATTACTCGAATACTTGTTACCACCGGTAGGTATTCAAGTGTCCATAGAGCCGCCTGTGATGAGTGATCCGCCGAAGGCGGATATTATCTTGTTGCGCCGTGATACAGAGCAGTGGACACCGGAGCAAAAAGCCCGTCTTTCCGATGGTATCCGTGACACCAACGCTTCACACATTTTGCTAGAATTTAAATATACCGAGTCCATTACTGTAGATGCATTGCAACAGATTTTGGGCTATGAGTTTTTCTATCGCAAATCACAGAATTTAAAACCTGAGCAACTGGCTTGTTTTTTAATCAGTGCGAAAAAGCCGCAGGCAGCCACTTTAAACAAGTTTGATTATCAAGCAACTGAGCAGCAAGGTATTTATCAGTCGAGTAATTTGCTATTGCAGAAAATACCGCTAATCTCGTTAAACGAGTTGCCAAACAATACGCATAATGCTTGGTTGCGTTGCTTTGCCAGTAAACAAGCGGAAAAGAAAAGGGCTTTTCAATGTGTAGAGCCAGAGGCAATTGGGCAAACCAGTTTAAAATTGTATTGGTTTATGAGTGGTTTGTTAAAGCTTTCATTACATACTGTGGAAGAAGATACTATGAAAATCGAAATCACGCCTGAAGATGTTTTGAAATATGCGGAGCTTTTAGAGGAAGTGGGTTGGGATCCAATTATAGAGCAGCGTTTGATGAAATTGGATGCGAAATATCTTTTGAAAAGTTTGAGTGTAAAACAGCGTTTGGAAGGCTTAGATGCTAAGCAGCGTTTAGAAGGATTGGATGCGAAGCAACGCTTGGAGGGTTTAGACGCAAAACAGCGTTTGGAAGGGCTGGATGCTAAGCAGCGCTTAGAAGGCTTGGATGCTAAACAGCGTTTGGAGGGATTAGCTCCAGATGAAGTTTTTAATCAGTTTGATTCCGATATGCTCGAAGCCTATTTACAGAAAATTAAGCAAGACAAGAAGCATTAACCATAGGTGTTATCATCAATGCCAATGTTTTTGTCATAAAGTCAAAAAATGGGGTTTCTTAATAAGCTTTTGATTCTGTTGCTAGATGTGTGCAACAAAGTAAAAAATACCACTAATCTCGTTAAACGAGTTGCCGAACAATACGCATAATGCTTGGTTGCGTTGTTTTGCCAGTAAACAAGCGGAAAAGAAAAGGGCTTTTCAATGTGTAGAGCCAGAGGCAATTGGGCAAACCAGTTTAAAATTGTATTGGTTTATGAGTGGTTTGTTAAAACTTTCATTGCATACTGTGGAAGAAGATACTATGAAAATCGAAATCACGCCTGAAGATGTTTTGAAATATGCGGAGCTTTTAGAGGAAGTGGGTTGGGATCCAATTATAGAGCAGCGTTTGATGAAATTGGATGCGAAATATCTTTTGAAAAGT
>QKBZ01000304.1 GCA_003245895.1 Beggiatoa sp.
ACTGCCAAATAAAATGCTCAATAAAAATATTGAGAAAGACAGCGGGTATTAACCACCATAAAATATTCACCACGGTCATTGCAGGTTCATATAAGTCATTTAAATGATGCGCTTGTTTGGTTAATACAATTTCTACTGCAATCAATAAAAATGCACTTAAAATCAACTCACTTACTAATACAGGTTTGCGATAAGGCAATATTTCAGGGTGTTTCTCAATTAACAGTAAAATAAATAACCCTGAAATCAGAATCAGCAGGATAGGCACAATTGTTAACATATTAAAATAGTTGGCTAACAAAAAGTCTTGCCGCTGTAAATCTAAGATGATATTAAAACGCGAAAAAGCTAACTCACCATTAGAGCTGTTTAAATAATTAGGATGTCCTAAAATGCTGCGCGTGAATAAGTCTTGAAACAAACGCACATTGACAATATCCCAAGGTAAAGACACGCTTAACACATGATTTTCATTATATTGCTGCGTCAATTTTTGTGTGTTGCCATTTTCTAAGCCCATGCCGATATTATCGATCACATAAATCATATTATTTTGATCGATATTTTTATGTATAAAGCTTAACCCTAAAAAATGATGATTGAATTCAGGATCAGTTGCTAAAAAGTCGAGTTTAAAATTGCCTTTGACTTCATACAAACGGTAATGCGACTGTTTATAATCAATAGATTCAATCGGCTCTTCTAAAGTTATTGGCGTAACTGCGTTTTTAAAGACAATATTTTCAGGCTTGATACTACCATGATAACGAAACCAGATTTTAAAGCCTAATTCACAAGTCGAATCATCAAAATTAACTTGCGTGATACTTTGTAAATCAATCCCTGTGTAAACCACGTTCGTATTATAAAAATACTGATCGTTAAATTTACTGATGCGTTTTTTCTGTTCAAAATAGCCAATATCAGCAATTTCTTGGCTATTGCGTATTGATTTTAACTGAGATAAAGCAGGCACTAATTGACGTTGACGATAAACTGAGATTTTCACCGTTTTATTCATATCGCCATATTCATCAAAATAATTTAAGCCCGTAATGCCCTCTACTGCTTTAGTTTTACTGTTGATATTGGCAAGGCTTTGTCTAACTTGTTCACGTTGTTGCGCTAAGTTTTGATCCGCTTGCTGTGTGATCTTAGCCGCTTTAATCGCTTCTACAGCAACATGAACCGCGTCATAAGTAAAAGCCGTTTCCCAGTCGGCAACTTGCGCAAAGCGTTGATAATACTGCTCACGAAAACGCTGTACATTTTGATCCGCTGACGCAAACACTAACGGCGAAGAGACATAAATGCCATTGGTGTAATGACTCATCGTCTCGTTGAGTTCTGACTCGTCACGAGTTTGTGCAAATTCTTGAAAACTATCAACAAAATCTTTTCCCGCATAAGAGTCAGGTGCTAACATCTGCTGTGGTGCTTTGGCATCTTGCAAGGCTTTGACTAACTTCACGCCTAATTCTGTGCCTGTTGACAGAAAAATGGCTTGTGTCTCCTGATCTTCTGCCAGCGTTGCCGCGATCTGCTGAAGCTTTGTGTTTAACTCAGGGTCTTTAGCATCCACTTGCCAATGTTGCGTTAAAGTAGCCTCTTGCTTTCTTAAACCATCGATGAAGACACCAGCTAAATAATGTCCATATGCTCCGGTGTCATGAATGACTGCAATGGCTTTATTATCTAACACTTGGCTGACGTAATAAGCTAAGAACTGGCCTTGCAACTCATCATTAAAAATAGTTCTAAAATACCAATCATTGCCGCGTGTCACATTCACATTGGTCGAGATGGGGGAAATGGCAGGCAGATGCGCTTGTTGATAATGCTTGCCAGCCGTAATAGAAGCATCACTGGATTCATGTCCGATCACCACTAATGCCTGACTGTCAATTAAGCGCTTGGCAGCACGCTCCACATCTTCTGAATCATCTTGAACAATAAGCTTAACTTCTCGCCCATCAATCCCGCCTTGCCCATTGAGTTGCTCTAGGTATAAGGTAGCGGCCTGCTCTATTTTCTTGCTCGAAAGCTGCTGCACGGAGGCAGCCAAACCGATATACAACGGCTCCGGTTTTTTTAAATAGTGATGGGCATACCAACCACCACCGACTAAGATGAGTAAAGCCAAAATTAAGATAAAGCGTGTTGATTTTTGTGTCATTAATCTAGTTACCTATCGTATGAGAGTATTCAAATGGATATGCATGGCTTAGCCTTGATTTGCTTAGGGATTTTGCTATTTGCCGGTATCTCTAAATTTTTACAAAAAAGCTCTATCAGCGCACCGATGATTTTTGTGGTGTTGGGGTTTGGCCTCAGCCCGCTAGGCTTAGACGAAATTCAACTGGGGATGGATAACAACGTGGTTTACCATCTGGCACAAATTACGCTCGTGTTATTGCTGTTTTCTGATGCCTTGCGTATTCCAATTCGACAACTAAAAAGGGCGCAAAGCATTCCCATTCGTTTGCTAACCATTGGCTTGCCGTTATTAATCGTGTTCGCCATCCCTGTGGGTGGCTTATTGCTACCGCAGTTAAGCTGGCTAGAAATCATTATGTTAGCCATCATTCTTGCGCCAACTGATGCCGCGCTGGCACAAAGCGTTATTAATAGCCAAGGCATTCCTATGCGCATCCGACAAGCCTTGAATGTCGAAAGCGGCTTAAACGATGGTATTGCCCTGCCTTTTTTATTAGTCGCCTTATCATTGGGTTGGGCAACTCACACAGAACACGTAGGCAGTGCTTTATTGCTGGCCTTAGTGTTACAACTCTGTTTAGGCCCTTTATTCGGTATTGTGATTGGTTATTTAGGGGGGCAACTGATTGTGTGGGGGCAAACGAACGCTTGGATGACCCGTAGTTTTCAAGGCATTACCTTGCTAACACTGCCTGTGTTAGCACTCAGTGGTGCTGAAGTGATCGGCGGTAATGGTTTTCTAGCAGCCTTTTGTGCAGGTTTAACATTAGGGAATAGTGTGCCGAAACTGAGCCATGCTTTGCAAGACTTTACCGAAACAGAAGGCCAGTTATTAACCTTGTTAACCTTCTTATTTTTCGGTGCTTTAATCGTACCGCCTGCCTTACCTTATGTAACGTGGTCTGTGGTGATGTATGCGCTGTTAAGTTTACTGGTGTTACGTGGCATTGCGACGACAATCAGTTTATACGGCGAACAATTACACCCCGTCAGCTTGATTTTTATCGGTTGGTTTGGCCCCCGAGGCATTGCCTCTGTGGTGTATTTGATTTTAGTGCTGCGCGAAACTGGCAGCTTACACCCACTGTTATTAGCCACTACTGTGTTAACTATCCTACTGAGTATTTTCTTACACGGTTTAACCGCGTTACCTGCCGCGCTTTGGTATTCGCAACACCCTTGTTTACAAGATGAGCAGCGCACAGAGCATCTCACCGTACCAGTTATGCCGGTGCGAATACCTTGGCGTTAATGCTGATTCAGCTAGACCTGAGTTCGACAAAATATTTGCTGTAAAAACAATTGGTTTCTCGTTCCCACGTGCTTTGAGGCTGTAAAAGAACTCCATTTTTGCACTGTTTGACAAAGAAGAATCAATGACTTACAAGTGAAAAATAGGCGTTTTTGCCAGTTCTTTTACAGCCTCAAGGCACGTGGGAACCAGACATGAATTTCCGTTTTCTGGCTCCCACGCGCCTTGCGTGGTAGCAAGTCCAGACGCGCCTGCGTCACGAAATGCAGAACGGGGTAAGATAGAAGAAAGAAAATCCAGACCGAAAAGCAAGCCTATATCAGTGTTTAACACTCGGCGCAGGCGCGCCGCAGAGGATTCCCACGCAAGGCGAGGCTGTAAAAGAACCGCCAAATTGTCTGAATCAGGATTTTCAGAATTTAAGAATTAACAGGATTATCAGATATTTGTAATTCTGAAAATTTATAAATTCTGTGAATTCTGATTCAGACAAGAAGTTCTTTTACAGCCTCAAGGCGCGTGGGAACCAGACAAACCAGACAACGAGTCATACCTACCCCAAAAACCCCCGCACCTGCTCAATCAACGCCGCAGGCTGATCCGCGTGTACCCAATGCCCTGCATTAGCCACCGTATTAATCTGAACCTTATTAAACAATTGATGAATAATTGGGTGATGAGAAGGTAAAATATAATCTGATTTTTCGCCGCGTAAAAACAAAGTCTTACCATCAAACTGTGTGCCATCTGGCACTGTTGGAAAACCGATTAAATATTGCATATTCGCCGCTAAAGACGACAAATTAATACGCCAATCATAATGATCGGTATTAAACACTAAATTTTGCAGCAAAAACATGCGAATACCCGCATCTTGGATCGACTCACTTAAATGCTGATCCACCTCGCTGCGGCGATTTAAACCCTGTAAATCAACCCGTTGCATGGCTTGCACATAATCCAGAAAACTATGGTTATAATTGACTGGCGCAATATCCACCACAATCAACTGATTAATCAATTGCGGCATGCTTAAGGCCAAAGCCATCGCCACTTTGCCACCCATGCTATGACCTAAAATATTCACTTGGCCTAAATGATGATGCTCGATGAAATCGCGTAAATCCTCCACTAAGGCGGGATAATTCATCGTTACATCCCACGGCGAACTGCCATGATTGCGCAAATCTAACGCCCACACTTGATAATCCGGCTGCAATTTCAGTGCGACAGAATGCCAGTTTTTAGCAGAACCAAATAAACCATGTAACACTAATAATGGCTGTCCATCCTCGCCATAGCGTTGGTAATGTAGTTGATGTGGCATGAGAAATCCTTTTTGTTTATGTTTGTTTGTGCCTAAGCCCCTACCATCCTTTGCAAACAACTAGCTGCTGTGACAATGTGCGTTAATGCCACGTTTAGCAAAATACTGTTGGTGATAGTCTTCAGCCGCATAAAACGGTGCCGCAGCCACGATTTCTGTCACCACAGGGCGATCATAACGCTGACTTTCGCTTAAGGCAGCGCGGCTACGTTGTGCTGCTTCGGCTTGTTCAGGAGAGTGGTAAAAAATGGCGGAGCGGTATTGTGTGCCAATATCGGGGCCTTGGCGGTTTAAGGTGGTTGGGTTGTGATTATGCCAAAATACGTCTAATAACTGTTCATATGACACCATGCGTGGATCAAATTCCACTAACACCGCCTCAGCATGTCCGGTCTGTCCCGTACAAACCGCTTCATAATTTGGGTTTTCCAAATGCCCGCCGGTATACCCTACCGTGACATTGGCAACCCCAGCGACTTGACGAAACACCGCTTCAACACCCCAAAAGCAGCCAGCGGCAAATGTTGCATATTCAGTCATAATAAATACTCCTAATCAGGGAATAACTTAACCGTATTTAATGAAAAAAGGCAATATAAAAGCGTATTGCGCATTGTTATTCAGTTAAACAGATAATGCGTTGTCAGTTTATTGGATAGTGCTTATTCTCGTCTGCATCAATACTGTCATGAATTAAGCTTTTGCCATCAAGCTAAAATACTTTTCCCACTCAAACGCTTCCCCTGGGTCTGTTTTCCGCGTCGGTGCAATATGACAATGCCCAACAATACGTTCTTGGGTAATCACAGGCCAGCGTTGTTGCAAAACATGGCTTAAACGTGCTAATTGTTGATATTGCGCCTCGGTGTACGGCACATCGTCACAGCCTTCTAATTCAATTCCTATCGAAAAATCATTGCACTGGCTGCGGTCTTGGAACTGCGACACGCCTGCATGCCATGCGCGTTGCAGAAAAGAAACGTATTGCACAATCTCGCCATCGCGTCGGATCAAGGCATGTGCTGACACCCGCAAATGCTGGATTTCGGCGAAAAAAGGATGATCATCTGGGTTTAAACGGCCTTGAAATAAGGCATCAATATAGCCACCACCAAACTGATTTGGCGGCAAGCTAATGCCGTGAATCACTAATAATTCTGGTGTCATCTCGGCTGGACGCGCATCGCAATGCGGCGACGGGCAATGTCGCACCCCTTGCAGCCATGCGCCGTCAGCGTCTAATGTTAACATTTGGAAAACCTCAAAAAATTATTATGAATAATCAAAAATTTATTGAACGCGATTTAGCCACCGTTTGGCATCCATGTACCCAAATGAAAGACCACGAGCAGCAATTGCCGTTGATTCCGATCAAACGCGGTGAAGGCGTGTGGTTAGAAGATTTTGACGGCAATCGTTATTTAGACGCGGTAAGTTCGTGGTGGGTGAATCTGTTCGGTCATGCCAATCCGCGCATTAATGCGGCGGTGCGCGAGCAGTTGGATCAATTAGAACACGTTATTTTAGCCGGTTTTACCCATGAACCGATTATTGAATTATCTGAGCGTTTGGTGGCTTTGACACCTAAGCCGTTAACCCGCTGTTTTTATGCGGATAATGGGTCAGCGGGGGTCGAAGTCGCGTTAAAAATGAGTTTTCATTATTGGCAAAATGTCGGGCGGCGCGAGAAAACCCGTTTTATTACTTTGCAAGACAGTTATCACGGCGAGACTTTGGGTGCGTTGGCGGTGGGCGATGTGGCTTTATACAAGGAAACCTATAAGCCGTTATTGATGGAGGCGATCACCGCGCCGTCGCCTGCGGGGTGTTATGCCGAGGCGGGCGAAAGTTATGCAGACTATGCGCGGCGGCAGTTTGTGCAGCTTGAAGCTTTGTTAGCCGAACATGCGGACACGGTGTCAGCGGTGATTATTGAACCCTTGGTGCAATGTGCGGGCGGCATGCGCATGCATGATCCGGTGTATTTGCAGTTGTTGCGCGAAGCCTGTGATCGGCATCAAGTGCATTTGATTGCCGATGAAATCGCGGTGGGGTTTGGGCGCACAGGGACGATGTTTGCTTGCGAGCAGGCGGGGATTAGCCCTGATTTTATGTGTTTGTCTAAAGGTTTGACCGCTGGTTATTTGCCTTTATCGGTGGTGTTGACCACGGAGACGATGTATCAGGCGTTTTATGATGATTACACGCGCTTAACGGCGTTTCTGCATTCGCATAGTTATACCGGTAATCCTTTGGCCTGTCGGGCAGCGTTGGCGACTTTGGATATTTTCGCTGAAGACGATGTGATTGCACGCAATCGGCGTTTAGCGCAGGTGATGGCGGAAGCGGTTGCGCCGTTGGCGGAATTGCCGCATGTGGGTGAAATTCGGCAGACGGGGATGATTTTAGCGATGGAATTGGTGGCGGATAAGGTGAGCAAAACGCCGTATCCTTGGCAGGAGCGGCGCGGTTTGGCGGTATATCGGGCGGCCTTAAAGCGGGGCGCGTTGCTGCGGCCTTTGGGCAATGTGGTGTATTTTATGCCACCGTATGTGATGACGGAAGCACAGTTGGTGCAGTTGGCGGAGATTGCGCAGCAGTCGATTATTGAGGCGACGGAGGTTTAGGCGATGCGGGTGGTGGTGTTGAGTGATACGCATATGTTGCATGAACAGGTGGAGATTCCTGACGGGGATATGCTGATTCATGCGGGGGATTTTTCCGCCTCGCGCGGTGGTTTGGCAACGATGTCGGCGTTTAATGATTTTATGGCGGGTTTGCCGCATCGGCATAAGGTGGTGATTGCGGGCAATCATGATATTGCCTTGCAGTCGCATCCTGAGGAAGCGCGGCGGTGTTTGTCGGCGGTGACGTATTTGCAGGATGAGTTGTTAGAGGTGGAAGGTTTGCGAATTTGGGGTTCACCTTGGCAGCCCCGTTTTTTTGATTATGCGTTTGGTTTGTCGCGGGGGGCAGCGTTGGCGGAGAAGTGGGCGCGGATACCGTCGAATTTAGATATTTTGGTGACGCATACGCCGCCGTTTGGGGTGTTGGATCAGGTACGCTTAGGTCGTCATGTCGGCTGTGAGGCGTTAGTGGAGGCAGTGCAGCGGGTGCGGCCTCGGTTTCATGTGTTTGGTCATATTCATGAGGGGTATGGTCGGTGTGTGCAGGATGGGGTGTGTTTTGTGAATGCGAGTGTGTGTGATGTGTTTGGCGGGGCGGTGAATTTGGGGTGGGTGTTAGAGGTTTAGTTTTTGGTTTAATCTGAAACGGATTTAGGGGATTATACGAAAGAGCGGGAGGAGT
>QKBZ01000041.1 GCA_003245895.1 Beggiatoa sp.
AATTAATACCTTTCGCGGCTTATCTAAGGTGTCTAAAAACTCAATCATGCCGCCTTTGCCTGATTGCGGTAAATGACCAATATCGCGGGCTTGCTTATCGCTCACGCCGACAATGCTCATCTCATCCTCACGCCAAAACGTGCCATCGACTAACACACAATCTGCACCTGCCATCAACGGCGGTAAATGCGGTTCAATCGCGCCTAAACCTGGGGCATAAAATAAGCGTTTACCACTGCGAGTATCTTCAATCACTAAACCGATGTTATCACCTGCATGCGGATCATTACGGTGCGGTGAATACGGCGGGGCTTTGCTGGATAAACTGACAGCGGTGAAACGTAAAAATGGTACGCCTTCAACATCAAAACTGCGCCCGTCTAATGGGATTTGGTGATACTGCAAGCCACCATTCCAATGTTTTAACATTTCAAACAAAGGAAAACCGGTGGATAAATCTTGATGCACCATGTCAGTACAGTAAACCGGCAGCGGACAGCCTTCGCGCAGCATCAGCAACCCCGTGCTATGGTCGATTTGGCTATCGATCAACATCACGGCTTGAATGCCGGTATCTCGGATTTGGCGGGCAGGTTGCAATGGTGGAAACGCAGCAAGTTGCGCTAATAAATCGGGAGAGGTATTTAACAACACCCAGTTTTCACCATCACCACTGACGGTAATCGATGACTGTGTGCGGCGCAATGCCTTAATGCTACCTGAACGAAAACCGTGGCAATTGGGGCAATTACAATTCCATTGCGGAAAACCACCACCAGCGGCAGAACCGAGAATATGAATATACATGCGCTGTGCTTCTTTTTAATTTTGTGTGAAAAAGATAGCTCAGCAGAATAATGGATTTGAGGTTATTGCGCAAATTGTCGGAGTAAGGGCAAAAAATGCTTGATGTCGATTAATTTTAAAGCTTACCGTACAATCAAACTTAAGTTTTTACATCAACCTGTGCTATTCACAGCTTAGTTAAGCGACATAACATGTATATTCGTTCATTAATGCTAACAAATTTTCGGGGGGCGAATCATTTATCCCTTGAACTCAACGAAAAGCTAAATGTCTTTGTGGGTATGAATGGCGCGGGTAAGTCTAGCGTGTTAGATGCAAGTGCTATTCTGCTATCTTGGCTAGCCAACCGTGTTAAGCATGCTGGTACATCAGGCAGACAAATTGTTGAATCTGATATTAAAAATGGCGAATCTTCAGCAAACCTAGCGATAACCCTGCATGAAAACGCACATGCTTTTAACTGGAATCTTGCGAAACTTCGTGAAGGTTTCCATGACAGCACAGCTAATTCTAATTTGACCAAAACCTCTGAATTGGCAAAACAGTTACGCATTGCGCTTACAGAACACAACGGCAAGACGAATATTCCACTATTTGCCTATTACCCTGTAAATCGAGCGGTGCTGGATATTCCATTACGAATTCGAGAAAAGCACCGTTTTGACTTACTTTCTGCTTATGAAGGTTCTTTAACCAGTGGTGCTAACTTCCGTACTTTTTTTGAGTGGTTTCGTGAACGAGAAGACTTAGAAAATGAAGCGCGACGAGATCAGCACGAGATATTCACAAATACAGCTAATATAGAATTTCCAGACCCACAGTTAGAAGCGGTTAGAATGGCTTTAATGCACTTTATGCCGGAATTTGAAAAATTAACTGTGCGACGTAACCCCTTGCGTATGGAAGTGATAAAACAAGGTGAACGCTTAGAAATTAGTCAGCTTTCTGATGGCGAAAAATGTTTGATGGCAATGATTGGTGATATGGCACGTCGGGTGGCGATTGCTAACCCAACATTAGATAATCCTTTGCAAGCAGAAGGCATTGTGTTAATTGATGAAATCGATCTGCATTTGCACCCTTACTGGCAGCGCAGAATTATACCTAAGCTAACAGAGGTTTTTCCCAATATACAGTTTTTAATTTCAACACACTCTCCACATGTCATTACGCACGTACAGCCAGAAAATCTATTTTTGCTGACAATGTGTCGTGAAGGTCTTATTGCACAGCGTGCAACAGAATCTTATGGCAAAACTGTAGAGCGTGTATTGGAAGATATTATGGGGCTAGAGACTACCCGCCCAATAGTGGTAAATACTGCACTGAGAGAAATTTATTTACAAATTGATCAAGGTGATTTGACTGGGGCAAAAGATTTGATTCTTGCATTAGAACACAAGATTGGTAGTGACCCAGAATTGAGTAAAGCCACTGTATTAATTAGGCGTAAAGAGTTGATTGGCAAATGAAATATATTGTCAAACAAACAGAACCTGATTTACTAAGCAAATGGAAAGCACTTGCTGATGATAATTGGCAGCCTAGTTATGAAGATTTGCAAGGCAAAGAGAAACACGCAGTTAAGCATGCTTTGATGGCTGAGCAAGGCTATATTTGCTGTTATTGTGAACGCAGGTTAATAGATGATGATTCACATATTGAGCATTTTCAGCCACAAAGTGATGAAGCTGTTGATCCATTGGATTTTTCTAATTTACTGTGTTCTTGTCAAAATCAGCTTAAAAAAGGTGAACCAAGACATTGTGGCAATTTGAAAGCAGACTGGTTTGATAGTGAATGGCTGATTTCACCTCTAAACCCTAATTGTGAACAGCGATTTGCTTTTACAGGGGATGGACAAATTAAACCTGCGCGTGATACTGACTTAGCGGCTCAGCAAACCATCGAAAAATTAGGCTTAGCAATCCCAAAGCTAAAAGCACTGCGTGCAGAGATATTAGAACCTTTTTTAGACGAAAGCTTATCGGCTGATGAGCTAAATGCTTTTGTTGCAGGATATTTGCGGCAGGATTCAGAAGGGCGATTTAGCGAGTTTTGGACAATGATTCGTTATTTATTTGGATAAATAACAACGTTAGTATTCAAAGCGAAATAGCTTAAAAACAGGAGAGAGAGGAGAAAGGCAAGCAATTGCCGGTGCCAAACACCGGCAATTGCCATACTCGCGGACGGTGAAAAATTACCGTTTTGAGTATTGAGGACGTTTGCGAGCTTTGTGTAAGCCCACTTTTTTACGTTCAACTTCACGCGCATCACGGGTTACGAAACCAGCTTTGCGTAATGAAGAGCGTAAGCTTTCGTCATATTCGATTAAAGCGCGGGTTAAACCGTGGCGAATGGCACCGGCTTGACCTGAGCTACCGCCACCAGAAACAGTGACGTAGATGTCGAATTTTTCAGTCATGTCGATTAATTCTAACGGTTGGCGTACAATCATACGCGCCGTTTTACGACCGAAATACTCGTCTAAAGGACGTTTGTTGATCAGGATTTTGCCTTCGCCGGGGCGCAAGAAAACGCGCGCAGCAGAACTTTTGCGGCGACCTGTGCTATAGTGTTGTGTTTCTGCCATGAGCTTAACCGTTTTGTTTGATTTCAAGAGGTTGCGGTTGTTGTGCTTCGTGTTTATGCTCAGTACCCGCATAAACTTTCAGCTTACGATACATATCACGACCTAACGGACCTTTAGGCAACATGCCTTTAACCGCTGCTTCGATGATACGTTCTGGATGTTCTTGCCGCATTTTGTCAAGACGAACGGATTTTAAGCCACCTGGATAACCACTGTGGCGATAGTACATTTTGCTAGTCTCTTTACGACCAGTAACGTGTACTTTATCGGCATTGATGATCACAATATAATCGCCGGTATCGATATGCGGCGTGTATTCTGGTTTGTGTTTTCCACGTAAACGACGTGCTACTTCGGTAGCAAGCCGACCCAGAACCACATTCTCGGCATCGATCACATACCAGTCACGCTTGACGTTCTGGGGTCTGGCACTGAAGGTTTTCATTAGAAATACTCCGTTTACTCATCACTGTTCGGCCAAAGCCGGAACAATACCAAGAATTGGCACCTAAGGATTTTAAAAATTGAGATGAGGGTTTATTCTGTATATGCCTTAAGCCTAGCCTAAGGTAAAAGCGGAATTCTATAGAGGCCGCGCTTTCATGTCAATGGTTTGCTTAGAAAAAAATAACAAGCGTCGCCAATCTATTAAAAAGTTTCCTTTTTATCGCCGCTATTATTGTGATGCGCGGACATAATGCCCAATAACAAGGATAAGTCGTATTTCGCTGTTGCGGTGCGACATCGAATGATTGTCACTAAAAAAGTGCAGTCCTGAAGTCATTAAGCCCTAAATCAATGCAGTATGTCGCGGTCATATGTGCTGTTTTAGCTTAAAAATTTATTGAAACAGTCACTTATTCCACTGGCATAGCTGTTGCGATGCGTCTTAATGCTGAAGCAATTCAGTCCAACCCCCAAAAACCAATATGGAGACATGTGGATGAGTCACGCAAAACCCTTCTCTTTGCGTTCTGCCTTAGTCGGTCTTACCGCAGGCGCAACCCTGTTGTTTTCTCAGTTCTCCCTCGCTGCTGATACCATTAAAGTCGGCATTTTACATTCGCTGTCAGGTACGATGGCGATTAGTGAAACGTCATTGAAGGATATGGCTTTAATGGCAATCGAAGAAATTAATAAAAATGGCGGTGTGTTAGGTCAGCAATTAGAGCCTGTGGTGGTCGATCCGGCTTCTGATTGGCCTTTATTTGCTGAAAAAGCCCGCGAATTGTTACAAAAAGAAAAAGTTGCCGTTGTATTTGGTTGCTGGACTTCCGTGTCTCGTAAGTCTGTGTTGCCAGTGTTTGAAGAGTTAAACGGTTTATTGTTCTACCCTGTTCAGTATGAAGGTGAAGAGTCTTCTTACAATGTGTTTTACACAGGGGCTGCACCAAATCAACAAGCCATCCCTGCGGTGGAATATTTAATGAGTGAAGATGGCGGCGGTGCAAAACGCTTTGTGTTATTGGGCACAGACTATGTGTATCCACGCACCACCAATAAAATTTTACGCGCGTTTTTAAATCAAAAAGGGGTGTCTGATGAAGACATTATGGAAGAATACACCCCGTTTGGTCATAGCGACTATCAAACCATCGTCGCGAAAATTAAAGAGTTTGCTGCTGGCAAGCCAAGTGCAGTGGTTTCGACTATCAACGGCGACTCTAACGTGCCATTTTATAAAGAGTTAGCTAACCAAGGTTTGAAAGCTGAGGACGTGCCAGTGGTTGCCTTCTCTGTGGGTGAAGAAGAGTTACGCGGCATTGATACCGCGCCATTAGTCGGGCATTTAGCGGCGTGGAATTACTTTATGTCAGTTGATACGCCAGAAAACAAAGCGTTTATCAGCAAATGGCAAGAGTATGTGAAAGCCAATAATTTAAGCGGTGGCGAAGATCGGGTCACTAACGACCCAATGGAAGCCACTTATATCGGCGTGAATATGTGGCGGCAAGCCGTTGAGCAAGCAGGCACCACTGATGTGAATGCTGTGCGCCAAGCTTTAGGCACACAAACTTTTAAAGCACCTTCTGGCTTTGATATTCAAATGGATGGCAAAAACCACCACTTACATAAACCGGTCATGATTGGTGAAATCACTGAAGATGGTCAGTTTGATGTTGTGTGGAAAACTGAAGGGCCTATCCGTGCTGAAGCGTGGAGTCCTTATATTCCTGATAGCGCGAAAAAAGTCGCTGACTGGACTTATCCTTGGGTTTGCGGTAATTGTACCGAGCCTAAGTTTTAAGTTAATGACTTGAGTTTTCTCGTTCCCATCGTCCCGATGGGAATGCATGCTGCGTCGCTCCAGCGGCGCGAGTAAACGCTGCCTAGGTGCTAGACGCGCCGCTGGAGCGACGCGGTACGCATTCCCACCAACATGGTGGGAACGAGTAAAACCGACTCAGGTTAAATGGATGTGTGCAGCGATCACAACCCATCGCCAAACACATCCCCCCGCCGTTTCCTCTGCTCATCGGGTCTCCTACCATGTTGCACCGATTATCCTTATTCCTATGCTGTGTGCTATTTGCGAGTCAAATACACGCTGCTGAACTTGAAAACGCGCTAACCACTTTAGCGCAGGCCAGTAGCCGCAGTGAGTTAATCGCTGCCATTGAGCAAATTGGTGCCACTGGTGATGCCAAAGCAATTCCCATTTTAGAAGCCTTAGAAAATAATGACTTAAAAGCGTCTGAGACAGGGCAATTATGGATTGTACAAGGTGAAAAAGCCCACGCGGCCTTAGATGACACAACGGCTGAAGCGGCAAGTTTAACGCTGAATGATTTGCCCAAAGTAAATAATACCGTGCGTCGTGCCTTGCGACCTGCCATTGCACAATTGCAATTAGGTGCGCCCGATGTCAAAACCCGCTTAGCCGCAGCCGAAGAGCTAAAAAAACGCCCACCGGATAATGCTGCTGATATGCTAACGCAAGCCATCGAACGCGAAACCGATGCGCAAGTGAAAACCTTATTAGAAACCACACTGGCACAAATTCAATTAGAAAGCCCTGACCCTGCACAGCGTTTAGAAGCGATTAACTTGCTCGGTCAACGCGGCAACCCCGATTTCATCCCACCGTTAACCGACTTATTACAACAAAACACCGACGGCAGTTACAAAGAACCGCCTGAAGTGCGCACCGCTGCCAGCAAAGCCATTGCCGCCATTGAAGCCTCACAAGCCCGCATCGCCACCTTACGCAACTTATTTTACGGCATCAGCTTAGGCAGTATTTTGCTACTCGCCGCGCTGGGCTTAGCCATTACCTTTGGCTTAATGGGCGTAATCAACATGGCGCACGGCGAAATGTTGATGTTAGGGGCGTACAGCACTTATGTGGTGCAAAACCTATTTAAAGATTACTTACCTGCTGCCGCCTTTGATGCTTATTTATTAGTTGCTTTGCCGGTCGCCTTTATGGTCAGCGCAGCAGTGGGCATTCTGCTAGAACGCACCGTGATCCGCCATTTATATGGTCGTCCATTAGAAACTTTGCTCGCCACTTGGGGCATTAGCTTGTTGTTAATTCAAACCGTGCGCGTATTATTCGGCGCGCAAAATGTGCAAGTCGCTAATCCGAGTTGGCTCTCCGGCGGCTGGGAAGTCGCGGCGAATTTTGTGCTGCCTTACAACCGCTTAGCCATTATTTTCTTTGTGATCTTAGTGGTGGTCATGGTGTGGCTGATTTTGCAGCGCACCGCCTTAGGGCTACAAGTGCGTGCGGTAACGCAAAACCGCAACATGGCGGCCTGTATGGGTATTGCTACGCGGCGGGTTGATATGTGGACATTTGGGCTAGGTTCTGGTGTGGCAGGCTTAGGCGGGGTCGCCTTATCGCAAATCGGCAACGTCGGCCCTGAGTTGGGACAAGGTTATATTGTGGATTCGTTTATGGTGGTGGTGTTAGGTGGCGTGGGCAAAATTGCCGGAACAGTCACAGGCGCATTAGGTTTAGGCGTGATAACCAAATACTTAGAGCCAGAGGTGGGCGCAGTGCTCGCTAAAATCATGGTTTTAGTATTTATCATTCTCTTTATTCAAAAACGCCCGCAAGGGATTTTTGCCTTAAAAGGCCGCTTTGTGGAGAACTGATTATGACGCGCTTACGCCAAATGCACAGCCCCTTAGCATGGGGCATGGTTTTCTTAGTTGCGGCACTGGGCATCGTCGGCGTGCCTTTGTTAAACACCATGACCGAAGCCGGTTCAACATGGCATGTGCCAGATTATATGGTTCCGTTACTGGGCAAATTTCTCTGTTACGCCTTAGTCGCCTTAGCAATGGATTTAATCTGGGGCTATGCCGGTATTTTAAGCCTTGGTCACGGCGTGTTTTTCGCCTTGGGCGGTTATGCAATGGGCATGTATTTAATGCGCAGCATGGCAGGCTTGGGCGTGTATCGCAGTGAATTGCCTGATTTTATGGTGTTTTTAGACTGGAAGGAATTGCCGTGGTTTTGGTATGGCTTTGATAACTTCGGCTTTGCCATGTTTATGGCCTTAGCTGTGCCCGCCGTGCTGGCCTATATTTTCGGCTTTCTCGCCTTCCGCTCGCGCATCAAAGGCGTGTATTTTTCCATCATCACGCAAGCCATGACCTTTGCCTTAATGCTGTTATTTTTCCGCAATGAAACCGGATTTGGTGGCAATAACGGCTTAACTGATTTTAAATTCCTGCTCGGCTATAACTTACAAGAACACGACACCCGCCTTGCCTTGTATGTCATCACCGCCAGTGTGTTGTTTATCAGCTACTTAGTTTGCCGCTGGTTAGTGACGAGCAAATTCGGGCGCGTGTTAATGGCGATTCGAGACGCAGAAAGTCGCGTGATGTTCTGCGGCTATAACCCGTTGCAATATAAGCTGTTTGCGTGGACATTCTCCGCCATCTTGTGCGGCCTTGCCGGTGCGCTGTATGTGCCACAAGTCGGCATCATCAACCCTAGTGAAATGATGCCCGCCAACTCAATTGAAATGGCGATCTGGGTTGCAGTCGGTGGACGTGGCACGCTCATCGGCGGCTTAGTCGGCTCTGGCGTGGTCAATGGCATGAAAAGCTGGTTCACCGTGTCATACCCCGATTTATGGCTTTATTTCCTCGGCGGCTTATTTATTTTCGTCACCTTATTTTTACCACGTGGTTTAGTCGGCTTATTTAAACGGAAGGATTCAGCATGAACGCTTGGTTAGAACGTACCCGAGAATTCTGGCGCCGTGATCAAGTTTTTGACTTCATGTTGCCACCGTTGCAATCGCGTGAACTCGACGTGTCACACGGTGTGGTGTTGTATTTGGAAAACATCACGGTCAGTTTTGACGGTTTTAAAGCCTTAAATAATCTTAACTTATACGTCAACAATGGCGAGTTACGCTGCATCATCGGTGCGAATGGCGCGGGCAAAACCACCATGATGGACGTGATCACCGGCAAAACGCGACCTGATACCGGCGCGGTGTTTTTCGGTCAGAAAATTGATTTAACCAAATACAACGAATCAGAAATTGCTGCCGCAGGTGTTGGGCGCAAATTTCAAAAACCGACCGTGTTTGAAAATCACACCGTGTTAGAGAATTTAGAGCTTGCCATGCAGATGAACAAAAGCACGTTTGTTTCATTGACGGCACGTTTAAGCGGCGAGCAACGGGATCGCATTGACGAAGTGTTAAGCATTATCGGCTTAACCGAGCAAGTGTATTTACGCGCAGGTTTACTCTCTCACGGGCAAAAACAATGGTTAGAAATCGGCATGTTGTTGATGCAAAGCCCGTATTTACTGCTAGTCGATGAACCCGTCGCTGGGATGACGCAACAGGAAATCGAACGCACCGCCGAATTATTAACCTCACTCGCGCCGCGCCATTCTGTCGTGGTGGTGGAACATGATATGGCTTTTGTACGCTCCATCGCCCGCACGGTGACGGTGTTACATGAAGGTAGTGTGCTGGCTGAAGGGAAAATGGATGAGGTGCAGGCAAATCCTAAGGTGATTGAGGTGTATTTGGGAGAGGGGTATTAACCTGTAGGATGGGCTGACGAAGGATAGCCCCTCCTTTACCGAGCCATTGATTTAATCGGTTGGCACGATTGATGGGCTTCCTTCGTCAGCCCATCCTACGGGTTAGCTTTTGCGGCGGATGACGGCTGCCGCCTTATCCGCCCTACGAGAAATATAGTAGAGACCTTTACCCAAAAGGAAAGGACTTTAAACACATGATGTTACAGTTTTAATTGATACCAATAAGGCTTTGATACTTTCTTCAATGCCTTTTTCACAATCTTGTTATCTTGCAAAAATGCAGGCATTTCCGTGGTTTTTTCAAAGCAGAAACGGCGTGGTAACTCCGTGTACAAAAAACGCGGAGGGTTACAGTGTTTCAGTGTCGCGCCGGTTTCAAAGCTGTGATAAAACACGGTTTTAATGCCCAGTTCGTTGCGAATAAAATGCAAAGTTGCCGCGAGCATCGCTTCATCCCAAAACTGCATATAAGGTGTCATGACTTGTTCAAAGTATTGATGAACATGGCGTTTACGACCATCCATGTCATAACGCTCTAAACGGTCGTCATCTTCATACCACTTCAGTCTTGGCAACATATCACGCACTTCTCGCACCCAATCGCTTTGCACTTCTTCGATCAAAGCTTGATCATGTTCAAAATCTAAATCAATACGCGCCCACGCCAAAGTATTGCGAAACATCGCACCTTTTGGTTGCTCTTTGGCTATCGGGTGCAATCGGTAAGGGTTAAACACATTGTTGTGTTGAGGACTCACTAATCGTTGATATTGTGAATCGTGTTGGTTGGAAAAATTGAGTTGCAACACTAGGTTGTAGCCTGCACGCGAGGTTTGATACCAATGATCTTTATGCTCACTGCCCCAAGTGGTTAAGCCCAGCAGAAAGATAAAGGGATCAGATTCCCAAATGGCTTCTAAGCCTTCACGTTTGACTTCACCTTTACCCAGTGACGCTAAGTGTTGTTGAATAATCGGTTTTTGCAGTAAACGCGCATAAGGCGTTTGCTTAAGTTGAGCAACGCTTTTGCCTTCAGCCACAGCTTGCGCCAATAGCATTAAAGCATAGCGGTCTTTGAAATAATGGAAGAAGGTTTTACCTTCTGGTAAACAGGCAATAATTTCATCAACAATGTGCTTTTCCATAACGTAATCGCTTTCGGTGACGATGTTTGTTGCGATAACACACAGCCCCATAAGCTGTGGTTCGCGCCATCAACATTTCAGGGAAATCTCGACTATCCGAGTTTTGTATATATCGGTTTTCATTCGAGTTCATCAGATAAATCCTCGTTTTAGTTGTCGAACAAGAGCCATTAGTTTCATCATGTCACCTCTATCGGTTGTAAAAATGGAAGGCCAAAAAAAGCCCGTCTTAATGTGTATTAAGACGGGCTTTTTTTTAGCCAGTAAAAAAACTGCAACTAAACAGACTGCATGCGCCTTAATCGATAACACAATTCCATACTATGCTGAACATAGTTTTTTGTTGATTAATAAAAGAATGTTGTGTCATGTCTAAGTGAATCCGTTTGTTGTTGGCAATGAAAGAAAGAATATTATGACTATTATGGGAATTCAAGTGTGGGGGCGGAATTATCTTCTCACGTTACGCAAAACGCTGATGTAGGGTGTGCGAAACGCCGCCGAGAAGCTTGGGTTGTTTCTGACCTTTATCGGCGTTTTGCCCACCGTGCGGAACTTGGTGGGCAAAATCCCACACCAACGACGACGAATTATCAAACGGCATACCCTGTGGGATTTCGCACACCCTACAACCCGTGCGTAAGGTGAGTTATCTTCACTGATTGTAGGGTTTGCACCGCGTCCTTTTACAGTCACTACCATTAAGTTAAGCGTGTTTGTAGGTCAGATAAGGCTTTAGCCGTCATCCGACATAACACAGTCGAAGCTTGCACCAAGCCACTCACGGCGGATAACGGCTAACGCCTCCGCCCTACAAGACCGTGACAACGCTTAACTTAATGGCGGTGTGAACGCGGAGAAGTCTGACGAATGTTAGGTTTCATCCGCGTGCGCAATGCACACCCAACAAGTGTGCATATCTTGTTTTACCAAAAACTACGCAAAAATGTTTTTTGCAGAATAATCGCGTCATCTTCCGCACGATGACGGCACAAGTCTAATTCTTCGATCACTTGGTTTTTGGTTTGTGTCCAAACATCTAACTGCTTTTCACTCATTAAACGTGTTAAACACTCTAAGCGAAACATCTGTGGCAGTTCTGCTTGATCAAACAAGCGTGACAGCCAAGAGGAATCAAAACCCCAAGCGTCTGAATAGACATTTTCGTTTCTAAGCAATTCGTTTAACGCATGTGCCACATAGCGCACAGGCAAACCTTCGCGCTCTAATTGCTCGCGAGTGATGCCGTGGGTGGCTTCGGCTTCTGCATCCCAATGTGTCCATTCAGGTTCTGGTCGAATTAAATAGCTAATCGATTTACCAGAGCGCAACACAACCCCGACTTCGATAGGGTATGAACCTGCGCCAAAACCTGAAGACTCAATGTCTAAAATAATAGGGACTGCATTTTGCCAGTTACGCAAAAATAAGTAAGAAGGACGTGTATGCTCTGGGCGACACGCGTTTTGTTTTTGTAAGTTAGATAACGACAGCGCAGAGAGGTTGCCCGCATTGGACATGGCGTGCTGTGCATTTTTATAAGTGACAGTATTCATTAAAAACTCCTCAACCCTTACCGTTTAACAACAAGCATAAATTGTTTGTTTTGCAAGTTTGGTGAAAGGTGGTGCAAGTGCTGATGTTAAGTCGCGCTTGTACCCTGTATTGTTGTAATTGTTGGAGATTCATTGTTATAAATCGTGATACCTAAAATTGAGCTTTTAACTCAGAAAACATCGCTATATTGGCTGTAAACTATTTATATCGGTTTTTTTCAGCTAAAAATCATAGTAGCGACAGCAATATCTTTGTATTAAGGTACAAATTAACAGTTAAATACTATATTGCCTATTAGGGTAAACCCTTATATCTAAAGTTTTTTTAGAAATACAGCAAAGCTTTTCTTTTGTGCGGACGCACATAAATTATTTTTGCTGAAAGAACATTATATTTTCGCGTTTTTTCCGTTCATCCGTTTAAGTCATCCACTTAATCAACGCGGTGCAACACTTGCGAAATGCGCTCATAAGTTACACTATTAACCACACTAATAATCAGGTTAATCTGCAACAATGCACCAAAATAGTCCTTATTTCGCTTAATTTGGCACAGAATGCAACAGCATGCGCCAACAGTGTGCACAGTGAATTAATTTAGAAAACAAAGGCTTAGCATTAAATTCTGGCAAGGCATGATTGTTGCCAAATAACTGATTTTACTCATATTCGCACAGAGACTTCATGGAACATCGGGTTATACTGATTGATGAAAATCGCGGACGTGCTGCTATTTTGCAGCAAGCATTAGTTGATGCGGGTTATACCGTGGTTGGTGTCATTCATAGCAGTGAAAATTTGTTGCAGCGCGTGCAAGAGTTAACCGCAGATGTCATTATCATCGACATGGAATCTCCTAACCGCGATGTATTAGAGCACCTTAGCTTAGTGAACCGAGAAAACCCGCGCCCTGTCGTGATGTTTGCCGATAATGATGATCGTGAAACGATACAGGCAGCCGTGAAGGCAGGCGTGAGTGCTTATATCGTCGATGGCTTAAGCCAGTCACGCGTCAAAAGCATTATGGAAGTGGCCATTGCCCGTTTTCGAGAATACCAAGCGATGCGCAAAGAATTGGATGAAACACGCAATCGCCTAGCAGAGCGCAAATTGATTGAGCAAGCAAAAGGTATTTTGATGAAACGGCGCAACATGGATGAAGAAAGCGCTTATCACGCATTGCGCAAATTAGCCATGGATCGCAACCAACGCTTGAGCGATGTCGCTCGCACGGTGATTTCAATGGCTGATTTACTGCTGTAGCTAGCTTCATACAACACACAAGCAAGTGTGCCATTTCCTTTTTTATTTAACTTAGATAAATGTAACCAGTCATGCACTCTCCTATCGATTCCTCGCTGTCACCGGCTGCCGTTTATGCAGGCAATGGACAAGGCTTAGAGAAGACCCAGCTCACTTATGGCATTATTCCGCTTACTGATTGTGCGCCACTTGTCATCGCCAAAGAAAAAGGCTTTTTTGCCCGTTATGGCTTAGATGTAGAGTTATCGTCTGAAGCGTCATGGGCAAATATTCGCGATAAAGTATTAGTAGGTGCTTTAGACGGTGCACAAATGCTCGCGCCTATGCCGCTCGCAACCACCTTGGGCATTGGTGGCATGAAAGAAGCGATGGTAACGGCGTTTAGCATGGATTTAAATGGTAATGGCATCACCGTCAGTAATGATTTGTATCAACGCATGTTAGCCGCTGATCCAGCAGCGATGCAGGAACAACCATTAAGTGCGAATGCGTTAAAAACCGTGATTAAAGCGGAACAAGCAGAAGGTCGCACGCCTTTAACCTTTGCCTCAGTCTTTCCTTTTTCCTCACATCATTACGCACTGCGTTATTGGTTAGCTTCTGCCAATATTGACCCAGATCGAGATGTGAATTTAGTGGTAATTCCGCCGCCACAAATGACGGGGCAATTACATTCAGGCGTGATCAGTGGTTATTGCGTTGGCGAACCGTGGAACGCACAAGCGGTGTCCATGAATGTTGGGCGCACCTTGATCACGAATTATGAGCTGTGGAATAACATGCCGGAAAAAGTGTTTGGTGTGACTGCTCGCTGGGCAGAGCAAAACCCGAACACGCATTTAGCCACCTTAATGGCCTTGTTAGAAGCCGCAAAATGGTTAGACCAAACGGAAAACCGGATGGAAGCTGTGCGTATTTTAACGCAAGGCTATATTGCTGCGTCTGAGTCTGTCTTGCAAATGTCCATGTTAGGTACTTTCCAATATGCCTCTGATGAAAAGCCGCGCAAACTGCCAGATTTTAACGTGTTTTACCGTTATGCCGCGACGTTTCCGTGGCGTTCACATGCGTTATGGTTCCTCACCCAAATGCAGCGTTGGAACCAAATAAGCGATGATAATATGGATGTAAAAGCGGTGGCAGAGGCAGTGTATCGACCTGATATTTATCGCCAAGCCGCCGAGGCATTAGGCGTACCTTATCCAACTGTTGACTATAAGGTGGAAGGCGTGCATGAGCAGCCTTGGCTGTTAAATGCAGCCACGCAGCCGATTGTGATGGGGGCAGATCAGTTTTTTGATAAGCGTTTATTTGATCCGATGAATTTAGAGGCTTATCACCGTCAATTTGATACTTTTGTCGCGTAAATGACTGTTTGGCCTTGTAGGGTGGAATAGGCGTAAGCCGTATTCCACCATGCGGCTTATAATCTGTTTTTGCCCAGCTTTATGCAGAATTTTATGGTGGAATACGCTGCGCTATTCCACCCTACAAATAATGACCTTACCTCAACACACCCACCTAAACCACTTGCACAACCCCGCCTAATCCTTACATCATATCGCCGTGCGTATACCCAAACAGGAACACTATGAACTTTGCTGAGTTTAATTTTGCTTATCCATTGGTGTTAATTGCCGCTGTGTTGCCGCTAGGTGTGTGGTTATTAGCGCGTAAGCAAACGCCTGCTTTCCAATATTTAGAAAAATTTGCCGCAGGGCACTTATTACCTCACTTGCTGCTGAACGCCGCCACGCCACGTCGTCGTTTTGGCTTATGGTATTGGAGTGTGATTTGGTGGTTAGGGGTCTTGGCCTTAGCGGGGCCGCGCTGGGATTATATCGAGCAGGAAGTGTTTCGCCCGCGCGCCAGTTTGCTGGTGTTATTGGATTTATCGGAATCAATGCGGGTGAAAGATATGTCAGGCGCACAATCGCGCTTTGAACGTGCCTTGCAAGAAGTGGAAGATTTGTTGTCAGAGCAAGCAGACATCGATATTGGCTTAGTCGGCTTTGCCGGTATCCCGCATTTAATCGCCCCCTTAAGCGATGATTACAACACCTTAAAACATTTACTCTATAGCCTTGAGATTGACTTAGCCCCCGTGCAAGGCAGTCGTTTAGGTTTAGCCATTGAGCAAAGTGCAGCATGGATACATGCTGATCAAGCCAAAGGGCAGCATATATTGCTGATTTCAGATGGCGATTTTACCGACGCAGATTTTCAAGCAGGCTTAGCAGCCGTGCAAGAACTGCCTGCACAATTGCATGTGTTAGGTGTTGGTTCACCACAAGGCGACTTAATTCCATTAGATGAAAATACATGGCAACGCGATGAAAAAGGCGAGGTGGTGATTTCTAAACTGCACGAAGATGTGTTGCAACAGTTGGCGACGGCAGGCGGCGGCATTTACCAACGCGCCACCGTGTACACGCAAGAAAGCGAGGTGTTGTTGGCGCGGGTACGTGCCAGCGTTGCCGTTGACCCACAACAGAGCAGCCAGCAAAAACTGTGGCATGAGCGGTTTTACATTCCTTTAGCCTTAATGATGTTGTTATTACTGCCTTGGTTTCGGCAACGCGAAGTGGTGAGTGCTTAAGGCATGTCGTTACAGATTCGAGCAGCGATGGCTGAGGATTTACCTGCCATCGCCGCGCTGTTTTATCACACGGTGCATCAAGTGAATGCCCGTGACTATACACCTGCGCAATTGCAGGCGTGGGCACCGCGCATCGAGTCCGTATCGTTTTGGCAACAGCGTTTTATCCATTCTCAAGTGTATGTGGCTACAGTGGCGGGGCAAATTAGTGGCTTTAGCAATTTTCAGCCGAATAAAGGTTATATCGACTGTTTTTTTGTGCATCATGCGATGCAAGGACAAGGCGTTGGTCGTGCCTTGTTACAAGCAATCGAACAATTACCTGCCCCTTATTGGTTCGCTGAAGTCAGTGTCACCGCACAAGCCTTTTTTCAGCATCATGGCTTTCAAGCGCAGCGTTATTATGAAAAGACATTGCGTGGACAATCGTTCGCAGTGTGTTTGATGGAAAAGACGTGTTAGGTCTTGTAGGATTTTTCCCCACCTCACAACCGAATTTCATTCTTGATACTATTCCCCTCTTATAAATTTGCCATTTAATAAGCATCTGAGTTAAACAAAGAGATTAAAACCTCCACTTAGACACAATATACCTATTAAAATAGGACTTATTATTGCTGTATTTGGCAAGTCCATTGATGAGGCTTTTTTTAATACGTGTATTTTTGGCAGGAGCGTTATAAATATGGGTGAAACGTATATTGTCGTTTGGGTGCTGATTCTTGGCTTTGTCGCCTTAATTATTGGCTTGGCCTTATTAACGTTTAAGACTGTAGAGCAAGGGAGTCAATATACTGTTGAGCGCTTTGGTCGTTATACGCGAACTTTATACCCTGGTATTAACTTCATTATGCCGTTGGTTGATTACATCGCGCATAAAGTGAATATGAAAGAACAGGTGTTAGATGTGCCTTCGCAAGAGGTGATTACCAAAGATAATGCGATGGTGAGAGTGGATGGCGTGGTGTTTTATCAAATCTTGAGCGCGGCAGAGGCCATGTATCAAGTAGATGACTTAACCGATGCTATTTTAAATCTGTCGATGACCAACGTGCGTACCGTAATGGGTTCGATGGATTTAGACGAGTTGTTGTCCAAACGGGATGATATTAACCATCGCTTATTGCGGGTAATGGATGAGGCCACTAACCCTTGGGGGGTTAAAGTGCTGCGGGTTGAAATTAAAGACATTGCACCACCAAAAGAGTTAGTGGAAGCAATGGCGAAACAAATGAAAGCCGAACGGGAAAAACGCGCCTCGATTTTAGAAGCACAAGGCGACAGAGAAGCGGAAATTTTACGCGCTGAAGGGGAAAAACAAGCGGCGATTTTAGAAGCTGAAGGTCAAAAAGAAGCGGCATTCCGTGCAGCAGAAGCGCGTGAACGTGAGGCGGAGGCCGAGGCTAAATCCACCATGATGTTATCGCAAGCGATTGCACGCGGGAATATACATGCAGTGAACTACTTTTTAGGTCAGCGCTATATCGAAGCCTTAGAAAAAATTGCCAGCGCAGACAATCAAAAATTGATCATGATGCCGTTAGAAGCGGCGAGCGTGATTGGCTCTGTGGCCGGTATTGGGGAGTTGGCAAAAGATGCTATGCAAAGGCTGAATACTACGCCGCCGCCTAATGCCAATACAGGTAAACCAGAGAAAGCGGATAAAACGCCAGCACCTGCACCTAAACCGGCAGAGCCTGCTGCCAGTGCAGATAGTGCAACAGACATTCCACCAGATTACACACCAGACCCTGATCTGGATGCACCGACGACTCCTTAAACTTGGTTTAGCTCTTTTAACGATGAGGCAAGCAACTCATGTTTGAGCCTAATTATTGGCACTGGTGGATTTTGAGTATCGCGCTACTAATGCTAGAGTTATTCATCTCTGGCACGTTTTTTATGTGGTTGGCAGTGGCGGCGGCGTTTGTTGGCGTGTTGCTGTTGATATTTCCTATCTCATTCCAGTTGCAAATGTTTATTTTTGCCATTGGTATTATTGTCAGCATCATGTTGACGCGGATTTATTTCAGCAAAAACCCCATTCGCAGCGATCAACCGCAATTAAACGTGCGTGGCTCTGAACACATAGGCCGTGTATTCGTAGTTCAAGATCAAATTTGCAATGGCGTAGGACGGGTACATGTTGGCGATGGCTCGTGGCGCGTGGAAGGCCCTGATTGTCCTGAAGGCACGCAGGTGCGCGTGATTGGTGTTGAAGGGGTGCATTTGAAAGTAGAATTGTTAAATAACGCAGATGCTTAAGGTCTGTGTTTGTAGGGCGGATAAGGCGGAGCTGTCATCCGCCGTTAATGTCGCATGACACTTTGCTACCTCATGGTCATTAAGCCCTGCACGGTGGGCAAAACGCCGATGAAGGTCGGAAACAACCCTAACTTCTCGACGGCGTTTCGCACACCCTACACATGAAGATGATTTACATTAAATAAAGGATACCCACCATGATTGATGGAGTACATTCCATTGCACCTAAAGACGCTTGGCAGTTATTACAAGATAACCCCAAAGCGGTGCTGATTGATGTACGCTCCGAGATGGAGTTTTTATTTGTTGGACACCCTAAAGGTGCAATTCATATTTCATGGATTGAAGGCCCTGATTGGGTTAAAAATCCCAACTTTATTCGGGAAGTGCGCAAAGTCGTGTTAGGAGGGGTCATTGATGATCATGACGACAGCTCTCATCCCGTTGACAGTGCGCCGATCTTATTAATTTGCCGCAGTGGCGCACGTTCTTTAGAAGCCGGTAAAGCCTTAGTAGAATCTGGTTTTAAACATATTTACAATGTGTTAGAAGGCTTTGAAGGTGCGTTAGATAATGAGCATCACCGCAGCTCAATAGAAGGCTGGCGTTTTCATGACTTACCGTGGGAACAATGCTAAGCGATTATGCTGCATCAGCAAGACGCTTAATAAATATCAGCTAAGCGTCTTGTCTTTAGCTATTCTATAAAACACGATGTAACAAGCGTATTATTCACTATGGGTACACAGGCAACTGCATGTTATGATCTAAAGTGATTTTAATAGCCAGCGATAATCTTTTAACGGTTTGATTTTTCAATACTTCCATGCCTAATCTCATGAGCACTGATTCTCCGTCTACACAAGAATTGCGAGATGAACTAACCCGTTTACGACAATTAGTGGCACAACTTAGTAGCGAAAAAGCAGACCTTGAATTGTTACTAGAAACCACGACTGAACACGCCGATGCGGTGGAAGAAGAGTTAATCACTGCGCGAGAACTCGCTGAAGAAGCCACCCGCGCCAAGTCTGAATTCTTAGCCAATATGAGTCATGAAATTCGCACACCGTTGAATGGTGTGATCGGCATGACAGCATTGCTGCAAGACACAAGTTTAACCCTTGAACAACGCGATTGTGTGCAAACCATCCGCAGCAGTGGCGAAGTCTTATTAAGTTTGATTAACGATATTTTAGACTTTTCTAAAATTGAGGCGGGTAAATTAGATTTAGAATGCCAAGCATTTGATTTACGCACTTGCGTAGAAGAATCGTTGGATTTAGTGGCTGGAAAAGCATTTGAAAAAGAACTGAATTTAATTTATCACATTACACCCAATACACCGCATATTTTAATTGGCGACATTACGCGCTTAAGACAAGTGATTGTTAATCTATTAAGCAATGCGATTAAATTTACTTCTGTCGGTGAAGTGCGTGTACAAGTATCATCACAATTATTAGATGCTGATAATCAATATTATGAAATTTTGCTTGCCATTAAAGACACTGGCATTGGCATCCCTACCGAACGCATGCACCGCTTGTTTCAATCGTTTTCACAAGTCGATAGCTCTACCACACGAAAATATGGCGGTACTGGTTTAGGCTTAACCATCAGCAAACGCTTAAGCGAATTAATGGGCGGGCGAATTTGGGTAGAAAGTGAAGAAGGCTTAGGCTCTACTTTTTATTTCACCATTCGCGCCCACGCAGAACCGCTATACCCTTATGCTTATTTATGGCAAACCTCAGAGCACTTTAACAACAAAAGCATATTGATTTGCAGTGCCAACACCAGCACCTTAGCCGCCTTGCATCAACAAATGCAATGTTGGGGCATGAGCGTGCAAACCTGTGCGTTACCCACACATGCCTTAACGCATTTGCGCAAACCTGATGCGCATTATGATTTGGTGTTATTTGATTTAGTAGGCAGTGTGGCAACGTGGGAAGCACAATTTAAAACCATTTGTCAGCAAGCCACGCAAATTCCCACTATTTTCTTCTTACCCCCGCAATATTGTGCGCGCTTTCCCTTAGAAAATTCGCTGCATCATTACTTAACAAAACCATTAAAAGTTGCAAAACTGTTTGAGTTGTTGCGTTATATCGTTAACACTCATCATAATGAAACTGGATTAGTCACAAAAACGTCGTACCGTACCCCGCCACTGGAAGCACCAGTTGCCTCTGCTGCGGTTAAACCTTCAACCGAAACTTTGCCTGATCAGCCTATGCGAATTTTACTTGCCGAAGACAATGCCGTTAATCAAAAAGTTGCTTTATTAATGCTCAAACGGTTAGGACACACTGCGGATATCGTAGCCAATGGTCAACAAGTGCTAGATGCTTTGCGCACAACGACTTACGATATAGTGTTAATGGATGTGCAAATGCCTGAATTAGATGGTTTGTTAGCCACACAACGCATTCGCGCCATGACTGAATTGGCAACACAGCCACACATTATTGCTATGACGGCCAATGCGATGGAAGGCGACCGTGAAACCTGCTTAGCCGCAGGCATGGATGACTACTTGAGTAAGCCGATTCGCCGCGAAGAGCTAGAAGCCAAATTAGAGGCTTATGTTGCTAACTCAAACTAATGTTAATACTAACGGGCTTTTTTATTAAGTTCTCATTAAAAGTCGGTTAATTGGCTTGAGGTGTATTTCAAATACACCTATTATGATGCAGAGAATGCCTTGTTACATACGCTATTCACGATTTATTAAAGCGTTTAAGCTTGCACTCTCAGAACTCTTTTTGTAGACTTGTTACCATGCTGGTAAGAAACTCCATTTTTTTAACTCATAGTTGCGCTGCTCATGATCGATACCGACGGTTACAGACTGAATGTAGGCATCATCCTGATTAATCAGGAGGGGAAAGTACTGTGGGCTAAAAGAGTGGGGCAAGATGCTTGGCAGTTCCCCCAAGGCGGTATTAAAGCCCATGAAACACCGAAACAAGCGATGTTTCGTGAGTTGCATGAAGAAATTGGTTTAACCGCAAGACAAGTCGATGTATTAGGCGTGACCCGTCGCTGGTTGCGCTATCGCTTGCCAAATCACTTAATTCGTTATCATCAACGCCCCTTATGTATCGGTCAAAAACAGTTATGGTATTTATTAAAACTGAACTGTGCCGATAAAGACATTTGCGTGGATAAAAACGAAACGCCTGAATTTGAATCTTGGTATTGGGCGGATTATTGGCACCCATTGAAAGAGGTGGTGTTTTTCAAACGTCGCGTGTATGAAAATGCGCTGAAAGAATTAGAGCCGTTGATGCAGAAAGCAGTACAAACTGCCGCTGCCCGCAACAGCGCAAAAGGTGCTCCGCGCACAATCACCAGTCCGCGTAAAGGACAACCGGCAGTTGCATTAGCAACCACCAGTTCTCGCCACCGCTAATCCTCTCACATCACTCAACTGCCACCCTATGCGGTATGGCAGTTTGTCGTGTTATTTCCAAAAAGCGGTTTGTGCAGCAAATTGCTGCCACAACACATCTAACTGATCTAATTGCATACATTGTTGGTGACTATACCAACCGCGTAAAAAATGTGCTACAGGTGCATCTGTTGCCACGCCTAATTGTTGCAATAAGCCCTCTGTCACCTGAATATCGTTTAACTCGCCTAACACATCTTGCAAGCTGCTTAAGTGTCTGCTGTAGCGGTCGCTCGCCTTCGCTGAATACAAACTGCTAAAAAAGCGAATGCCATAGGCTAACTTTTTCACTGCAATGCGCACTTCATGCCGCTCAAGAGCAGGCAATTGACGTAGAGAAGCCCCCATTTTTAGCAACTTCTTATAGCGCTTGTGTAAAGCCATTGGCGCAAATTGGCCAACAGGTTGTTGCAACGCCGTTTGTTCTGCTTGGCTTAATGCTAATTGCCACTTGCGTCCGGTTAACCAATGGCCTAATTGCAATAACAGTCGTTGATAACGTGAGCTAACTAAAGTACTGCGCACAGCTTTATAGGCTTCTGCTTGCTGTGTGGCTACTTGTGCTTGCAAACTCTTCAACGCTGCTTGTTCTGACTCAGGTGCCGCTTCTGCAATCTTGCTCAGTGCTAAAGCGAACACATCCCAATCTCGCGCCGTGCCTAAAATAGCGGTTAACCATTTTATCTCTGCATTTAAATCTGCTTGCACTGCCAGTGGAATCAAAGCTTTATACCATGAAAAACATGAACGTAAGCGACGCAACGCCACGCGCATCTGATGCACGCCTTCAATATCATCACTGGCTAAAATAGCTAAATGGTTAGCTTGCCAATGCTGCAAACAATGCCATGCAATGCGCACAAACGCCGCTTCTGCGCTGTCTTTTGGCGATAATTGAAATGACTCCGCCTTACTGGGGCTTATTTCTTGTGCATCGTATAAATCATAACCACGCATCGCTTTGCTACGGTTTTCAATGCTGAGCGGAATGTGTTCTTGCAGCAACAAAGCCGCACGGTATAAATCGGCTGCTTCACCAGCTTTTAACTCTAACTCGATTTCGCAAATGGGATCGCTGTGTTCACCGCTGCGAATTTCGCCTTGATCCAAAGCCAGTTCAATCAAAACACCGTCTTCTAGCTGCAAATGCCATGTGGTGCGCTTAAAGTCGGTGGTAAATACGGGGACGAGTAGAGCTTGCAGTTGTTTAGTGGAATAGCCCTTAATGGCAAAGCTTTTCGGCAATTTTTTTAAAATAGGCTGGTCGCCCTCGATTTCCATTTCCCATTCATAGCGTTGATGTAAACCACTCACGCTGTGACCACGGGTTTTTAAGGTTTGCCAATGTTGCTCACCGATGCGACGCACGCGCAAGCCTGCACCGCTTTGTAATAAATCATGCTGTGGGGTGTCAAAATACGTGTTATAAAGTTCTTGTTCAACTAAGGCAATTTGCGCGTTTTCTAATAATGGGTGTCGTTTGAAACGGGTAATATCCTTAGCCGCAATCAATAACTTTAACTCGGTTTCAATGGCCATTTGGCTTCCTCATTGATTTTGCTCAATGTGTTTCGTCATGTTCATCTTGTCGTAGGATGGGCTGACGAAGGAAGCCCATCAGTCGCGGAAACCAACCGAATCACGGTAAACGATAGGCTTCCTGCGTCAGCCCATCCTACAACGAGAATAAGTTCAGGGTTTTATTTTGACTATGTGTTGAGTCATTGTTTTTTTCAATTTTTAGGCACATTTATTTAAAAACAAAAACCATTTTTACTTACTTATGGCAGCAAAAGGTTAATTATGCGTTTTACGGGCACTGATAAATACGTGGCGACAGAAGATTTAATGATGGCAGTGAATGCCGCCATTACCTTACAACGCCCCTTACTGATTAAAGGCGAACCCGGTACGGGCAAAACCTTGTTAGCGGAAGAAGTGGCGCAAGCGTTAAACGCGCCCTTAATTCAATGGCATATCAAATCGACCACCAAAGCACAGCAAGGTTTATATGAATACGATGCCGTGTCGCGGTTACGGGATTCACAATTAGGCGATGACCGTGTACACGACATTAATCATTATTTGCTGAAGGGCAAATTATGGGAAGCGTTTGAGTCTGATACGCCTGCGGTGTTGCTAATCGATGAAATCGATAAAGCCGACATTGAATTTCCTAACGACTTATTGCAAGAACTGGATAAGATGGAGTTTTATGTCTATGAAAACCGCACTTTAGTACAAGCCAAACACCGTCCGATTGTCTTTATCACCAGTAATAATGAAAAAGAATTACCGGACGCATTTTTGCGCCGTTGCTTTTTCCATTACATCAAATTCCCCGATGCAGACACCTTAACCGCCATCGTTAAAGTGCATTTTCCTGAGCTAAAACAAAGTTTATTACGTGAAGCCTTAAGCACCTTCCTCGACATTCGCGAATTACCTGGTTTAAAGAAAAAACCCTCTACTTCAGAGTTATTAGACTGGTTAAAACTGCTCATGGCGGAGGATATTACGCCAGAAGTGTTACACGAACATAACGAACGGCAGTTAATTCCCCCCTTACACGGCGCATTACTGAAAAATGAACAAGATGTGCATTTGTTTGAACGCTTAATTTTCAGCTTACGCCGCAAGCAATCGTAACGCATGTTAATCAACTTCTTTTTTCATTTAAAAATGCTGGGCTTAAAAGTCAGCATTCGCGAGTTTTTAGACTTGCTCGCCGCCTTGCAACAGCGTTTAGTCAGCCTCAGCGTGCAAGATTTTTATTACTTATGCCGCACGGTGTTGATCAAAGATGAAACCCAATATGACCGCTTTGATTTAGCGTTTAGCAGTTATTTCAAAGGCATTGAAAGCTTGCCTGAATTAGCGCACGAAATTCCTGAAGAATGGTTACGCCGTTTAGCAGAACGCTATTTAAGCGAAGAAGAAATGGCAAAAGTGCAAGCAGTGGGCGATTGGGCAGCTTTAATGGAAATGCTGGCAGAACGCTTGCGCGAGCAGCAAGAACGGCACGAAGGCGGCAATTATTGGATCGGCACTGGCGGTACTTCGCCATTCGGCGCGGATGGCTATAACCCCGAAGGCGTGCGCATCGAGCAGCACGAATCGCGTTTGCAAAAAGCGGTGAAAATTTGGGAGCGACGCGAGTTTAAAAACTTAGATGATCAAGTCGAGTTAGGCACGCGCACTATTAAAGTCGCCTTACGTCGTCTGCGGCGGTTTGCCCGCCAAGGCGCGGCAGAACAGTTAGATTTAGAAGACACCATTCGCTCCACCGCCCGCAACGCCGGTTATTTAGACTTAAAAATGGTGCCAGAACGTCATAATGCGGTCAAAGTGCTATTGTTTTTAGATGTCGGCGGTTCGATGGATTATTTCACCCGCTTATGTGAGGAGTTGTTTTCGGCAGCGCGTAGCGAATTTAAACACTTAGAATATTACTATTTTCATAATTTTACTTATGAATATGTCTGGCGTGACAACCGCCGCCGTTTTGACGAACGCTTGTCTATGTGGGATGTGCTGCACACTTACGGCTCCGATTACAAACTGATTTTTGTCGGCGATGCGAGTATGAGTCCGTATGAAATTATTCATGCTGGAGCCAGCATTGAACACAATAACGCTGAAGCGGGAAAAGTCTGGTTTCAACGCTTATTAGCGGCTTATCCCAAAACCATTTGGTTGAATCCGGTGCAATCTGCGCATTGGCAACATGTGCAATCTATCACGATAATACAGCGTTTATTAGAAGGCAGAATGTATCCGCTAACGCTTGCCGGTTTAGATGAAGCGATGCAGGCGTTAAATCGTTGAGCGTGGAACGGTTGTAGGTCGCATAAGCGAAGCGTCATGCGACAAATGGCGGATGACGGCTAGCGCCTTATCCGCCCTACGAAAGTGCATTAACTATATTTTGAGCGATGTGGACAACATCCATTTAATAGATGTTGCGAGCAATTAATCTTGCTTAACAGGCCGTCCGGCCTTCAATTCTTGCGCCCTTTCAGAAAAAGGCATGCCGCGCTTTTCTTCCAAGCGTTTTAACTCACGTTTTAAGGCTTCTTCAGCTAAGCCTGACATGGTTAAACCCGGTGTCCAATACACGGCATTACGTGCGCGTTCAATTACGTCCTTAGACAATTGAAACGTGACGCGCTGTTTTTCCGTTTTGCTGCTTTCTGACTCGGATTCTAACGCTTGTTCTGCGGGTATTAACGCATCCAAAGGGTCAGTGCCGAGTGTACTCTTACTCTGCTTGGCCATTTACAATAATCCTCGTTGTTTAAACAGTTCTTCGGCTAAGGCTCGATAATCCTGTGCGCCCGTGCTGTTAGCCGCATATTGCATGATAGATTGACGAAATGAGGGTGCTTCAATTAAGCGGGTATTGTAGCGAATTAGGGTAGCAAACAACGTAGTAGGAAATTTGGCTTTTAGACGTGTTAATAATTCTTGCGTATGGCGGGCGCGCAATTCTGCCCGACACAACACAATGCCTTCTCTTAAATGTGGGTTTAAGCGCGTTCTAACCAACCTAATCGTGCGTAAAAATTTGACTAAGACTTCAATAGCCAACATATGGGCTTCAGTGGGGATTAACACGCCATCGGCGGCGGCTAATGCGTTGATTAGCAAAATGTCTAATGCAGGTGCTGTATCAATTAATACCCATGACCAATGTGGTGGTAGTTTTTTTAAGCGACGTTTTAAAAGGGTTTGCGCACCTTCTTTGCCCTGCAAAATTTGTCCGGCATTGCTCAGCCATTCAGTTGCAGGGGCAATGTCTACACCTTGTAGTGATGTAGGTTGAATACTGTCTTGTAGTTTGCCGTATTCACATAAGGGGGTGAAGATACCGCGTTCAGCGACTTTTAGCCCCGTCCAGTCGGTGGCGTTGGCTTTAGGATCAAGGTCAAGAATTAAGACTTTTTCACCACGCTCTGCTAGAGCGGCTGCCAGCGAGACAGTCGTCGTGGTTTTGCCAACACCGCCCTTGAGGTTGGCAATGGTGATGATTTTCATGCTCTGGTTTTAGCGTTAAGCGAAATATGTCGCCATTATCAGCTTTTTAGCAGGGAACTGCTAGTCTCTGTTGTGGTTTTGCGAAAACGAGCGGGCAAAAAAAACCGTGATGGGGTGAGCATCACGGTATTAACGCGGCTGAGCGTAAGGCTCAGATGACGTTATTATTAAGCAGAGAAGGAAGAACCGCAGCCACAAGTAGTAGTAGCATTAGGATTGCGGATCACAAATTGTGCGCCTTCTAAGCTTTCGGTGTAATCGATTTCAGCGCCTACGAGGTATTGGAAGCTCATAGGATCAACTAATAATTTTACGCCTTGGTTTTCGACGATGGTGTCGCCGTCTTGCACAGTTTCATCAAAGGTGAAGCCGTATTGGAAGCCTGAACAGCCGCCACCTTGTACGAAGATGCGCAACATTAAATCGTTGTTTTGTTCTTCTTCGATCAGTTGTTTAACTTTGCTCGCTGCGCTATCAGTAAATAATAAAGGGGCTGGGATGTCTTCTTCAACAACGCTCATTCTGGTTCTCCAACAGTAATTTGAGGGCAGGAACTCTTAACTATATGTTATTTAGGTCACGGGATTCAATCTGTGTGTGTGAGACAAGTTAGGCTGTAATATAGGTTTTGTCAAGCCTAAGTCTTTCAAAAACTTGAGTATTTTTCGTGTTTTTTATTGCTAAATTGTTGAAATTCCTGATTAAAATAGTAGGTTTTAGAGGGCTGTTTTTTTTCAGGGGAAAGCTGTCATACTGTATAACGATTAGTCATTGTGTTTGGAGGTGTTTGTTATGGCTGTTTCTTGGACATTGCATGTTGAAGGGTTCGGCAAGATTCAGAAGGCTGATATTGAGGTTAAGCCTTTGATGTTGTTTGTGGGGGATAATAATAGCGGGAAAAGTTATTTGGCTTCATTGTTGTGGGGGATGCAGACGGTTGTTTTAGAGGAGTTTGAGAAGTTTATTGATGAGGGGCATAAGGAGTTTATATTTTTTGAGCAATTGTTAGAACAAAACAATGGCAAAATAATAATTGATCAACAAGCAACTAATAAGCTAGTAGATTATTTTAATGTTTTCTTATCAAGAAAAAGCGAGTCAATTTTTTTCAGAATATTTAATACTAATGGAAATATAAAAAATATCAAGCTATCATTTAAATGGAAACAAAATGAAGCTATTACAGTAGAAAAAACAGATGCTCTTTTAAATGTTTCATTCTCTTATTTTTTTAAAAATGGTGGGATAAACCATACCATTCCAGTACAAAATAAAACAAAGTTTCATATTAAAAAATTATTAATTTTTCTGGTAGAGCAAGTTTTTTTTGAAACTGGACTAGATAGCCTTTATTTGCCAGCATCAAGAACAGGTTTTATTCTAACTTATAAATCACTCATTTCAGACTTGATGAATACATGGGGAGGACAAAATCCAAAAATTAACTTTTCCACTCCTATTATTGACTTTTTACAAAAGATAATACAGGTTGATTGTGATAAAAAATCAAACAATATTGATATAGCTGAAGCAATTGAATATAAAGTTTTAAATGGTAAAATAAAATCAAAAAAAGGGATTACTAATGA
>QKBZ01000303.1 GCA_003245895.1 Beggiatoa sp.
CCATGATTGTGTTCAACGCTATATCTGGTTTTACAACTACCGCAGATTACACTCTGCTATTGACTACATGACTCCACATCAGAAAAACTTATCTTTTCTAAATGTGGCTTAGATTTTCTACAAAAAAACTTGACCATTACAATCTGCTTCAGTTTCGATGCCATCAACTAATACCGTTAAGCTGTTTTGACGAGTACCAATACACACTGCACTGGCATCACCGCGCCATTTAATAATGACTGAGTTATCGGTTAATTGCTGGAGAAAAATACGCTCTGAACTACCTTCGGAACCGGTACATACAGAGGAGGTAGAGGAGACAGTATTGTTATTGTCTGAGCCATTACAGCCCGCTAACAAAAGGGCGGCAGAGAGGGAAGTCAATGCAAATAGTTTCGTTTTCATACACTGCTCTTAGCATTATTTAATTTTGAGTGTCGAACCAAATGTGCATAACAGCACATATTGGCTTAGGTTTAGGTCAAACTGTTGAGACTGCTTCAACGACAAAATAAACCTTGCGTTTCACACTGGTGTCTTGTGTTCATCGATGCGATTGCACCGAACAATGGAGAGAGAGCCATCACAAAACACAGCGAGTCAGGCTAACGTGGTGACATGACAAATGCGTGACAGAGGAGAATTTATTGCAGGCTAAACTACTGTATGACAAAGAAAACAGTGTGTTCAATACAACATTGTGTAATCTTTAGACTATATTTTATTAGACAATTCTTATCTAATATTGATTATTCCCTTTGCTTACCTCAACTTACTATCAGGCTTAAATAGATTTCATTGAGGAACCCACGATGCGAAATTGGCTTGGAGGTTGTTTGATCATGAGCGCACTATCATTTATGAGCACGTTGAGTTATGCCTGTTCGACATTATTGGATTACGAACTGAGAGCGTTGAACACTGAGCAAAAAGTTAAACTGTGTGAGCACTATGCAGATCAAGTCATTTTAGTGGTGAATACAGCCAGCAAATGCGGTTTTACACCTCAATATGAAGGCTTAGAAGCGTTATATGAGCGTTATAAAGCGCAAGGCTTGGTGGTGTTAGGTTTTCCGTCGAATGATTTTGCAGGACAAGAACCAGGGAATGAAACGCAGATTCAAGATTTTTGCCGCCTGACGTATGGTGTGAAATTTCCCATGATGGAAAAAGTGCATGTGCGTGGCACACAAGCCCACCCTTTTTATCAAGCCTTAGCCCAAGTCAGTGGTGAAGCACCACAGTGGAATTTTCATAAGTATTTGATTAACCGTAAGGGCGAGCTTGTCAGCAGTTTTCCTAGCCAAGTGGAGCCGGATGATCCTAGCTTGTTGAAACAAATTCAAAATTTGTTGGCGACAGAATAGGTTAGCAATGTGTTGTAGGTTAAATCAGGTGTGTCGGTCGTAGGGTGTGCGAAATCCCACAGGGTATGCCGTTTGATAATCCGTTGTCGTTGAGGTGGGATTTTGCCCACCAGATTCCACACGGTGGGCAAAACGCCGATGAAGCTCGGAAACAATCCTAACTTCTCGGCGGCGTTTCGCACACCCTACAAGATGATGTTGATCCTTTCCAGACAAGCAGTTTTTGACAAACACGCATAGGAACCCTAATCATGTATTTAAAATATATGGATAGCTTCCGAGGTCTTGCGATTTTAAGCATTGTGTTGCCACATTGCATTTTTGCCTCGTTTTACACATGGTCGTTAGACAGCGTCAGTTTTCCGCTGTTAAAAACGCTAGGTGCAGGCAGTACTAGCCTATTCGTCTTTATTTCCGGTTTTTTATTTCAATACTTAATTCAGAAATATCATTATCTTAAGTATTTAAAAACCAAGTTTTTTTATATTATTCTGCCTTATCTCATTGTCTCCATTCCCGCGATTTTTAGAGCCATTTACCTCAACGCCGAACCCACTTTTCAAGCGCACAACATCGGCGCACAAGTCGCGCTTTATTACCTCACGGGCATGCAATTAACCGCTTTCTGGTTTATGCCGACTATCATCTTGTTTTACTTCATCTCGCCCGTGTTATATCAAATCGATAAATACCATAAGCTTTATTGGTTACTGCCTATTGCTATCTTGCTGTCGATTTGGATACCGCGTGATTTATCCGAGATTCATAACCCATTACGCTCTTTTGTACATTATTTTGCTTTTTACTTATTCGGCATGTTTGTCAGCCATTACCACGAACAAGTTTTACAATGGATAAAACGCTATTTATACAGCTTGCTCACTGTCTTTATACTGCTATTTAGCTTTGAATACGCATGGCGTTACTTAGGCTTGATTCATCATGGCAATGGCAGTGATTACACTGAAATGATCAACACTGTGCGCCTATTTCCAGAAATTTTATTATTGGTCTACGTGATGAAAAAACAGGAGGTACAGTTATACCCTCGCCTGCATTTACTGGCCAGCATGAGCTTTGGTATTTATTTCGTGCATTCGTATGTGCTGTTAGTCAGCAACGCGCTTTTGCCTAAGCTGGGAGTCCAGCTTGAGGCAAATTTGGTGCTGTTTCTATTGCACTATGGCTTGATTATCGGCTTAAGTATGTGCGTTTTAGGCTTAATAAAACGCTTATTCAGAACTAAAAGCCGTTTTCTGGTGGGGTATTAAAGGCTGTTTTGTAGGCTGTACTTTTAACGCCAGCGTTTGCTGCCGCAACACAAACTGCGCCACATGTGCACCCCACCAAGCATAACCTTCAGCAGAGAAATGACAGCCCGCCGCATCTAAATGCTGTGCTTGAAATGACTGGCTTGGAAAGGGGATATACCAGCAGTTTTTTTGCGTTTGCAACAGTTGCTGCAATTCTTCATTAAAAGCGGCGGCGCGTAGCCCTAACACACTGCGCAACGGTTGTGGTGCACCATGCAAATATTGCAAGGGCGGCACGGCGGTGAAGAAAATGCCTTGACGCACATAAGGGCGCACTTCTGCAATAAAACTGTGTAAGCCGTCGTGCCATTGAGTGCAAGAGGTGCCTTGCATGCTATCATTGATGCCTAGGCTAATCAGAAGAAAATCCGGTTTAATTGGCTCTACTTGCGGGCTTAACCAATGTTGCATTTTATGCAGATCAATCCCATTGCAGCCTAAAGCCTGCCAGTGCATGGCTTGTTGTGTATGTTGGTTTAAATACTGTGCAACTTGTGCCGTTAAGCCCTGTTGCTGTGTTTCAGCCCCTAAACCCAATACAGTCCATTCGCCTAATGCGAGCAACTGACACGCAGGATACTGCCCTTCTAAGTTGGCTTGCATAGCACCTTGTGGCATTGGCAGATGCAACACGTGTTTGCGCGTTTCCGCTGCTTGCTCATACAATAGCGGAAACAGCAGCATGCTGAATAATGACAAGCCTTTTAACCATAATCGATACAGTTTATGGAACATTTCTTTTTTTTATATGCCTCTCAAATTGTAATCATGTGTGTTCAACATGATGTTTTTTCGATTAATAAACGCTGATTTAACTGACTTAAACTATTAACAATGATGCGTCTAATAACCCTATTTTTCTATACCGTACTCTTTTCTTGTTGTTGGCCTGCGCTATCAGTGCATGCCGCATCGGCATTAACGGCGCGTGTGGAGCCAACCAGCATTACCCAAGATGAGACGTTTAACCTCAGTCTGACCTTAAACTTTGCCATTGATCCTAAACAAAGTGGCAATCAGCTTGATGATGTCTATCAACAATCACCTGACTTAACGCCATTACAAGCCCAATTTAACGTATTAGGGCAAACGGTTTCCGAGTCTACGCAGGTGATTAATGGCAAAATCACGCGGCAAAAGATTTGGTATTATGAGTTAGAGCCGAAAAAAACCGGCCAACTGACCATTCCTGCCCTGACCTTAGACTTTTCCTCTGGTGCAATCCGCTCGCAACCGATTACCGTCACCGTAAAGCCCGCCAGTGCAACAAAGGCGGATGGCTCTCGCTTAGAAGTCAGCGTGTCTAACGCACAGCCTTACTTATACGAGCCGATTTACTACACCATGCGCTTTATTCACCGTGGCGAATTGCGAGACTTGCAAGCCTTGCCGCCGAGTGAAAATGTGTTAATCAAACCATTGCCAGATAGTAATAAAAGCGTACAACAAATTATTAACGGCGAAGCCATGATTGTCAGTGAGGTTACTTACCTATTGACACCTTTGCGGAGTGGTGACTGGCAGTTACCTGCGGGACAAATTGTCGGGCAGAAAGTCGATAGCCGTAACAGCTCCTTTGGTGGTGGCTTCTTTTCCTTTAGCTCGCCGCGCCCTGTCACCTTCCGCAGTGATCCTATTCAACTCAATGTCCAACCGGCACAGCATCAACCTTGGCTACCTGCGCAAACCGTCGCCTTAACCGAACAATGGGAAAGCGACATAAAAGGCGAAGTGATGGTTGGCGTGCCTATCATTCGCAGTTTGACCTTAAGCGTAGACGGCGGCGGCACGCAACCCTTACCCGATTTAACGGAGTATTTACCGGAGCAAACAGACTTACGGGTGCGCAGTCCTGCTCCCGAAACCGATTGGCAATTGCAAAAAGACGGGCGCAGTGGGCGCAGCAGTTTAAAACAAAGCTTCAGCTTAACCCCGTTACAAGTCGGCACCATGAACTTGCCAGAAATTCGCTTTCCGTGGTGGGACTTAAAAAGTAATAGTTTGCAATGGGCGACTTTACCGGCACAAACCTTAACCGTGGTGCCTAACCCCACGTTAGCCCAACCAACTCCAGCCGCTGCGCTGTCTCCGGTTGCCGCTGCCGCCGTGCCTGCGGTGACGTATGTGGAAAATATCGCCTTTTCACCGCTGCAATATGGCTTGTTATCCGCAGCCTTGTTGGCCTTATTCGCTGCGTTAGGGCAATCCATTTACAGCCGCAATACCGTGCGTCCTGTTGAATCTGCACCGGTTAACAATTTGCCTAAACGCTTAAATCAAACATGGTTACGCCAACAATTTGCAGGCACAGACGACTTGCGACACTTACGGCACAGTTTGCAGCACTATGCGCACCACCGTTGGGCAGTGCCAGTCAGCATAACCTTGCCGCAACTGGCGTTATATGTGTTGCAACACTGTCAAAACGGCAACAGCTTTGCTGCATTGATTCAACAATTAGACCAAGTTTTATACGGTGGACACGCCAGTGAGTTTGAAGTCAAAGCATGGAAAGCCGAGTTATTAATCGCTTTATCCAATGTCACTGACAAGACCACTGGATCACAAGCACTCTCGACATTTGCACCGCTCAACCCTGCGGTTTAAACAGTGTTGTAGGGTGGAATAGGCGCAAGCCGTATTCCACCATGAGGCTTGTTGTCTGCTCAGACTTAGCACAGGCAGAATGTCATGGTGGAATACGCTGCGCTATTCCACCCTACAAGAATGTACAAATCTGTTTAACTGAATACCCTTGGCGGTTTAATCTGGCACGCCATTTGATGATAGTTATCAAACCGCCTCATTCTCGGAGTTCGTCATGCTAGCCACCTTACCGCTGTTACAAGACACTGACTTTCCCAAGTTATACCGTGATCAACTCACCACCTTGCAAGTCAATGTAGGTTATGTGTGCAACCAGCAGTGTTTGCATTGCCACGTCAATGCAGGCCCTAAACGCACAGAAACCATGACCGCTGAGACCTATCAGCTTATCCTGAATTTTTTGCAGCATACACCCAGCATTCAAACCTTGGATTTAACAGGCGGTGCGCCAGAGTTATGTCCTTATTTCCGTGAGTTAGTGCAAGTTGCCCGCGAGCGTGGTTTACGGGTTATGGATCGCTGCAATTTGACGGTATTAACTGAACCTTCACAGCAAGACTTAGCCGCGTTTTTAGCCGCGCATCAAGTGGAAGTGATTGCCTCGCTACCGTGTTATCTAGCGGAAAATGTGGATAAACAGCGCGGTCGTGGTGTGTTTCAGCGCAGTATTGAAGGTTTACAACAACTTAATGCGCTGGGCTATGGTCAGCCAGACAGTGGTTTAAGCTTAAGTTTAGTCTTTAACCCACAAGATGCCAGTTTGCCACCGCCACAAGCAGCCTTAGAGACAGATTACCGGCAGTTTTTAGGCACGCATTACGGCATTGTGTTTAACCAATTACTCACCTTGTGCAATATGCCCGTTCAGCGTTTTGGCAGTTGGTTATTGTCTACAGGACGATTTAACCAATATTTAACCCTGTTGAAAAATGCCTATCGAGAAGAAAATTTGCGGCAAGTGATGTGTCGCAGTTTATTAAGCGTAGACTGGCAAGGCTATGTTTATGACTGTGATTTCAATCAAATGCTAGGCTTAACCCGTGCCAACGGCGACCATTTAAGCCAATTGTTAGGACAGGATTTGCAAAACAGTTCGATAGTAGTCGGTGAGCATTGCTATGGCTGCACCGCAGGGCAAGGCAGTAGCTGTGGTGGAGCGTTGTCTTAATGCGTTTGGCGATAATTATTCCCTGTTTAAATGAACAGCAACATATTGTAGAGACCTTACAACCCTTGCAACGCTGCCGTGCGGAAGGGGTGCATATTATCGTGGTCGATGGTGGCAGCACGGATGACACGGTATCACTTGCTGAACCGTTGGCAGATCAAGTATTAACTGCATCTAAAGGACGCGCCTTGCAAATGAATGCAGGCGCGGCAGCTTGTGAGTCGTATCAAGGCTTATTGTTTTTACATGCCGACACTGTATTGCCTGCGGCGGCGGTGTTAACCACCGTGCCGACCTTGTTAGTCAGTCACCCGCAAGCGTGGGGACGTTTTAACGTGCGTTTATCGGGCAAGCAATGGTTATTGCGGGTGGTGGAATGGGCGATTAACCAGCGTTCTTGTTTCACCGGCATTGCCACAGGTGATCAAGCCATGTTCATGACCCGCCAAGCTTTTGAACAAGCAGGCGGTTTTCCTGATATTCCTTTAATGGAAGATGTCGCCTTAAGCCATGCCTTAAAACGCTTACACAAGCCCGTTTGCTTGAAAACACAGGTGTTAACCTCGTCACGCCGTTGGGAGCAACGCGGCATTGTACGCACCATTGTTTTAATGTGGAGTTTACGCCTTGCTTATACTTTAGGCGTTTCTCCGCAGCGTTTACAGCAATACTATCAATGACGGGCATTGTTCAAGTCCTCGCCAAAGCCCCGCAAGTGTGGCGGGTAAAAACCCGTTTAATTCCCGAATATGGCGCCGTGATCGCCGCCCGTTTTGCCCAACACCTGCTATATACCCAATTAGATCGCCTTGCCGGTCATGTTCCGCTGCAATTATGGTGTAGCCCTGATCCTCAACAGCCTTTTTTTCAATACTGCGCCCAGCGTTTCCCGCTTAGTTTGCATCAACAACAAGGCGCGGATTTAGGCGCACGCATGGCGCATGCTTTAGCCAGCACAGGCGACTTGCCCACGGTGCTTATCGGTAGTGATTGCCCTAATATTGGCACTGTTTTGATTGAGCAAGCCTTTGCTGCGTTAGCGCAAGTGCCGGTAGTGTTCGCACCTGCTGAGGATGGCGGTTATGTGTTAGTGGGTATGAAAAGGCTAATACCGTGTGTGTTTGAGCAAACGGCTTGGAGTCATGACAAGGTGATGGCGGAAACGCGAGCGCGTTTGCAGCAACAAGGGGTTGCATGGCAAGAGTTAGCGATGCAATGGGATGTGGATGAGCCGGAAGATGTGCGGCGCTGGTTGTCTTGTAGGTCGGATAAGGCTTTAGCCGTCATCCGACATGACACGGTTGAAACTTGAACCAACCTGAGTTCGACGAAATATTTGCTGTAAAAACAATTGGTTTCTCGTTCCCACGCGCTTTGCGTGGGAATGCAGTCACGACGCGCTGCGTCGCGGGTTTGTTTCAAGATCGAGCTAAATCCGTCGTTTAGTTCACTCGTGACGTGGCACGTCACGACTGCATTCCCAAATGGCATTTCACAGCCATTAAGTTCAAAGACATGCACGCTTGTAGGGTGTGCGAAATGCCGCCACTGAGTTTATGTGTCGCAATACACTTTCTCGGCATTTTGCGCACGCGGAGAAGTTC
>QKBZ01000046.1 GCA_003245895.1 Beggiatoa sp.
ATTTAAGCACGATGCAGTTTAACCCAAGCTTAGACTGTGGTTATGATGATGTTCAAGCACTAGAGCCTTGCTTATCCGAGTTCCAAGAAGCCTTGTTATGGGCGCATCATATCGTGATCGTTGCGCCAATATGGTGGGGCGGCCTTCCAAGTAAATTGAAAGGTTTAATCGAACGAACCTTTTTACCCAGTAAAACCTTTAAATATGATGCAGACAATTCAGCCGTCATTCCGTTGCTCACAGGCAAAACCTCAAGATTGATTCTGACTATGGATGCGCCAGAAGACTTTGCTGAACAACAAGCAGCCCCTGTCATCGCGCAACTTAACCAGTTCACGCTTCAGTTTTGCGGTGTGGAGTGTTTAGAACCTGTTTTGTTGAGTTCGGTGAGTTTTGTGGATGAGGGGAAAATTGCTGAGTGGCGGGAAAGTGTTAAAGCACTTGGGGAGATAAGCTCGCGAGTTACGACTGTCTGAATCAAAATTCCGAAAATCCTTAAACTCTGATTCAGACAGCAAATGCCACGGCGGATGACAGCTAACGCCTTATCCGCCCTACAAATTTAGCTCGCCATCCGCTCCTTTTGCGCTTTTTCCTCCAACGCCAACACATCATCCAAATCAACCGCTTTTAACAGCAACTTGCGCATCGCTTCCAATTCACCCAGCGCATGTTCTTCTGCTTTTGCCGTTTTCGCTTCAGATTTAGCGGCTGCTTTATCATTGCTTGCAGTTTTTACCGTCGCTTTGCTGTCTGTAGCAACTTCAGCTTCTGCGGTGGTTTCATCACCGCTTAATTGCTGTACAACAATGTCAAAAGCGTTATACCAAAAACCCGCTTTTGCATATAACACAGCTAACGCAGCAGGCTCCGCACCGTCTTGTTTCTCGGCTAATTCGCTAGGCATTTCTGCTTTCTGCATAGTGGCACTGGCTAAAATGCGGGCGGAATTGTTAGCGGTGACTAATGAGACAGACCATTCATATAAAGCATCCGTTTCTAATTCCACCTCATAATCGGCTAAGGTGATTTTGTGCATGCCTTTGCTGTCTACCGTTAACATTGTTTCTAAAACAGGATTTTTATCCTCAGCAGTCACCGGCTTGATTTTGCGCAGCATTAAACGGACAGGGGCTTCTGGTGCTTCAGAGATATACCAGTATAAGTTCGGCTGTGAGCTTAAAATTTTGCTCGTGCCTTCCGGTGCCAGAGAATATAACAAAATATCCCCTGCCTCCCGTGTGCCCGCACCTGCACGGCGCGTCGGTGCGCCCATCATCGGCGGTTTAAACTCATCCTCTTCTTGCGCATAGCTATGACCGCTTAACGCTACCCCAACGCTGCCCGTCATCGCCATCACGAGCCATAAGCCCATGCCGCTGAGCAACATATTAAAATTTTTTCGTAACATAATGTTCTCCTACCGAACGAAAAGTGAGATGTGAATTGTTAGCACAATATGTGTGTTATTGACGGTTTTCATTAGCCGTTGTTTTTTTATTGTTAGATTGCCGCCGGTTGTATTTTACGGGGTTTGTGTAGGTGCTGTTAAGCATTAGGTGTTATACAGTTGCTCTTTCGTAGGGCGGATAAGGCGCAAGCCGTCATCCGCCAATATGTCGTATGACGCTGCGCTTATACGACCTACAATCATTCTCATCGCCAACTGTGTAACGCCTACTATAAGCAATGCTCACAAAAACAATCTATATTCACTACTTAAGAAAAAGTCCAATGCTAACAAACAATTAAGTGTTTTTTCTTTAAAATCAAACAATTATTCTGCTTTAAGATAATTACCCAATCCGTTAATATAATGCAATTTTGCCAAGGACTGACCATCGCCAAGGTGGTCAGTCCTTACTTTTCTGTACATTGAGGACTGCAAACGTCATGCGACCTGAACTGATCACCGATCCTGAACCAAACCAAATACTGGAGCACGCTTACGACCGTTACATTGACCCTTGGGACAATGCTGAGTTGAGTCAATACTCGGTGATTCGCCGCAACGGACAATTAACCGCGTTCGATGCTAACAAAATTGTCATTGCGATTACGAAAGCGTTTTTAGAAGTGGAAGGCTACTCCGCCACCAGCTCTAACCGTATTAAAACCACCGTGCGCGAATTAACTGAGCAAGTGGTTAATGGCTTAATGCGCCAAATGCAGCATGCCGGAAAAGTACACATCGAAGACATTCAAGATCAGGTTGAATTGGCCTTAATGCGGGCTGGAGAACATAAAGTGGCGCGTGCTTACGTGTTATACCGAGAAAAACATGCGATACAACGGGCAGAAAACAAAGAAGAGTCCCATATCAATGTCACAGACGCGCACGGCGCATTAAAAGCCTTAGACGAAGGCCGTTTACGACACCTCGTTTCTGAAGCCTGCTCAGGCTTAGCCGGTGTGGTTGCTGAACGCATTGTCGAAGAAAGCTTAAAGAATTTATACGACGGCATCGCCGAACGCGATGTTGGTCAAGCCTTGGTGATGAGCGCACGGACATTAATCGAAAAAGAACCGAATTATGCCTATGTTGCCGCTCGCCTGTTGTTAGACGGCTTACGCGAAGAAGCCTTAGCCCAAATTGACATCGGCGTGAGCTTAGCCACCGCTGACGAGATGGCAAGCCATTATGCAGACTATTTCCCTGCTTACATTGCTTACGGCATTCAATGCGAGTTATTAGACCCGCGCTTAGCTGAATATGACTTAAGCAAAATGGCGCAAGCCTTACAGCCTAGCCGTGACTTTCAATTTACTTATTTAGGCTTACAAACCTTATACGACCGCTATTTCTTACATTGGCACGGTCAACGCTTTGAATTACCGCAAGCCTTTTTCATGCGCGTGGCAATGGGCTTGGCGTTAAATGAAATTGACCGCGAAAGCCGCGCGGTAGAGTTTTACAACCTGCTGTCTAGCTTTGATTTCATGAGCAGCACGCCGACCTTGTTTAACTCCGGCACGCGCCGCCCACAATTATCAAGCTGCTTCTTAACCACCATTCCCGATGATTTAGAAGGCATTTTTGGCGCGATTAAAGACAACGCGATGCTGCAAAAATGGGCAGGCGGTTTAGGCAACGACTGGACACCTGTGCGTGGCATGGGGTCACTGATCAAAGGCACTAACGGGCAATCACAAGGCGTTGTTCCGTTTATGAAGGTGGCGAATGATACGTTGGTCAGTGTTAACCAAGGAGGAAAGAGAAAGGGGTCAGGTTGTGCATATTTAGAAACATGGCACATCGACATCGAAGAGTTTTTAGAACTGCGTAAAAACACGGGTGACGAGCGTCGCCGTACTCACGACATGAACACCGCCAACTGGGTGCCTGATTTATTCATGGAACGGGTGCACGAAGGCAAATCATGGACACTGTTTTCACCTGACGAAGCACCAGACTTGCACGAGTTATGGGGCGAAGCCTTCAGAACCCGTTATGAATATTACGAGCAATTAGCCGAAGCTGGTCAATTACGCATTAGCAAAAAAGTGTCTGCGGTCGATTTATGGCGCAAGATGTTAACCATGTTGTTTGAAACAGGGCATCCTTGGATCACATACAAAGACCCTTGCAACGTGCGTAGTCCTCAGCAGCATGTGGGGGTGGTGCATAGTTCTAATTTGTGCTGTATTGCGGCTGATCAACGCGTTGTCACTGACCGAGGGATGCTTACTATTGGTGAGCTATACCAACTGGGTGGTAAAAATAAAGTCGTAGGCTTGGATGGGGTTTATGATGCCTCTGAAATGCTGCTACCACGCCCTAATGCGCCAATGGTGCGTATTAACACAAAAGAAGGTTATTCCCACAAAGTAACGCCTGATCATAAAGTGTGGGTTAAAGATAAAGGCTGGGTTGAAGCGCAGGATTTGCAGGCAGATGACAAACTGTTAATTCAACAATTAGAAGGCTTATGGGGTACTCAACACAGTCCCGAATTAAGTTATCTAATGGGGTTGATTGCGGGAGATGGCACGTTTGACGCAGCAAAAAATAAAGTGTACGTCGATGTGTGGGAAAACGATTTTGCTTTATTACCTGAAATTGAGCAAACCGTACACTACTTGTTAGATGGCAACACAGTGTTGCACACCACATCAACAAACACACCGCATTTTGCAATTAATACTAAGTTACATCGTGCGCGGTTAAGTTCTGCCCCCTTATCTCGGTTACTCAAAGAGCATGAATTTACTCCTGAGAATAAACTTAAAGTACCAGAACTGGTTTGGCACGGGGACAAAGAAACCGTTGCAGCTTATCTGCGAGGGCTTTATCAAGCAGATGGTAACGTGGTTAGCTCACCTGAAATCACAACATTAGCTCTTGCATCTATCAACCTGAGTTTTATACAAGAGTTACAGGTTTTATGGGCAAACTTTGGGGTTAAAAGCTCTATTAATCAGATGCGTAGTCATGAGCTTAAACCATTGCCTGATGGTAAGGGAGGAACCAAAGAGTATTGGAGTAAACCACTTTACCGTTTGCTTATTACCTCTGTGCAAGGTTGTCAAATTGCAGAAGAAGTGACGCAATGTGCCCAACATAAATCCTCTGCTGCTGCCCAACAATATCTAACTAACCTGCAAACTAAAGTTGGATATAGTCAAAAGCTATATGCAACCTTCACTGATTTAACAGAACTGCCAAACGAAGATGCTTATTGCTTAACGGTTGACTCTGAAACACATGCATGGACGGTAAATGGTTTTATTACCAAAAATACTGAGATTACGCTGAACACTAAAGCCCGCGAAGAAATTGCCGTTTGTAACCTCGGCTCAGTGAATCTGCTGGCACATATCACTGATGATGGCGCGTTAGATGAAGCGAAACTAGCACGCACAGTGCATACGGCTATGCGTATGCTGGATAACGTAGTTGATATTAACTACTACTCAGTCAAAGAAGCACGCAACGCAAACTTAAGACACCGTCCGGTCGGTTTAGGCGTGATGGGCTTCCAAGATGCGTTGTATAAACTGCGTGTGCCGTATGGCTCTGAAGCTGCTGTGAATTTCGCCGATCAATCGATGGAATTCATCAGCTATCACTCCATCTTAGCCTCAACTGAATTAGCAGAACAACGCGGCGCTTATGCGACCTTTAATGGCTCTTTATGGAGCCAAGGTGTGTTGCCGATTGACAGTTTAAAACTGTTAGCGCAAAGCCGTCACGGTTATTTAGAAGCGTCTGACAGCCAAACTTTAGACTGGGACAGCTTGCGTCAGCGCGTGATGACTAACGGCATGCGTAATTCTAACTGTATGGCGATTGCACCAACTGCAACAATTTCAAACATTTGTGGCGTATCACAGTCCATCGAACCAACCTACCAAAACTTATTCGTTAAATCGAATTTGTCTGGCGAATTCACCATGATTAACCCTTGGTTGATCGAAGACTTAAAAGCCTTGGATTTATGGGATGAAGTCATGGTTAACGACTTAAAATATTTCGATGGCAGCGTGCAGCACATCGACCGTATCCCTGAAGACATCAAAGCCTTATACGCCACAGCCTTTGAAATGGAGCCGTCATGGTTGATTGAAGCCGGTGCGCGTCGTCAGAAATGGATTGACCAAGCACAATCGCTGAATTTATACATGGCAGAGCCTTCAGGCCGTAAATTAGACAGTTTGTATAAATTGGCATGGACACGCGGTTTAAAAACCACTTATTACTTGCGCACGTTAGGCGCGACGCATGTGGAGAAAAATACCGTGAGCCAACAGCCACAGACGAACTTTGTGGCGGCGAGCACAGACAGCTTAGGCGTGGATTTATCCAACTTGCCTAAAGCCTGTGCGATTGACGATCCTGAATGTGAATCTTGCCAGTAAAGGGTTTATCCCTGTCCCGTAGGGCGGATAAGGCGATAGCCATCATCCGCCATAAGCGGTTTGCTTTAGCTCAGCATTATCCCCGCTGAGCTAACAGCATTGAGATATACCGCTAATACACTCTCAACCTCACTGCCATTAAGTTAAGTGTGTTTGTAGGTCGGATAAGGCTTTAGCCGTCATCCGACATAACACAGTTGAAGTTTGCACCAAACTACTTGCGGCGGATGACGGCTTACGCCTTATTCGCCCTACAAGACCGTGACAGCTCTTAACTTAATGGCAGTGACTTTCAAACCTACCTTCCTACCCAAATCCACCAATTCGCTTTGAACAGCGTAACACCTCATGTCTTGGAAATCTCTTTTGCAGGCAACATGGTAAATTAGCAAGCTTTACAAAAATCATCGACACTATAGAAGAGGGCTGTTACATTCATCTCTGTAGCAATTTGGGGAGTAACGAAGCCCGCGACAAACGCGCTTTGTGCCTTAATCCCCTCTACTACACACAAAAAAGTAACAAGAATACGACCACTGCTCTCAAGGAGTTATCCCATGACACAATCATCCGACATTCAAGCCTGTGTGTTTGACGCTTACGGTACTTTATTTGATGTACATTCGGCTGTGACTAAACATGGACAACAATTGGGAGCCAGTGCTGAAACCTTGTCTCAGATTTGGCGCAATCGACAGTTAGAATATACGTGGCTGCGCAGTTTAATGCATGAACACGCCGACTTTTGGCAAGTGACACAAGAAGCTTTAGCGTATGCCTGCGACTGTTTAGATATTCAAGACGAAGCCTTGCAATATAACTTGATGCAAGCTTATTTAAGCCTAGACTGTTATCCAGAAGTGCCGATGGTGTTGGAACAAGTGCGTAAGCAAGGGCTTAAAACCGCTATTTTGTCGAATGGCACTTTGGGCATGTTGCAGTCAGCGGTTAAGCAAGCAGAAATTGGCCACTCGATAGATCACATTCTGTCCGTCGAAGCAGTCAAAGTGTATAAACCTGATCCGCGTGTGTATCGATTGGCAGTAGAGCAACTCAATTGCCCAAAAGAGTCCATTTGCTTTTTATCGTCTAATGGGTGGGATGTAGCAGGTGCAGCGGCGTTTGGTTTTCAAGTGGTGTGGGTCAATCGCAGCGGTCAACGCTTTGAACGTCTGCCGCATGGCCCACGCTTAGAATTACCCTCCTTGCGCGAATTGCCGCAAGCCTTACAAGAATCATTTTCGGAGTAGCGTGTCAGTATGAAGCAACAGGCGAATAGCTTATGCCTACAGTGTGGCTTGTGTTGTTCTGACATTTTATTTGCACAAGTTGATCTAGGCGAGCAAACCATCACCCGCGTTTGCCGCACGCGCTGGCGTAGTGTGTCAATCAATGTGATTGAACGCAGTAGCGGTGCGAGCTTTTCGCTGCCTTGTGGTGCTTTAGATGAGCAAGGGCGATGTCGTTGTTATCATGAACGCCCGCATACTTGTGCGCGTTTTCAATGCCGCTTATTACAGTGTTATGAGGCCGGTTTAATCAGTTGGCCAAAAGCCTTAGAAAAAATTGAGCAGGTGAAAAGCCATGTTGCAGCTTTAAGTCAAAGCCTTGCTGATTTAGCGACGGATGAACCCGAAGCGCCGTTTTATTTCCGCCTGCAATTATTCCGCGAATGGTATCAAGCCGCTAATCCTGAAGCACGGGCTGAAGTCAGTCATTTAATGGTAGCACAACGGGCATTGTTGTTAATTTTAAGCCAAGAATTTTATCTCTCAGATACCGTATCACAGCGTTAAGACACAAAAAAACGGCGCTTATCTGTGATGAAACGAGATAAACGCCAACTTTTGGGAGTCTATGGAATATTGTAAGTCGCATCGGCATGCGACATGATCAGCGGCTGATCGCTATACGCCTAATGAGAATGGCGTTTTAAGCGTTGTTCAATCTCTGCCAATTCGTGCTCAGCTTCTTCCTTGGTCACGCCATAACTGGTTTTGATTTTCCCGACCAGTTTTTCATAATTGCCTTTAGCCTGCTCAAGGTCATTATCAGTTAACTGCCCCCATTTACGGCGCGCTTCACCTTTAAACTGTTCCCAATGACCTTCTAATTGTTGCCAGTTCATCGTAAAACCTCCTCGTCGTTAGACAACTGAGTGCTATGAAGGGTT
>QKBZ01000242.1 GCA_003245895.1 Beggiatoa sp.
ATAACGATGCTTCTTGACAGGTCTAATAGCCGTCACCTGCGCTTGTTTCATCAAACGGCTAACTTTATATAAACCCATCTGAATACCTTGTTGTGCAAGTATTCGCTGCATCCGTCGTTTACCATAGGTATTTCCAGTCTGTTCGGCGGTTTCCTGAATCTGAGTAATGGCCTGTGCCCGTTTACTGTCGAGAATGGTAGTAATAAGTACTCGGACTCAGTTCAAAGACGGTATATTGGGTATTCGCTTTCTTTACGTGGCTAATCAACTTTGTGACCAGTTGTCCATGGCAAAGAAAGCGGCAGCCTTTTTTAGGATTTCGTTATCCCGTTTGGCTCGCCAAAGCTGCTTTTCCAGCTCTTGAATCCGCTGCTGTTCTGCTGTCAGTGCGTGTTTACCTTGTGGTGTTTCGCCTTTCAACTCCTGTAAATACTGCTTTTTCCAGCGGATAACGGCGGTTGTACCTGCGAGCGTGTGGGAACGAGAAACCAATTGTTTTTACAGCAAATATTTCGTCGAACTCAGCTCTGTTGAGAACCTATATACCATGAATGCCGATTCTCTTACCCTTTGCGAACAAGAACCGATCCACCTGCTTAGCAACATTCAAGCACACGGTGTGTTATTGGTCTTATCCGAACCTGAGCTAATCGTTTTACAAGTCAGTAATAATATTGAAGCAATATTAGGCTGTCGCATTTCACAAGTTTTAAAACAACCTTTAAGCAATATTGTAGAACCTCAAGCCTTAGCGGCGGTTTCTGCCAGCTTAGACAGTTTGCAAGATGTAGAACAAAGCAAAGTAGTAGAAGCCTTATCATTAGAACTTAAAGTGCATGGGCAAATGCAATCATTTCATGGCAGCTTGCACCGCAGCCATTTTAATCTGCTTTTAGAATTAGAACCCGACACCATTTTTACCACGCCTGATTCCGCTTCGCGTTCTTTATATTGGCATTACCAACAAATCAAAACGATTACACTCCAATTACAAAAAAATCGTAATTTAGCGGATTTGCAAACACTCGCCGTGCTTAAAATTCAGCAATTAACCGGCTTTGATCGGGTGATGATGTATCAATTTGCACCTGACTGGAGCGGCCATGTCGTTGCAGAAGCAAAAGTGCCCTCCGCCCGTTCGTTTTTAGATTTACATTTCCCCGCCTCAGACATTCCAGCACAAGCCCGTGAGTTATACCGTCATAACTGGCTACGCGGTATTGCAGACATCGACTGTGCACCTGCGCAAATCGTCCCCACGCTCAACCCGCACACCAATGCTCCTGTAGACTTAAGCCACGCCGTGTTGCGCAGCGTGTCGCCGGTACACATCGAATATTTGCGCAATATGCAAGTACATGCCTCGTTTAGCATTTCAATTTTAAAAGAAGACCAGTTATGGGGCTTAATTGCCTGTCATCACAGCGAAGCAAAATATATCGACTACCCCACTCGCACCGTGTGTGAAGTGGTAGGGCAAGTATTATCGATTCAAATTGCCTTATGTGAAAACTTGGCCTTATATGAAAAAATCTTGCGTTTAGAAGCAGATAAACTGCGTTTAGATGACATTTTAAAAGTCGCAACGGGCATGAATCCCCAACGTTCCCCTGAAACATGGCAACGCTTGCAGCGCATGGTATTAGCCGATGGGGTGATGGTGCAGTTTAAACATAAGCGGCATGTCAGCGGCATTACGCCTTCAGAAACTCAGCTTGATGCCTTATTGCAGTGGTTACAACAAAACCAATTTAGCTATTTATTTTTCACCGATCATTTGCAAAGCCATTACCCAGCGGCGGCTGACTTTACTGCACAAGCAGCGGGCATTGTTAGCTTACATATAGATCGCACTGACTTGCAGTACATTATCTGGTTTCGCCAAGAAGTTATCCGCACAGTGCATTGGGCAGGTGATCCTAATGCCGCGCATACCGTAACAGAGGCGCGCGTTTCACCTCGCCAATCATTTGCATCATGGTGTAGCACGATGTGTGGTCATGCACAAACATGGGAAATTCATGAGTTAGAAAATGCAATGTCATTATATGAATTGCACAATGTAGAAGATGAGTTTTGGCCGTTGAATGAGCAAAGTTAGTGCAAAACTTGCGCTAAAACAGTGCCATTTAAAACAAGCACAAAAAAAGTGGTTATTTTCAACTTAAATAAAAACAGCAGTTTAAGCTAAATTAAGCTTTGGCATGATAGTTGTAATTTAAACATTAAGGTTTATCACCATAATGAACGTCAGGTTGCAATAGAAAAGCCTCTTTCAAGCAGGGAAAGAGGCTTAATGCAGTAAGCTTTAAACTCACTGAATTTATTGTATTTTCTATTGTTATTATGGTTCCCTCCCTCGGTTTGAGCGTGACAAAGTCTTGTCACGCTCTTTTTTTTGCTTGCAATATTATTTCTTTTGTTACTTTAAATTATAGAAGGAAATAAGCCGATTTCAAGCAACTAAAAAAACAACCATTAATACATTAATTTGTTGCAAAGCAAAATGCTAAATAGTGAGATTTCTAGACTGTTTTAAACAGATTTCTAGTACATTTTCTGCAATGCAATAAACCGAGCAAATTACTCGGTTTATTAACAGGCCATTGTCAAATTATTGCATTTGTCCTAAACGCAAATCTCCTAAGCCTAATTGCTGCACCACTTTCTGCAATTGCTCAATTTTAGGCTGTTGTGCACTTGGTGTATCGCGCATTAAACGGGCTAAAAAGGCCGACACGGTTAAATGCTGAATATCTTGTGCACTCAAACCAGATTGCCCAATTAAACCTTTTAAGTCTTGCACTAAGTTTGCGTCTGCATCCTCACCTAAATAAGGACTCAGCAGTTGTTGCACGGTTTGACTGTGATCGACAAAACCATCGACGGCACGCGCTGCGGATAAGCTGTTCATTAAGCGATCTAAGAACATGCTATCACCGCCCACAATATCAATTTTGGCCTGTTTCAGACCTTCGGCTAATACTTGCGCTTGATGTTCAGCCACCCGTTGCTGCATTTCTAAGCTGAGTTTTTGCACCGCCAATTGTTGTTCTAAACGTAAGCGGTATTCTTCATGTTGTCGCCCTTCGCCGCTTAAGGTGTCTAAAGCTTTATATTTCTCAACTAAGCCCGCCGCTTCAGCTTGCAAACGCATTTGTAAGGCCGCCGCTTCTGCCGCACCTTCTTTCTCGATGGTTTGCGCCTCTGCTTCGCGCACTTTCACCTTCGCCATGCCTTGTTTTTCAATCGCTTCTGCTTCTGCTTCTTGTACGTGTACGGTAGCTAACCCTTTTTGCTCCTCGCCCCACGCCTCGGCTTGCATACGCTCGCGCGTGGCCTTAGCTTCTGCAATCCCTTGTTGCTCAACCAGTTCTAACTCAACTTTACGCACTCGCAATTGCGCCAAGCCTTTTTCTTCCGTGCCTTTAGCCTCGGCTTGCATGCGATCTAACTCCGCTTGTGCCTGCGCCGCGCCTTCCTTCTGAATTGCTACCGCATTGGCTTCGCGCACCTTCACTTCCGCCAAACCTTTGGCAGCCGCTTCGGCTTGTGTCCCTTCTGCTAAACGAATTTTCGCTGCTGCCTGTTTTTCCGCCACTTCGCGCTCTGACTCTGCTAACGCGCCTTGCTCTTGCACACGGAATTTTGCCGCCTCATTCGCCGCTTCTGCTTTCTTAATGTCGGTAACTAAGGACTCTTGGGCTTTGGCTTCTGCTTCAATAATTAACACTTGTTTTTGCCGCTGTGCTTCAGCCACTTCGCGCAACTCTTTAATGCTCTCTTCTTCTTGCGCTACCGTCTTATCAACCGCCACCCGCTCACGGATCACATTGGCAATTTCGCGCCGTTCAACTTCTAAGGCTTTTTCTTTTGCAATCTGCTGCAATTCAATTTCCCGTTCACGGGCAATTTGCTCTTGTTCACGGGCTAATTGCACCCGTTCGGTCTCAATCCCCACCACCCGCAAGCGGTTTTGCTCAGCCACTTCAATTTCGCGCTGTTTATTCTGTGCTTGCACTTCCAATTGTTCTTCAGTTTGAATGCGTGCCGCTTCACTTTTTAAGCGTTCTTGTGCTGCCACCACTTCCATTTCCGCTTGCTCGCGATCTTGCGCATTGCGGATTTCACGCGCTTGGCGTGCTTCAGCATCTGATTTTTGCCGCTCCAGCTCTAAAATGGCTTCTTTGGCTTGCACATTTTGCTGGGTAATTTTCATTTGCTCTTGGTTTTTAAACTCATTCGTTAACACATTCTGATTAGAAGTCAATTCAGTGATTTTACGAATCCCTTGCGAGTCTAAAATGTTTTGTGGGTCTAATGAACCAATCGGCGTTTGCTCTAAAAAGTCAATCGCAGCATCTTCCAGTACATAACCGTTTAAATTAGTGCCAATTAACTGAATAATTTTGTCGCGAAAAGAATCACGTTCCTTATACAAATCTTCAAAATCTAATTGTTTACCTACTGTTTTCAATGCTTCAGAAAACTTAGCAATAAACAACTCTTCTAAAGTAGAACGATCTGAAGCGCGTTCACAACCAATCGACTGCGCCACTTTGAGCACATCTTCAGGCGTTTTATTAACCCTGACAAAGAAGGTGACGCGAATATCTGCGCGGATATTGTCGCGACAAATTAAGCCCTCACGCCCGCGCCGGTCGATGTCAATCGTCTTCAGCGAAATATCCATCACCTCAGACTTATGAATCACTGGCAATACAATGCGTCCGGTAAAAGTCACCACGGGTTCTGCAACCATCGTGTTCACAATTAAAGCTTTACCTTGTTCAACCTTCTTGAAAAATAAGAACACCAGCAATAAAACACCGGTCAAGATGACAGCACCGATCAAGATGATGCTGATCACTAATCCAAGGGATAGCGACATGGGGTTAATCCTCTTTGGTGATTAGGCGTTATGCAGTTCAAAGCGAATAGATGGTTTTTCGTAGAGCGGATAAGGCGTGAGCCGTCATCCGCCGATAGGTCGTATGACGCTAGGCTTATACGACCTACAACCATTCTTATTCCAACTGCGTAACGCCGAGTGATAAAGAAAAACAGATGATATAACGCAGCGTATTCTGTGCAAGCACATTTAAACTCTGAGCCTACAGTGTGGGCAAACGGCGGAGGAGCAAAGGTAGTGGGGTAAAATTCTCTTGTTTGTTGAGCATATCGGCGGATGACGGCTTGCGCCTTATCCGCCCTACATACAAAGCACGGTTTTCTTAGCTGTAGGCGATAACAGTCACTGAAAAATCGTGTAAACTAAGATTAAGGGTTAGTTCTAGCGTCAATACGTGCTGAACCAAAAGACTTTTAATAAAAAGAACAAGTAAAAAAAATGACAAGTGTCTAAATTAAAACACTTCATTTTTTCTATCAGCATTAAGCCAACAGATTACGTTAAGATATAGCAAGGTGATAAGTTTCACGCTGTTGGCTAATCTCATTACTCGCTTTTGTTTCGGCACAACATGAGCGTTAACCTATTGAATAATTAGCCTTTCCAGTTTTTTTGTGCAGTGGTATGCACATCACCACCGCAAGACAAATGCTGTCAACACAGCCGTTTGTGTTTGCATAGGTTCACTTCTCATTTATGAACTTGTAGGTAACCATACTGTTTTTATGACTACTCATCGTGTAGCCGCCATTCAAATGGCTTCCGGCGCGCAAGTCTCCGCCAATTTGCAAGAAGCCGGACGTTTAATCCACGAAGCCGCCGAACAAGGTGCGCGTTTAGTCGTGTTACCCGAAAACTTTGCCTTAATGGGGCAACATGAACACGATAAATTAGCCGCACAAGAAGCCGAGGGTGAAGGGCCTATTCAAGCCTTTTTAGCACAACAAGCGAAACGGCATAAACTCTGGATTGTTGGCGGTACTATCCCGTTAGCCAGTGATGACCCTAAGCGCGTGCGTGCCAGTTGTCTAGTCTATAACGCAGAAGGACAAGTGGTTGTTCGTTATGACAAAATTCACTTGTTTGATGTGGATACCGGCAATAATGAGCGTTACGAAGAATCGCAAACCATCGAAGCAGGACAGCAAGCAGTTGTGTTTGATAGCCCCTTTGGTCGTATCGGTTTAGCCATTTGCTATGACTTGCGTTTTCCTGAGTTGTTCCGCTATTTATTAGATAAAGGCGCACAAGTGTTCTGCATTCCTTCAGCCTTCACGGAGATTACCGGCAAAGCGCATTGGGATATGTTAAACCGCGTGCGTGCCATCGAAAATTTGAGTTATGTGATTGCGGCGGATCAAGGTGGTTATCACGTCAATGGTCGTAAAACCTATGGTGACAGCTTAATTGTTGACCCGTGGGGCACTGTATTAAACCGCTTAGCACAAGGTAGCGGTGTCGTCATAGCCGACATTGATACCGAGCACCAAGCCCAATTACGCCAACGCTTTCCAACGATTAAACATCGCAAATTGTTATGTCAACCGCGTTAACGCCTTTTACTATCGCCACCGAACGTTTGTTGCAACCGGCTGATTTAGAACTAAATGCTTTGCAGAAAGTACTAGATCAGATGTTGACGCATCAAGTGGATTATGCCGATTTATACTTTCAACTCAGTCACCAAGAATCATGGGCATTGGAAGAAGGTTTAATCAAAGAAAGTCATTACCACGTCAATCGTGGTGTGGGTGTACGCGCACTCAGTGGTGAAAAAACCGGTTTTGCGTATAGCGATGAATTGCAATTGCCTGCCTTGTTAGAAGCAGCACAAGCTGCGCGTAGTATTGCCCACCACGGTCAACATCAGCGCGTGCAAGTGTGGCAACAACAGGCAATGACACCGCTGTACAGTGAAGATGATCCGCTTGCCAGCTTAACAGCAGAAGAAAAAGTCAATTTATTAAAGGAATTAGACCAAGCTGCCCGTCAAATAGACCCCCGCATTACACAAGTTTCCGTCAGCTTACGCGCCACGCACAAACTATTTTTAATCGCTGCCTCAGATGGCACTTTGGCTGCCGATGTACAGCCTTTAGTACGCTTAAATGTCTCTGTTTTAGCGGAACAAAATGGTCGCCGAGAACAAGGCAGTGCTGGCGGCGGTGCACGCACGGGTTATGACTTTTTTACCCAAGAACAACGCGGTTTGCAATATGTAAAAGATGCGGTGCGCCGTGCCTTGTTGAACTTAGATGCCGTGCCTGCGCCAGCGGGTAGCATGCCTGTTGTCTTAGGTGCGGGTTGGCCTGGCGTGTTGCTGCATGAAGCGATTGGACACGGTTTAGAAGGCGATAGCAACCGCAAAGGCAGTTCTGCTTTTAGCCAGCGTTTAGGTCAAAAAGTGGCTTCACCGCTTTGTACTATTGTCGATGATGGCACCTTGTCGCAATTGCGCGGCTCCATCAACATTGATGATGAAGGCACGCCTAGTCAATGCACCACTTTGATTGAAAATGGTATTTTGACTGCTTATATGCAAGATAAGCTGAACGCCCGTTTAATGGGGATGCCTTGTACTGGCAATGGGCGACGTGAATCTTATGCGCATACCCCCTTGCCTCGTATGACGAACACCTATATGTTGGCAGGAAATACGCCACCTGCCGAGATTATCGCCTCAGTAGACAAAGGCTTATACGCAGTGAATTTTGGTGGAGGTCAAGTAGATACAACCTCCGGCAAGTTTGTGTTTTCTGCTAATGAAGCCTATTTGATCGAGCATGGACGCATCACTCGCCCCGTCAAAGGTGCCACTTTAATCGGCAACGGTTTAGAGGTGTTAAATCGGGTGAGCATGGTTGGCAATGATCTTGCGTTGGATTCTGGCGTAGGTGTTTGCGGCAAGGAAGGACAGCAAGTGCCTGTTGGTGTGGGACAGCCCACACTGCGAGTTGACAGTTTAACTGTAGGGGGAACGCAGACTTAACCGTCTGGGACGTAAAAGCGGTGAGTTGATGTTTCTATAAACTCCAAGTCTTGTGATTTTCTCTACTCATGACGCAACCGCGTTCATTACCCTAGTAACCCAATTGCGAGAGTACGATTGTGTCTTCGATAACTCAGGCTAAGGCTGAAGCACAAAAGCTTATTAAGCGATATAACAAGCTACAGGCTGAAGCAAAATTAGCAGATGCCGCAGAAGCTGCCCGTAAGGCAGCGGAAGCAGAAAAGCTTGTATCGCAGATCAGTGCCCTGCAATCTGCCATTACCAAATTACAAGCGAAAGATCGGCAACAACAGCCTAGCACTGTCAGTCCGCGCCCTGATGCTGCAAGCGCACGTAAAGTGCCTAGCAGTGGTGGTGCTGATGATACTGAAGCACTCAGTCCAGAAGAGTTGCGCAAAGCGGCTGAAGAAAAAGCCATCTTAGAGTCTCGGATTGCCCGCATTGAAGCGGCGCAACAACGGACACGCGCCCAGATCGAGCAGTTATCCCGTGCCAAACAAGAGTTAGCGCGTTTAAAACATGAAGCGGAGCAAAATGCCGCTAAAGAGCGTCGCGCCAACGATGAAAAATTGCAGCAAGAACTTGCCAAACTGATTGAGAAAAAAGAAGTTGAGCAAGAGCAATTGCGCAAAGAGATGGATACGATTCGCAAGCAGGCGGAAAAAGATGCTGAGTTGCTGAAAATCCAGCGCGATTCAGCACGGGCGATGATGGAAAAGCAGAAGCAAGCTGATCGTGAGAAATTGGTGAGCACTGCACGGCGACGCGGTAAATCCACTTTGTTGTGGCTGATGATTATCTGTGTTGTTGGGGCAGGTGCTTTGGCCGGTGTTGTCTTTTTCACGCCATTGCTAGACGCTTATTTACCGTTTAAAAAACCAGCCTCTCGAGTCGCAGAAGCGCCTGTAGATAATACGGCACCAGAGCCTGAAAGAGCAGCGGTTGAAGAAGCGCCGAAGCAAGCACCGCAAGTGGTGAAGGTTAAAGCGTTAGGCGAATACCAAGATCGTTTACGTTCTGGAGGACTTGGCCCGACGATGGTGCGTTTACCAGCAGGCACTTTTTCAATGGGCGCACGTTCCAGCCTGCCTTATCCAGAGGAACAGCCACAGCATCAAGTCAGCTTAAATAATTTCTCTATTAGTAAATATGAAGTGACTTTTGCTGATTATGATCGCTTTGCGCGTGCAACAGGGCAAAATTTACCCAGTGATAATAACTGGGGACGTAGTAACCGCCCTGTGATTAACGTCACTTGGGAAGATGCCAGTGATTATTCCAAGTGGTTATCTGATGAGACGGGCAAACAGTATCGCTTACCTACCGAGCGGGAATGGGAGTATGCGGCTAAAGCAGGCTCTGATAACTTGTATTGGTGGGGGTATGAAATTGGGCAAAATAATGCGAACTGCGGCATTTGCGGCAGCCAATGGGCGGGCAAATCCACCGCACCGGTAGGGAGTTTTGCACCAAATGCCTTTGGTTTGCATGATGTGATCGGTAATGTGCAAGAGTGGACAATTGATTGTTATCGCCCCACTTACAACGGCGCACCACCTTTTGGACGCTGGGAAGGTGGCGATTGTTCTAAACGCATGATACGCAGCAGTTCTTATCGTAGTTACCAAGGTAAAAACCGCACCACTAAACGTGATTCATTTGCACCTAAACGTAAATCCGATACGGTTGGTTTTCGGGTGATACGGGTGGATTAACAAGATCATATTAAGTAGGGTTTGCGCCGCGTCCTTTTGCGGTGCGAACGCGGAGCAGTTCTTAGGCGTTACGTGGTTGGGATGAGAACGGTTGTAGGTCGTATAAGCGTAGCGTCATACGACATATCGGCGGATGACGGTTAACGCCTAATCCTAACATCATGCAGACTTCTCCGCGTTCGCACCGCAAAAAGACGCGGTGCAAACCCTACAACGACCTTTTTAAGGCAATTCTGCCGGATTGAACAAACGCTCATATTCAACAATCGCATAGCGATCTGTCATACCTGCGATGTAGTCAGCAACTGCACGGGCGCGACCATTATCACTGCCAAGCTGTCCTTGCAAGCGTTGCACTTCCATTTGGGCTTCTAAAGGCAATAAATACGGGTCGTTGCAAAAGGCTTCAAACAGACGTTGGATCACATTGCGGGCTTTGTAAGCCATGCGGCGCACGCGGTAGTGCTGATACATTTGCTGGCGCAAAAAGCGTTTTAAATCCAAATGCTTTTCATACATCATGGCACTTAAATTTACTAACGCTTCATCTTCATTGCGCACGGATTCGGTGTTAGTCGGTTGCAAAGCTTCTAAGGTGGCGGTGCTGGTTTCGATCAAATTGCTGACTTGATCGCCAATGATGCGGCGTATGGTTTCATGAATCACGCGCCGTTGTGACAGGCTAGGCCATTGCTTTAATACCGCAGTGTAATGGTCATCGAACAAACTATATTCACGCAATTGCCGAATGCTGATTAAACGCGCCCGCAAGCCGTCGTCTAAATCGTGGCTGTTATAGGCAATCGCGTCGCAGATATTCACCACTTGCGCTTCCAAACTGGGCGGCATGATCAAGCCTTCATTAAGAAAACGCGCCGCGACAGGGCCTAGCTGTTTCGCCAGTTTGGAATTACAGCGTTTTAAAATGCCTTCGCGGGTTTCAAACATTAAGTTTAAGCCACGAAACTGTGGATAGCGTTCTTCTAGCTCATCCACAATACGCAAAGCTTGCCAATTATGCTCAAAGCCACCGAAATTACGCATGCTATGCGCTAAGGCATCTTGTCCGGCATGACCGAACGGGGTATGGCCTAAATCATGGCTTAAGGCGATGGCTTCTGTTAAATCTTCATTTAAGCGCAGGTTACGCGCCACCGTGCGGCTGATTTGCGCCACTTCTAAGGAATGCGTTAAACGGGTGCGGAATAAATCGCCCTCGTGATTAACAAACACTTGGGTTTTATATTCCAAGCGGCGAAACGCGGCAGAATGAATAATGCGATCTCGGTCGCGCTGATATTCCGTCCGATAGCTATTCGGTGCTGCTTCGCTGTTTAAACGACCACGCGACAACGCCTCATTTGCTGCATACACCGCCAATTCACCCATTAAGCTGCCTCCGTGTAGCCTGTATTCAAGGTGTCTTGTAATAAAGCAGAATCGTAATCGCTGGTTAATACAGATTGTCCGAATTTCTGCATTAACACTAAGCGGATTTGACCATCCATGACTTTTTTATCCACCTTCATTAAATTTTGCATTTGTTCGCAACTGATGTCGGCTGGAATCGTGGTTGGCAAATGCATGCGCACTAACAACCGGCGCACGCGCTGCACTTCTGCCGCACTGATCCAACCATGTTTTGCCGACATTTCCGCTGCTAAACACATGCCAATTGCCACCGCTTCGCCGTGCAAACATTCGCCATAACCTAAGCCGGTTTCAATGGCATGACCAAAGGTGTGGCCTAAATTCAACAACGCCCGCACGCCGGATTCCTGTTCATCAGCGGCGACTACATCGGCTTTATTTTGGCAACAGTGGGCGACGGCTTCGATTAAAGCAGACGGATCGCGTTGATATAACGCTTCGGCCTTGTCTTCTAACCATTCAAAAAACGGTAAATCATTGATTAAGCCATATTTCACCACCTCAGCCAGACCTGCACTCAGTTGCCGATCTTCTAAGGTTTTTAAGGTGTCAATGTCGATTAATACGCATTGTGGCTGGTAAAACGCGCCAATCATGTTTTTGCCCAGCGCGTGATTGACACCCGTTTTGCCACCGACTGAGGAGTCTACTTGTGATAGCAAAGTGGTCGGGATTTGAATAAACGGCACGCCACGTTGATAGCAAGCTGCAGCGAAGCCTGTCATATCGCCAATCACGCCACCGCCTAAGGCGACTAAAGTCACCCGACGGTCACAACGCTTGGCTAATAACTGGTCAAAAATCTGGTTTAACACGTCCAAAGTTTTATATTGCTCGCCGTCAGGCAAAATCACTTCAGTAATGTCAAAGCCGCTGAATAAAGCGCGGGTTTGCGCTAAATACAAGGGCGCAATGGTTTCGTTAGTAACAATGCACACTTGCTTGGCGCGTACATGAGGCCGCACCAATTCTGGGTTTGCTAACAAACCTTGACCAATAAAAATAGGGTAACTGCGTTCCCCCAAGGCAACTGTAAGAGTTTTCATGCGTTCTTTTCTAACTGAGTAAGTTGCTTACAAATACTTTTAATGACTTGGCGCACTGTCCGATTGCCGGTTTCCACAATGCAGTCAGACACTTCTTTATACAAGTGATGTCGCTCCGTCATGATTTGTTCTAAACGGGCGCGCGGATTTTCCGTCTGTAATAGCGGACGGTTACGACAAGGGGCGGTACGTTCCAGCAACACGTCAACGGTGGCATGTAAATACACCACATGCCCATGTGCTTTTAACTGCTCGCGGTTTTCTTCAAAAATCACCACACCGCCACCCGTGGCTAACACGAGTTGTGACTCGGTGGCTAATTCTGCAATCATGTTTTTTTCGCGTTTGCGAAAACCTGCCTCGCCTTCTAATTCAAAAATTAATGGAATATCGGCGCCGGTACGCGCTTCAATTTCCTTATCACTGTCTTTAAATGTCCATCGCAACAATTGGGCAAGCTGCTTGCCAATCGTTGACTTACCAACGCCCATTGGACCCACTAGAAAGACATTTCGAGTTAAGTTAGGCGTGGCAGTAAAGTAATGCTCTACCACTGTGATACCCTTAATTTGCTTGTTATGTTGGGGTTCAGTCATACTACTGCACAGCTTGAGTGCTTGCACACTTTTCGTCTCAACAGCAGCACTTTAATTTTGACTATTATATGTCAGATAATATTGGAATCCTGCATGATAATGGTTTGTAGACAATGTTGTAGGTCGGATAAGGGTTAGCCGTCATCTGACATCATGCGGTTGAAACTTGAACCCAGCCATTAAATTAAGGCTTTGCATAGTCTTGTAGGGCGGATAAGGCGACAGCCGTCATCCGCCGCAAGTGGCTTGGTTTAAGCTTCAACTGTGTTATGTCGGATGACGGCTCGCGCCTTATCCGACCTACAAAACGCATCCTACAAACTTATGCCTCATCAGCCTGACATTGCCAGCACATAACTGACACACTGAGCTAAACAATAGCGATTATGAGCGCCTCTTTGCAAGTGAATCCCCGTTCAACCCTAATTGATGCTGTGCGTGGCTTTGCCGTTGTCATGATGATAGCTTACCATTTTTGTTATGATTTAAACTGGTTAGGTTGGATAAGCTTAGCACTGAATCAACAGCCTTTCTGGCAAGCATGGCGCGGCTTGATTGTGACGCTGTTTGTCGGCACTGTGGGGTTTAGTTTTGCATTGGCTACACAACACGGCTTGCAATTTTCGGCATGGTTGCGCCGTTTAATATGGTTAATCGCAGCGGCAGTATTGATAAGCGGCATTAGTTATGCTTTATTTCACCACCGCTTTATTTTTTTTGGTATTTTACACTTTATTGCCTTAGCCAGCGTGTTACTCCCCTTGTTCACACGTGCTTATTGGCTCGCGTTACCAGTGGGGTTAAGTCTTCTTGTCTTAGGATACTGGCAACACCCTTTTTTTGATCAAAAATTATGGCAATGGGTAGGGCTGATGACACATCGCCCTGCTACAGAAGACTATGTGCCTGCGGTGCCGTGGCTAGGTGTTGTATTGCTGGGCTTCTTTTTAGGCTGTTTATTACGGCAATCTGAGCTTATTTTTCAGCCGATCAACAACCGTTTCGTGATGAGCTTGGCTAGGCTAGGCCGTTACAGCTTTAGCATTTATTTGCTGCATCAGCCCATATTATTAGGTGCTTTATTTTTGCTGACAAAACTGTATCATTTAGGTTAATTCATCAGATACGGTTAATATTAGTTTTAATTTTCAAACTGTAAAAAAGTCGTGAAACGGCAATAAATATCACAATTTATGGATAAATTTAACCCGTTACGGAGTTGGTATGGATATTAATGAAATTTGTGGTGATGTTATCAAAAACGTCCCATCTGCCCTAGGTTGCGCCGTGGTTGATTTGGAAAGTGGTTTGTTATTAGGCGTAAACCACAGGGTTGCCTATTTTACACAATCTTATTTAGATACTGTGGCAGCGGCGGCGGTTGATATGTTTCGCGGTCGGACAATTAATGCAGTAGAACAAATGCTGTCCAATATTCGCGGCACTGAATACCAGCAGTTGATTAAAGAAGTACAAATGACCACAGAGCATACTTATCACTTTATGGCTATCGTGCCAGAAAAGCCATCTGCTTTATTGGTGTTAATTACCGATAAAAAAGTGAACTTAGGCATGGGCTGGGCAGCAATGCGACGCGCTCTCCCTGAAATTGCACCGTTATGTCCTTAAATTTAAAGCGTGTAAACAGATTTAAATAAGGATTTTTTTTCTGTTCAATACCCCCACATTGGCAACAACTGCGATGCCTAAGACTTCAGCAGGGGGATATTGTTAACTCATCTTCGATTAGCCTTGGAGGAATTATGGATATTAATGCTATTTGCGGACAAATCGTCCAAGAAGTGGACTCTGCTTTAGGGTGTGCAGTTGTTGATTTAAACAGCGGTTTATTGTTAGGTGTTTCTCATAATGTACCTTACTTCACGCAATCTTATTTAGATGCAGTGGCAGCCGCAGCGGTTGATATGTTCCGTGGTCGTACCGTGACCGCAGTAGAAGATATGATTGCGAACATGCGTGGCAATGCGAGTAAGCATTACATCAAAGAAGTGCAAATGACCACTGACAACACTTATCACTTCATGATGGTTATTCCTGACAAACCTGATGCATTAGTGGTGTTAATTACCAGCCGTAAAGCAAACTTAGGGATGGGCTGGGCTTCATTGCGTCGCTCTGTTTCTAAACTTGCTCCGCTGTGCCCATAAAAAAAAATACTGCTTGAGTTGCACGACAGCCGCCTGCTGCGTGCTACTCAAACAGCGATGTTGATACATTAATCTGCTCCCCCCCTCTATTTGTTTTCATGCCTGACAGTTACTACTGTCAGGTCATTGCTGGAATACACATGTGGTTTAAAAACATTCACTTGTTTCGTTTTCTCAAACCTTTCACCTTGTCGGTTGATGAATTAGATAAACAGTTGCAAACCGTGCGCTTTCACCCCTGTGGTCGTTTAGACATGCAGACCATGGGCTGGATTTCGCCGTTAGGTCGTGGCGAAGACGTTTTAACCTTCACCAATAACAATTGCATTTTATTCACTGCCCGTCGTCAAGAACGTATTTTGCCTGCTTCCGTGGTGCGTGAAACTTTGGCGGAAAGAATTGAAGAAATCGAAATCCGTGAAAATCGGCGCGTGCGAGGCAAAGAGAAAAAAGCCTTACAAGAAGAAGTGTTACAAGATTTAATCCCTCGCGCCTTTACCCGTTCTTCTGACATTAATGCTTATATTGATGTCACTAATGGTTGGTTGATTGTAGACACCAGCAGTCGCAAGCGGGCGCAAGAAATCACCAGCTTACTACGCAAAACCTTAGGTTCTTTGCCCGTTGTCAGTCCACAATTGCAGCAAACGCCTGCTGTTGTGTTAACCGAATGGTTAGCGGATCAGCAATATCCTGCCGATTTTGCCTTGGCAGATGCCTGCCATTTAGTCGATAACGGTGAAGAAGGCGCGACAGTAAGCTGTAAACATCAAGATTTAACTGCTGAAGAAGTACACGCGCATTTAGACGCAGGCAAATTGGTTAGCCGCTTGGCCTTAGAATGGAATAACCGTTTATCGTTTGTGGTTGATGAAGAGTTTGTTATCAAACGGTTACAAATGATGGGTGCAGATGATGAGGACAGCGACACAGTGGTTGATGGCAATGATGCTGCTCAACAATTAGATGCCGATTTTGCTTTATTGAATTTAGAGTTAGCCGCGTTATTACAGCGTTTAATTGAAGTATTTGGCGGCGAAAACGAAGCGGTTTACCAACAAATGCAAGTTTAATTGCTGACCGCCAATGCGCATCCATATTTTATGTTTTGGTAATGCCTTACATGGAGATGATGGCTTTGGCGAAGCCGTTTACCAACAATTACAAGCGCAGGTTTTACCTGATAACGTCGCGCTGTTTAATGTCGGTACGCGCAGCATTCAAGCGTTAAACCTATTTGAACACTGCGACGTTGCGATTTTAATTGACGCTGAAGCCAACCAAGGCCGAGCCGGATATGTGCGCGTGCTCGCTGATCCTGAGCCACCTATGTTGGCCAGCGCAAACACACCTCATGAAGCAGGCTTAGCATGGCTATTGCAAGCGATGCACGTCACTATTCCACAGCCCCCCCGCGTGTTCTTGCTTACAGCACAAATACAGCACATAAATGCTTTTCAGCCTCGGTTATCGCCAGCAGTGATGGCAGCGGTACCGGTGGCAGTGCAGCGGGTTTTGGGGATGGTGGAGGGTTTTGAGGTGGTGTAGGGTCACTGCCATTAAATTAAGCATATGTAGGTCGGATAAGGCGATAGCCGTCATCCGACATAACACTGTTGAAGCTGAGTTCGACGAAATATTTTCTGTAAAAACAATTGGTTTCTCGTTCCCACACGCCGTGTCACTACCATTAAGTTAAGCAAACGTTGTCGTTGTAGGGTGGAATAGCGCAGCGTATTCCACCATAGACTTCTGCAAAAAAGCTGAGTAAAAACAGGTCATAAACCGCATGGTGGAATACGGCTTACGCCTATTCCACCCTACAAACACGCTTAACTTAATGACAGTGACATGCTGTGTGGGAACGATGAACATAACTTTGTTTTTAATGATAATTTTCGTCGAACTCAGGTCTGTTGAAGCTTGGAGCAAGCCACTTACGGCGGATGACGGCTAAAGCCTTATCCGCCCTACAAGACTTTAGCAGCCTTAACTTAATAGCAGTGACGCTATATCGCCCCTTCAGACAGCATTTTATAACCACTTGCGTTTAAACAGTTAATACATCACAGTCAGACCTTTTTTGTTCCAACAGTGTATTCCACAAGCTGTTTTAAGGCTCGCTTATCTGGCTGGGATCATCTATGATTTTCCTTAATTACTAGCGGCTTAGTCAAAAATGCTACTCTAATGCCCGCCTTTAGCAGAATGCTTGTGAGGAAGCTTAAATATGGATAGCAATACCACCACATCCTCGGATTACACCACGCCTTTGCCTAATGAGGTGACGCTGAATGACGCACAGTGGACACAGCAGGGACAAGATTTAATTATTCACTTATGGTCTGACACCTTTACTGTGCCGAATTATTTCGCGCATCCACACCCTTTAATGCTGGCTGACGGTTCGCAATTGTCAGCGACAGATGTGCAAGCGAATTTAAGCACACAGCCTAATTATCAATTAGCGGCAGATGGCGGCAGCAACTTTGTACCACAGACAGCGCAAATCGGTATTGCCAGCACCGTGGTCAATGGCCCTATTTCGGTAGAAGATATTAGAGGTCATGTGCGTGAGGTGTCACAAGGCGATCCGATTTACTTAAATGACACCATCCAAACTTCTGCCAAAGGCTATGTCAAAATCACTTTAGAAGATGGTACTTTGTTCCAATTAGGCCCTTTGTCACGGGTGCAAATGGAAAAGTATTCCTACATTTCTGAGGAAGAAGGCGGTCATTTTGAGAGTAATGTGTTTGTCGGTTTTTTCCGTTTTATCAGTGGCAAGTTAAGCGGTGAAGATGAAGGACAACAACACAGTGTCATCAAAACGCCTTCCGCAACCATTGGTATTCGCGGTAGTGAAATTGATGGGCAAATCGATGTAGATGGCTCTACCACCATTCTGCATTCTGAAGGCTTAATCGATATTACGCCGCTGTTTTCACAAGACACCATCTCTGTGTACCAGCCAGGGACGCGGATTTTTATTGATAATAACAGCTTACAACGTGACTTAGCTTCACCGCTGTTTATCGAAGAGTTTCGCGGTAATTTAGATACGATTAATTTATATGATGAATCAGGTGAGTTACTGCTTGCACCGCCCCCCGCATTTGAAGGACGTGGGCCTAATGGCGCACCACCACCCCACTTACAAGATTTACGTCATTTACCACAGCAATTAGTCGAAAAATTGCAAGCGGGTGAGCAAATGCCGTTTACCCGTCAGCCGCCATCTCCTGCACCGACTTCGGATCAAGGTGAGTTCCGCCCTGATTTGTTAGCGCGATTTTTACAAGGCCAAGGACAGGCAAATCCTGAAGCCTCTTCTACACAAACCCCGCATCCGTTTGACGGCTTAGCCAGTTTGCCTGAAGACAAATTAGCGTTATTGCAAAAGCTAAGACAAGGTGACTCACCTTTAGCAGAGCGACTGGATAAAGTATTAGAACGTTTAGAGTCTAAATTAGCGGAAAATGAGGCCAATGAGCACGAGCATGACCGCTTAAGTGTGGCGAATGAGCGCACAAAAAATCTATTAATCACTGCGAATGCCATTCCAAATGAAACGCCTACATTGGGTGATAATGAATTTTTAGAAGATAACGCGATTGTGGCGACCTTTCCTGAAGGGATCATGGAACGCTTGTCTAATTTGCAAACCGTGTTGTTACAACAGCCCACCAATGGCAGTGTAGAAGATAATTACAACGGAACTTTGACCTATGTGCCCGTGGCAAACTTTGTCGGTGAAGATCAATTTGGCGTGCGCTTAACAGGAGATGAAGATTTTCTGTTGCAAACGGTGACTGTTACCCGCTCTAACGTGGTGTTACCGGAACCACTGACAGAAACCAGTATTTTAGGCACACCAGAACACGGTCAACTGTTTATCAATGCAGACAATACCGTTAGTTATGTGCCTGAAGCTAATTATGTAGGTTCAGACTTTTTTACTTACCAAGCTTCCGCCGAAGCAGAGCCAGTAATTGTTGAGTTGCAGGTGTTTTCAGTCAATGATGCGCCTGATGCACGGGCGGATGGCGGTTTTGTCATCGATGAAGATGCACGTTTGCTCATCCCTGTCAGCACCTTATTAGAAAACGATTCGGATGTTGACGGCGATCCTCTGTCCATTATTGCAGTGGGTCGTATTGATGGCGTTACTTATGATGAAAATGGCAACGCGCAAGTTATTCCATTGCAATATGGTTCAGTAGAGTATGACGCTGAGACCAATATCATCACCTTTGATTCTCCAGCAGATTTTAATGGCGAATTAGTCTTTTCTTATCAAATTGCTGATCCTGAAGGGGCTGCTGATATTGCCACCGTCAGCATCACGGTTAACCCTGTCAATGACGCGCCATTGGCAACAGCGGATGAAGTCACGCTGTTAAATGGCAATACCTTAATCAGCAACGCACAACTATTGTTCAATGATACCGATGCTGACGGCGATAGCTTACAAATCATACAAGTCGATAGCGCAGAAAATGGTAGCGTTACCTTAACCAGCAATGGCGTGGTGTTTACCCCAACGGATGACACCGTAACCGCTGGTAGTTTCCGTTACACAGTGACTGACGGTGTGTTAAGTAATAGTGCCGTTGTCTCTGTTCAAGTTGGAGAATTAGACGGTAGCTTGCTGAATCGCGCACCGGTTGCCGTTAATGATAACCGTACCTTAGGCACCGGCTTAGCCTTTGTCATCCATGATTTGTTAGCAAATGATATTGACCCTGATGGCGACACGTTACGCATCGTCAGTGTTAATGGTGCAAATAATGGCAGTGTGACATTAGGCGACGATAACACGGTTATTTTCACCCGTCCTGATGGAGAAATGGGTAGTTTTACCGGTGGCTTTACTTACACCATTACCGATGACAACGGCAACTTTGCTGAAGCAGAAGTGATAATTAATGGTGATGCGTTGAGCAATATCGCCTTACAACTGCAAGATGATGTTTTTAACATTACTTCAGGCCAAAGATTACAGCTTGGAACACAAGATTTACTGCAAAATGACCTCGGTGATGGTTTAACCGTTATTTCTGTGGACAGTGCTCGCGACGGCACCGTGAGTTTAAATGCTGACGGCAGTTTGTCTTTTGAACCCAGCACAGACTTTTTAGGCAATGCAGGCTTTAGCTATACCGTACAAGACAGTTCAGGCAATACGGCGACGGCAAATGTGACTGTCACGGTTTCAGGTTTGCTGAATCAAGCCCCTGTCGCGGTTGCAGATCAATTTGCCACGTTGCAAAACAGTGCTCTAAGTATTCAAACCACGGACTTATTAGCCAATGATACAGATGCTAATGTGTTGCAAACTTTAACAGTGGACAGTGTAAGCGATGGCATTGGCGGCACAGTGAGTTTGCAATCTGGTGTGGTGGTGTTTACGCCGAATGCTGATTTTGTTGGTACGGCAACATTTAGTTACACCATTAGCGATAACCGTGGAGCAACCGCCAGTGCGGAAGTGACGGTAGAAGTGGTTACCACGGATGTGTTAACTGCACAGCCTGACAGCATTAGCACGCCGAAAAATACCGTGTTGAGTGTAGACAGTGCTAGTTTGCTGGGCAATGACATTGACCCAAGCGCCCAAGGTTTAACGCTGGTCAGTGTCAATAATGGCAGCGGTGGCACTGTGAGTTTGCAAGGTTCAACGATTGAGTTTGTGCCGGATACTGATTTTGCCGGTGCAGCTAATTTTAGCTATACCGTGCAAGACAGTACGGGCGCGCAAGCAAGTGCTACCGTTAACGTCGATGTGGTGAATCAAGCACCTGTCGCGGCGGCAGATGCGGTGAGTACAAATGTTAATCAAGCTTTGACGATTCCCACCAGTAGCTTGTTAAGCAATGACAGCGATCCTGATCTCAATGACAGCATTGTATTTGACAGTTTAGGTTCTGCAAACAATGGTGTAGTTAGCTTAGACGCGACTGGCGAGTCGGTGATTTTTACCCCAACGACTGATTTCACAGGTGTTGCTGAGTTTAATTACAGCATTCAAGACAGTAGCGGTGCAACAAGTAGTGCCGTGGTCACTGTCGATGTGTTGGCAGCGGCGGACAGCGTACAAGCAGTGGCGGATAGTTTTACCAGTACAGTGGATCAAGTGTTTACCACAGATGGCACTAGCTTGCTGAGCAATGACAGTTTTTCTAGTACTGATTTACAAGCAGCGGCGACCGTGAGCAGTGTTAGCAATGCGGTCAATGGCCAAGTGCGTTTTGACAGCAGCACACAGCAAGTGAGCTTTGTGCCAAGCACTGGTTTTATCGGCGATGCCAGTTTCGATTACACCTTAACGGCTAATGGCTTGAGTTCAACCGGCACCGTGACCTTAACCATTGCGGGACAAGCTTTAGTGGCTGTTGATGACAGTGGCTTTTTCACCAGCAGTGGCGATACCTTAAGCATTGATATTAACAGCTTATTGAATAATGACGAAAATCCTAACGGTAATGCCTTAAGTCTGACCACCTTGAGCAATGTGCAAGGCGGGACTGCACAAATCAGCGCCTTAAATACAGTGGAATTTACTGCTGATCCGACTTATGTCGGCATTGCCAGTTTTGATTATGAAGTCACTGATGGCACAGAAGTGAGTCAAGCCTCGGTGTTAATCGATGTGCAAACGGCCAATCAAGCACCGACCGCAGTTGCCGATCAATTTGATATTCCATTCAATCAAACGGTGACTTTAAGCACTTTTGAATTACTGCAAAATGATACTGATCCAGACCCAACGGATTTGCTGAGCTTTGTCGATGTACAAAATGTACCCACAGGGCTTACTGTGACTGTGAGTGGCGATACTTTGCAGATTTTCACGGATTATCAAAGCCTAGCAGATTTAAGCTCTACCCAATTTCAATATGTCATCACGGATGGCACACAAGAAGCTATTGGCACAGTGACCTTAAATGCTGATAATGTGTTACAAGGTACCACGGGTGCAGATAATTTAACGACGAGTGCAAGTACACAAGAAATTGTGACGGGCTTAGCGGGCAACGATACTTTCGGCACACCAACAGGGCCGGATATATTATTAGGCGATGCTGGTGACGACTTATTTTTACTGCAACCTGATACTGCCGCAGGAGCAACTTTAGACGGTGGCGCAGGCTCTGACAGTTTAAGTTTAAGCGGCGATGGTCAAGTTTTAAACTTGGTACAAAATAATAGTTTATCGTCAGATCAAGCATTAAATTTGAGTGGTATTGACGAGATTGATTTAAGTGCAGGCAGTAACAATCAATTGATCATCGGTTTGAACGACGTGTTGTCTATGTCCGACAGTGGTTCGTTACTGATAGAAGGCAATAGCTCAAGTGTAGTGACTTCTGTTGGTGAAGGTTGGACTAATAATGGTCAGGTGGCACTTGATGGCGCGTTGTATAATTCGTACACCGCGAGCGGGGCTGAGCTATTAGTGAGCAATGATGTTGTATTGCAATTTATCAGTTAAAGTGTGAAAACAACACGCTCGCTTTTGTAGGTCGGATAAGGCGTTAGCCGTCATCCGACATAATGCTTGTTGTCTGAATCAGAATTTGCAGGATTAAAGACCTTTCAGAATTCTGAATCCCCATTCATCTAAGTTAAAGTCGTTGTAGGGTTTGCGCCGCGTCCTTTTGCGGTGCGAACGCGGAAAAGTCTGCCTCAGTCTTGTAGGGTGTGCGAAACGCCGCCGAGAAGCTGGTGTTGTTTCTGACCTTCATCGGCGTTTTGCCCACCGTGCGGGGCTTGGTGGGCAAAATCCCACACCAACGACAACGGGTTATCAAACGACATACCCTGTGGGATTTTACACACCCTACAAGCGTGTATGTCTTTAACTTAATAGCAGTGATGGGGACGAAAAAGCACTTGTTTTTACAATAATATTGTGTCGAACTTAGGTGTGGCAGATGACGGCTTGTGCCTTATCCGCCCTACAATAACGTGTTAGTTTTGGCACTTACCCACATCAACACAGTGAAGTGGTACTATGTACACAAGGATATTTCATTGAGGATAATGCATATGAAACTTAGGGGGATTTATGCACTGTTGCTAGCCGGTGTCAGCTTACTGACCTCGAATAGCCACGCAGATACCTTAATACAAGTGATTGAACGTACCTTAGAGACTCACCCCGAGGTTTTATTTAATCAATATAACCGTTTAGCGGCTGAAGAAGGCATTTCACAAGCTAAAGCGGGGTATTTGCCACGGGTGCAAGTGTCAGGCGGGTATGGCCGTGAATACAGTGATAATGCCACAACCCGTTTAACGGATGATGATGGTTTAGAATTAAACCGCCGTGAACTGGGAATTAATGTCTCACAAACCTTATTTGACGGTTTTCAAGTCAGTGCCAATATTGATAACCGTAAAGCCTTACGCAACTCTGCTGCCCACCGCACCTTAAACAGTAGCGAAAACGTCACACAAGCCACTGCCGAAGCATTTTTAAACATCTTCCGCCGTCAAGCGTTATTAGAACTGGCGAAAGATAACCTTGTCGTGCATCAGAAGAACTTAAATAAAATCGAAGAATTATATAATGCAGGTGCAGGACGGATTGCTGACGCGCAACAAAGTCAAAGCCGTTTAGCTTTAGCCGAATCTGTGTTAATCAATGCAGAAGGCAATTTAACCAACGCCACCATTTATTACCAACAAATTACCGGTGAATTACCCGCTAATTTGGTGAATTTTCTCGATGATCCGGTTGCTGAGCGTTTAAGACAAGCCTTGCCAAGCAGTTTAGAAGCCGCACTGGATTATGCCTTACAAAACCACCCTACTTTGTTGACCGCGCGTGCTGAGATAAATGCTGCTGAAGCCAATTATCGCCAAGCGGGTGCGACCTTTATGCCACAAGTCACTTTAGATGTTGGTGCTTCTAAAAACAAAGATTTAGATGGTATAGAAGGAGATAACGACGATTGGCAAGCCATGTTACATTTGAATTATAACGTGTACCGTGGTGGTGCAGATCGCGCTCGACGTGCCGAAACTATCCAATTATTAGCCGCCGCCCGTGAAGCCTTACGCCAAGCAGAACGCGAAGTACAACAAAATGTACATTTAGCATGGAATAATTTAAACACAGTACGCCAACGTATCTCGCCATTAGAAAAGCATTTAAAAGCCACAGAAGAAGTGGTTGATTCTTATAACGAACAGTTTAAATTAGGCCAACGTAGTTTGTTAGATGTCTTAGATTCAGAAGGCGAGTTATTCCGCGCCCGCTCTTCTTTAGCCGACTTAAAGTTTTCAGAATGGATCGAAATCTTTAATGTGTTAGGCAGTATGGGACAGTTATTGAATACTTTGCAAATTGCACCACCTGCGGCTTCGCAGTTGAGTGAGGCAGAGAAGTAAGTCGTTGAAGTTAAGCGTTGTCACAATCTTGTAGGGCGGATAAGGCGTAAGCCGTCATCCGCCGCAAGTGGCTTGGTGCAAGCTTCAACGGTGTTATGTCAGATGACGGCTAAAGCCTTATCCGACCTACATATCCGCTTAACCTACGCCGCAATCCCTGTATGCCGCAACAGCGCATCAATCTTAGGCTCCCGCCCACGGAATTCCACAAACAACTGCATTGGTTCTTCCGCGCCACCACGCTCTAAAATCGCGTGTAAGAAGCGTTGCCCTACCGTGCGATTGAAAATGCCCTGTTCTTCAAATAAGGAGAACGCATCGGCGGATAACACTTCAGCCCATTTATAGCTGTAATAGCCCGCAGCATAACCACCGGCAAAGATATGTCCAAAGCTGTGCTGGAAGCGGTTAAAGCTTGGCGGAATTAATACGGCGACTTGTTGGCGCACGCTGTTCAATAAATCTTGAACATTGATACCGGCTTGATATTCCTTATGCAAGCGGAAATCGAATAAAGCAAACTCCAACTGACGCACCATAAATAAACCGGCTTGGAAGTTTTTCGCGGCGGTCATTTTGTCGAATAAGGTTTCGGGTAATGGATCGCCGGTTTCATAATGCGCGGCGAATAAATCCAACGCCTCACGCTCCCAACACCAGTTTTCCATAAACTGACTTGGCAACTCCACTGCGTCCCAAGGCACACCGCTGATACCGGATACTGGCGAGTAATCGACTAAGGTCAGCATATGGTGCAAACCATGACCGAATTCATGGAATAAGGTCAACACTTCTTGATGGGTTAATAAAACCGGCTTGTCGCCCACAGTCGGCGTGAAATTACATACCATGTAAGCCACAGGTGTTTGCACGGCATCCGCTTCTAAGCGTTTGCGGCCTAAGCAAGTCCCCATCCACGCGCCACCGCGTTTGCCTCGGCGAGCGTATAAATCTAAGTAAAATTGACCGCGTAAATTGCCTTTTTCATCCTGAATATTATAAAAACGCACATCAGGGTGATAAGTTTCAAAATCGGTGACTTGCGTTACTTTCATGCCGTATAAACGCTCAACAATGGCGAATAAGCCATTTAACACGTTAGGCAGCGGGAAATAAGGCCGCAAAGTTTCTTGCGAGATGTCATAACAATGCTGGCGTAACTTCTCGGAATAATACGGAATATCCCACATTTCCAAATGTTCAACGCCGTATTGCTCGCGGGCAAAATCTTTTAATTCGTCTAATTCTTTAGCCGCAATGGGACGGGCTTTTTCCGCCAATTCGCTTAAAAATTCCACCACTTGATCCGGCGTTTCTGCCATCTTAGTTGCCAGCGAATATTCCGCATAATTGCTAAAACCTAACAATTCTGCCAATTCATGACGCAAAGCCAAGATTTCTGACATTAACTCGCTGTTATCCCATTTGCCAGCATCAGGGCCTTGATCCGAAGCGCGAGTGGCGAACGCGGTGTATAACTCTTGGCGCAAACTGCGGTCGTCGGCGTAATTCATCACCGGCAAATAACACGGCATATCTAAAGTCACCACCCAGCCTTCTAACTCGGCCTGCTCGGCATTGTGCTGCAATAATTCGCGCACAGAGTCCGATAAACCTGATAATTGCTCAGCATCCGTAATATGCTTGTGCCAATGATGGGTGGCATCTAATAAATTTTCTGAAAAGCGCGTACTTAAAGACGATAAAGCTTGCTGAATTTCACGGTAACGGCTTTGTTTTTCCGGCGGTAAATCAATGCCAGACAGGTGAAAATCGCGCAATTCGTTGTCAATAATCTTGCGTTGTGCAGGCGATAATTTTTGAAAATCAGCACTGTCAGCAATGCTTTTATAACCATCATATAAAGCTTTATTTTGCCCAATTTCGCTGCTGTATTCCGACATTTTCGGCAAACCCGCGTTATAGGCTGCCCGCAATTCATCGGTATTCGCCACATTATTCAAATGGCTAACCGGCGACCACATTTTATTCAGGCGATCATTTAAATCATTCAGCGGCTGAACAAAGTTTTCCCAAGTTTTAGGGGTTTTGCTTTCCGCCAAGGCTTGAATCGCTTCGCGGTTGCTTTGCAGAATGTGATCGAGGGCAGGTTCTACCTGTTCAGGCAGAATTTGTGAAAACGGTGGTAAACCTTTAAAAGTTAACAACGGGTTTGTCATACAGCTTAAATCCTTATCCATCTTGTTGTTTATGCGATGTTTCTGTGTGTTGCTTTAACTCAGCTTCTAATAATGCCACTTTTTGCGTTAAACGCCGACACTTACGCTCTAAATGCGACTGATGAATATCCGTCATCAGCACTTTCATTAACAATAAGCCCATTCCTAGCAAAAACAATAAGGTCGGCGGGTAGCTAATCCCCAAGGCTGCGGCTAAAGGATTGATCCACATCGGAAAAAAACCTAACAACATGACGCTAACTGCTACAATTAACCACCATGCTGCATGACGCGAGTGTAAGTGATCGCGACGGATTAAGCCTAAAATGGTAATCGCTAAGGCCACGCCGAAAAACGCGGAAGTAAATTGGTAACTGATCATCTTTTAAATTTAAGGTGTGTGCTAAAGGCAATGGCTAAAATTAAAGTATGCATCATATATTTACCCACCACCCACCACGAACTGAAAATACGTGAGTGACCGTCTAAACGCGGACGCATAGAAATTGTCACCTCACGCACTTGTAAACCGGCGCGATGTAATAACATCAACACCCCAATATCTTGGTAGTCCAATAAAGTCGCTGTTTTTGAAGCTAATAAGCGAATCGCTGGCAGGCGGTAAGCGCGTAGACCAGAGGTTAAATCTTCTAAAGAAATGCCGGAAATGCGCCGAAACATCGCCCACGCAAAATGCCGCGCAAGGCTGCCGCGTGCAGTGCATTCACCGATCACCACATCACACTGATGTTGTTGCAAGGCAGCGAGTAGCACAGAAATCGAGGCCGCTTCGTGCTGACCGTCTGCATCCATGGTAATTGCCACTTGATAACGATGCTGTTTAGCATAACGCAAACCAGTCTGCATCGCGCCCCACGCGCCCAGCGAAAACGGCAAGCTGACTACCGAAGCCCCCGCCGCTCGCGCCAATTCAGCCGTGTTATCGGTGCTGGCATCATCAATCACTAAAATCGTGCCGTGAAAACAGGCTTGAATATCGGCCAACACGCTACCAATCGCCGCCGCTTCGTTTTTCGCCGGAATCAAGATAATGACATCTTGGTGTGCAATCTCTGAGTTCATGCCATCCTAACACTGTTCAGCCCGCGTTTAGCGTTGCCGAATAATCTCTTTCACTAAACGAGGGCCGCGATAAATTAAGCCAGTGTACACTTGTACCAAGGCTGCACCTGCGGCAAATTTTGCGCGTGCATCTTCGGCAGTCATAATGCCACCCGCTGCAATAACGGGAATTTCATCCCCTAAGGTCTCATGCAGTTGACGTACCACCGCCGTTGAAGCCTCAGTCAAAGGCGAACCACTTAAACCGCCAGTTTCTGCGCCATGCACTAAATTTTGCACTGCATCGCGTGCCAGCGTGGTATTAGTGGCAATCACACCATCTAACTGATATTCCAATAATTTCGCCGCGATAAAATGCAAGGCTTCTGGCGTTAAATCCGGCGCGATTTTCACTGCCATCGGCACATAACGACCATGCTCCGCCGCCAGCGTTTGCTGTGCTTGTTTTAAGCAAGACAACATACGGTCTAAATCTTCGCCTTGTTGTAATTGACGTAAACCAGCCGTGTTTGGTGAAGAAATATTCACCGTGACGTAATCCGCATAGGTATACGCTTTGCGTAAACCGATCAAATAATCGTCTACTGCTTGTTGCAAAGGCGTGC
>QKBZ01000361.1 GCA_003245895.1 Beggiatoa sp.
TGGGAGAGCAACAGCGGCAAAACTCTCGCCACGCTCAAGGGGCATGAAGGTTATGTAACTTCAGCCGAGTTCAGTCCCGATGGAAGCCGCATCGTCACCGCTTCATGGGATCACACCGCCCGCGTGTGGGATAGCAACAACGGCAAAACACTCGCCACGCTCAAGGGGCATGTAGATTCTGTAAATTCAGCCGCGTTCAGTCCCGATGGAAGCCGCATCGTCACCGCCTCTGATGACCACACCGCCCGCATCTGGCTAACCTTCCCCACCTTAGAAGCTATGATCGAACACGCCAAAACCTTCCTCCCTCCCCGCGACATCAGCGAAGACGACGAACCACCCAAACTCCTAGCAGGCCACCTCCTAACCTGCGAAGAACGCAAACGCTTTTTCCTAGAAGAAATACCAAGATGTCGAGCAGAATAAGGAAGTTAGAAACAACAAACCTACTTCACCACCGCCCCCTGATTCCGCTCCTCCAACCACTTACCAATCGCCGTTGGCAACTCACGCTGCGCACGACCGCTGACATAAATACCGATATGACCGCCTTTAAACGCTAACTCGGTATAATCCGCTGTGCCGATATAACGCTGTAACGGTGTGGAAGCAGACGGTGGTACTAAATGATCTTCCGTGGCAAAAATATTCAGCACCGGCATAGACACATTGCGTAAACTCACCCGTTTCTCACCTAAAAACACCTGACCTTTAATCAACTTATTCTGCTGGAAAAAATCACGGGTAAACTGGCGGAACGTCTCCCCCGCTTGATCAGGACTATCAAAAATCCATTTCTCCATGCGCAAGAAATTCTTAGCCGCTTTCTCATCCGTTAAACTATCCACCATATCTAAATACTTTTGCCCCGTTAAACGAAACGGCTTCATCGACAAAAACGTCCAATTTAATAACTCACCAGGGATATTACCTAAAGTATCCACTAATAAATCAATATCTAATTCTTGCACCCACTTGCTTAATAAATTCTCAGGCGTTTTAAAATCAACCGGTGTCACCATCGTGATCAAATTTTGCACCCGATGCGGATGCAAAGCACTGTAACACAAGCTAAACGTGCCACCCTGACACACCCCTAAAATATTCACCTTATCAATGCCATGACGCTTACACACCGTATTCACACAACGGTGTAAATAACCATTAATGTAATCATCTAAACTTAAATAACGATCTGCTCCATCGGGATACCCCCAATCGATTAAATACACATCTTGCCCTGCTTCCAATAAACCGCGAATCGTCGAGCGATCTGCCTGCAAATCCATCATGTAAGGACGATTCACCAAGGCATACACAATCAGCACTGGAATCGGGTTTGGATTATCCACCACAGGGGTATAACGGTATAAAACCAGCTTATCTTCCTTATACACCGCCTCTCTAGGCGAACAACCCACATCAATCTCTTGAATGCCGGTTAAGGTCTTTAAGCCCTCGCCTAACTTTTTATTAAACTCCAGCATGTCTTGCACAGCTTGATCGGGGCGGATTTGAAACGGGTGCATTAGGACTCTCCGTTAGGGCTTTCTGTAGGGGGCTGAGTTTTAGCAGCAGGGGCTTTAGGCTTAGTGGTTCTGCGACGTGTGGTTTTCGGCTTCGGCTTTTCTTCTGATGCAGGCGCGGGCGCGACTTCAGCCGCTTTTTTCTTATCAATTAACACTTGTGCGCGTAATTCATTTAACTCGGCTCTTAACATATTCATTTCTTGAATTAAGCCAGTCATATTCGCGCTATTCGCATCACTTTGTAATAACTTATTTTCGCGCCGTAATTGATGCACTCTTAAATTAACGGTATTTAATTCATCACGGGTCGGCATGTGCAATGCGGTTAACACATTATCAATCATTTTCTGCTCATGACGTTTCCACGCCATTAAGCTGTTCACTAAACGGGCATGCGCAGTGATAAATTGTCCGGTTGAAACATGCTCTGCATAGGCCGCTTCACCACAATCCACCCAGATATTGTATAAAGCGCGTAAATCGGTCACGGTTTCTTCACGCTGCTTCATTGCCTCGATATGCTCGCGTAATAAATCAATGGTGCGCAAGCCAATACGCTGAAACTGCGACGCATAATCTTGTTGTGCATTTTGATAGTTCAACCACAAACGCGCGCCTTGCTGAAACTGCTCTTGCCACTCGCGGGTATAACCAATGCCCGGCATGGATAACAATTGCTCCAGCTTAGAATTCACCCGTTTGCGCTCAGAGGCAATCACGTCTTCTTTGACATGCTGTAAAAAATCATTTGGCATCATCGACAAAGCGGATAAAGTGCGCTGCCAATTGTCCAAAGGCATTTCCCAAAAACCGAAAGTTTCATTTTGTTGCGAGCGGGCGGAGAGAAAGTGGGCTTTTAACTCTTCAAAGCCGGTATCCCATAATTGCTGCCATTCGGGAGAGTCTGCATCTAGGGTTTGCAAGGACTGAAAGACTTTTAAAAATTCGCCGTTTAAACGGAAATAGCTTTTGCCTTGGTCGATAAATTTGCGGAAAACGTCGTGATTTTCAGGGGTGAGGGAAGATGATAAGGCATCCCACCATAATTCTAGGGATTCAGACCAATGTCCGATTTTGCCTTCATTGCTGTTATCAGTGGTGTTTTGTGCCATTTTCTGCATGAGCGATGACCATGCTTCCCAATAATGGCCTTGCATTTGCGCCCATTCTTCAGGGGTGGGGGATTGAGGTTTGGCAGGTTTCGTCGTCATTATCATCTGCTCTACATGATGGTTTTAGATATACACTCACGCTTGCCCCTTTACACACAAATTTAAAGGGCAAAAGATTCTTGCTTAAAAATAGCGTGATTTTGCCTAAAAGTGTAGTCAAAACCTGAGTGCAATGGCATGTGGTTAAACAATGACTGGCTAAACGTGATGTACACAAGGTTGCGTTGCAACATTAATCCTGCTGGTTAAGGCTTATTATCGCATGCTAACATGCTTAATGTTGCGTCGCAACACGCTAAACGATGCTATAAAATTGTAGGGTGAATAGGCGCAAGCCGTATTCCACCATGTCGCTTATAATCTGTATTTACTTAGCTTTTTGCAGGTTTTTTGGTGGAATACGCTACGCTATTCCACCCTACGACGATCATGCTCGCTTAACAATGCATGTAGGATGGGCTGAGGCACGAAGCCCATCAGTCGTGCCAACATCAACCAAAGTTAATTTTAGCTTCTAAGTTGGTACGAGAGTCAGCGTGGCTTAAGGCTTCTTCTAAGGTAATGCGACCACTGTGATAAAGCTGAAATAAGGCCAAATCAAAGGATTGCATACCTTCTGCTGAGCTATTCAACATCGCCTCTTTTAATTCATCGATACGCCCTTGCAGGATTAAATCGGCAATGTGCGGCGTGTTTAACATCACTTCTACTGCCGCCACCCGTTTTTCTTCCACCCCAAATACTAAGCGCTGAGAAATAATCGCCACCAAGTTTAAGGATAAATCCATAAAAAGCTGTTTGTGACGCTCAAACGGATACATGCTGACAATCCGTTGCATGGATTGGTAAGCGTTGTTGGCGTGTAGTGTAGAGATGGCTAAATGACCTGTATTGCACAGTTCTAAGGCGGCGGACATGGTTTCTTGATCACGAATTTCACCAATTAACACCACGTCAGGCGATTCGCGCATGCAACTGCGTAAGGCTTTTAAATAAGAGTGAGTATCAAAGCCTAATTCGCGCTGATTGATTAGCGATTTTTTGTGCGGATGCACAAACTCAATCGGGTCTTCAATGGTGACGATATGGCTGGGTAAGGTCTCATTACGATGGTTGATCATCGCCGCTAAGGTGGTGGATTTACCGGAGTTGGTGGCGCCTGCCATCAGCAATAAACCGCGTTTACGACCAACTAATTCTTTTAAAATTGGTGGCAAACCTAAACCATCAATATCAGGGATTTGACTGCGCACGTAGCGCATGACGATAGAAATTTCACCTTTTTGCCGGAAAGCATTGACCCGAAACCGGCTGCCATCGTCTTCTAATTGATAGGCAAAATCTAATTCTAAGCTTTTTTCAAACACAATCCGCTGTGTATCGCTCATGATATGGCGGCTAATGGCTTGCAACATGGCGGCGGTTAATTCCAATTTGCCAACGGTGACTAAGCGACCTTGCACTTTTAAGCGTACTGGAGACCCCACGGTAAAGAAGATGTCAGAGGCTTCTTTTTCTACCATTAGTTTTAAATAAGGGGTGATGTCCAAGGTTTCCTTACTTTGAGCAGCTTTCATATTCATAGCCATAAAAAATCCTTATTGTCATTTCAATCAGACGTTTTGCAGCAGAGGTGCAACTGACAGGTATCGTGCCAGCATAACAGAATTGCGACAGTTCGCGTGCTGAGGACGGCTAAAATAATGCCGTGTCGAGATGTGAGGGGATTTGCCAGCCAAATTGCTTTAAATCAATTGTTTGCTGAATAAAGACGATGCCTTCTGCTCTTAATAAATCTTGTTGCAAGGCATATTGCTCGCTGTGTGGGGGAAAGGAGAGTTTACCTTTAGCATTCACCACGCGGTGCCAAGGCACATCGCTATGCGCAGGTAAGTGGTGCAGCGCGTAACCGACTAAACGTGCTTGCCGTGCTAAGCCTGCGGCGCGGGCTACTTGGCCATAACTGGCAACTTGGCCGAAAGGGATGCCGCGCACGACTTGCCAGATGAGTTGGTAGCGGGAGTGTTTGGTGTCTGAATCAGAATTCACAGAATTTAAGAATTTTCAGAATGATTGGTGCAGAAAACAAACATTGGAGCCGTATTAAAAGCCCTTATGAGCAATGCACTGCCATTAAGTTAAGCGATGTTGTAGGTCGGATAAGGCGACAGCCGTCATCCGACATAACGCGGTTGAAGCTTGAACCAAGCGACTTACGGCGGATGGCGGCTAACGCCTTATCCGCCCTACAAGACCATGACAACGCTTAACTTAATGGCAATGACCCTATAATGACGGGTTTTAAGCAGGCTCTGTTTTAGTTAATAACTGCGTCATTGCTGCAATCAATTTTCTAAAACTAACTGGTTTACTTAAGTATTCATTGATACCCACAGCTAAACAACGTTCTCTATCATTGGGCATTGCTAATGCGGTTAATGCAATAATGGGTGTCGTTTGTGTTTCTGGTTTTTCTCTTAAAATACGCGTCGCTTCTAAACCATCTAATACCGGCATTTGAATATCCATTAAAATAATATCAGGTTTAACGTCTAATGCTTTCTCAATGGCTTCCTGTCCATTCCATGCCACAATAATTTCATAACCGCGACTGGTTAAATAATCAGATAAGGTTTCTACATTAGAAGGATTATCTTCGACAACTAAGACTAAGGTATTTACTTTATCCGGCGTGTCTATATTGGTTTTGTTGCGGTAAGTCTTTGCTGTTGTAGTGGTTTTAGTAGGCGAAATGGCTTGTTCGTTACTAATATCCCAAGGCAACAATACTGAAAAACGACTGCCTTTACCCACTTCACTTTCAACAGTGACGCTACCGGTGTGCATTTCAACTAAACGATAGACCAAGGATAAACCTAAACCGGTTCCTTCATGAGAACGGGTAAAACCTGTATCTAATTGTTCAAAAGGATTAAATAGGCGACCAATATTTTGCTCACTGATACCAATACCGGTATCTTCAATCATAATGTGTACTGTTCCTAATTCAGTATCACCTTTGGTAATTAAACGGACAGTCCCTCTTTCTGAGGTAAACTTCACTGCATTACTGAGTAAGTTGACGATAATTTGCTTGAGACGACGTTCATCAGCGTATAAGTAATTGACTAACTCATCTAAATGACATTCCAACTTAATTTGTTTTTTAGTCGCAATTTCTTTAACCAGTCGTAAGCAAGATTCACACGTTCTTTTTAAGTCAATCGTTTGGCAATCTAAGCCCATTTTGCCCGCTTCGACTTTGGCTAAATCTAAAATATCGTTAATTAGTGATAGCAAATGGCGACCACTTTCTTCTAAAGTCTGCAATGATTTAGCTTGTTTAGGGGTAATTTCACCATACACACCTTCTTGCAATACTTCTGCAATGCCTAAGATAGCGTTCAATGGTGTGCGCAGTTCATGACTCATATTGGCTAAAAATTCGTCTTTTAAACGAGAGGCGCGACCCAGTTGTGCATTGGCACGGCTTAACTCTGCGGTACGCTCTGCTACACGACGCGCTAATAAACTACGTTCTTCTTCTAATGCTTTTAAGGCCGTTTCCCGTCCTAACTCTGCACGTCGTCTTGGCGTAATATCTTCATGGCAGACTAATAAGCCGATGATGTCATCTTGCTCATCTCGTAAAGGAATCTGACTAATATCTAGCCACTGCTCTTCCTGACCATTTCCGGCACGCTGTTCTAAACGATGCAAACTTTGCTTGCCTTGTTTTAAGGCTGCCAAGTCTTGTTGATGATAAAACTCACCTTGTTTATCTGCGGGGCTTAACTCAGTATCTGTTTTAGTTAATAAATCATTAGGTGAGCTAAAGCCTAATAAGCGTGCATAATTAACACTGCAACCTTGGTATTGTCCCTCTTTATCTTTCCAATAAATAAACTCAGGAATGTGGTCAATGACTAATTGCAACATATGGCGAGAGCGTTGCAGTGCTTGCTCAGTGCGATATTGCTCATGTATATAATTTTCAATGGTTGTTAACATGAAACGAATCGCATGACTTAGCGCATGTACTTCGTTGCGTGAAGTGTTTTGCGGGAAATCATCAGTTAATTGTTGATGGCATTGTGTCAAATCATCGACATTTAACGCTGTTGATGGAATTTCTTGAACAATGGTTCTAATTTTATTGATGGGTTTAGCAATTGTCATATACAAATGATAAAAAACAATCGCTAATATTATTAAAAATAAAACAGCAGAACTAACATTAAGTGTTGTTAAATAAGCAATCGTTTCACTGGCTGCTTTTTTACTTTGATTTGCTAAGTTCGTAATATTATTATTGAGCTGATCCGACACCCCCAAAATTCTACCATATTGCATCATGATGTCATCATTTCTATCCTGAATGCCACCTTGCTCTAAAAAAGGTGTAAGCTCTTGTTTAACTCTATTCCATAATGGTAGTATTTCAGTCGTTAGTAATTCGGTGCGGTTTTCATTGTCATGATATTGCAATAGCTCATCTAAGGTTTTTTCAAAACCCTGTTGACCTTTCTGAGCAAATTGCACTGATTCAATACTGGTTTCTGTCAGTAAAGACTCATTAACACCACGCAACAGCATTTGTAAATACATGGCTTGTTGCTCAAATAAACTCACTTTTTCGATTGTAATAAGCAGTTGTTGTTGGTTTTGCCAACTAAAAATAATTGTTCCAGTGAAAAGTAATAATGCAATTATAGGAATAATAATTAATTTCTGCTTTATGCTCATATGAGTGTCTCATGCAAGGAAATTGCATTTTATCTATTTATTTAAAGAGTGTCACAAAAAATGTCTCTAAGTATAGACAAGTATCTTGCGTTATGAAGGGATATTTATCAACCAATATTAGTAGATTTCGATGTGTTGACAAATATATGGATTGTTTTAAATCTGAACAATCAGGTCAGTATTAAAGCTCTGTCTTATTTCCTTGAGCGACCCAACGAGTATAGCCATTACGAAACCAATAAACATTTTGATAACCCGCAGCAATGGCCGTTTTCGCAGCATGATAAGACTTTGAGTCAGTAACTCCTTGACTATAAAAGATAATTACTGTCTTTTTATTGCTTGGCAGTTTCGATACAGAAATACAGTTTTGCTGACTACGACAAGGGAGAAACTCTGCATTTGGCAAGTGACCACGCCCGTAATTAATTGCGCTGCGTTGATCAAACACTTGCGTACCACCTGACTTTTGCAATCGCTTAACACCGTCTGTATCAATAATAGTGCCACCTGCTAAGTTATTTGGTGGTTCAGCAGCATAACTGTTAACAACCCAAACTAGCATAAAGCTAA
>QKBZ01000328.1 GCA_003245895.1 Beggiatoa sp.
ACTTAATCCAATCTAATTGCTTTACATCAACTGTTTTGTACTTTATTTTCTTCATCGAGAGAACGCCTGTTTTGTCTGTAGTAGGACTGGGGACTTTATCCTATTCGGGCGTTCTCTTTTTTTTGTACTATAGCTGACTACAAGTGGGAGCGAGAAAACTAATTAAACACACGCGGTTCCGCATTCACCTCTTGCTGAATCAAGCGAGGCCAACGGTGGTGAATATGTGCATACTCCGCTGGTGGGCTAACCGTCACTACATATAAGCGTTGCTCGCTACTGTGATCCGCTAACAAACCTTGAATAAAAAAGGTGTCGGCTAGTGGAAACCAGTGAGAGCCGCCAGAGGCATCTTTTTCCATATAGCTGCTGGCAGGAATCAGCACCGGACGCGGTTGATAACGCTGCCAACGACCGGATTTCACAGAATCTAAACGCGCCCAGCCACCATTTGGCATATTGCCTTCTTCATGTTGGCGCCGTCCCCATGTCACCCACTCCACTTCACCAGAGCGTAAACGCACGGGTAATGCAGCACGCGGATTGGGGAAAAACACTTTGATTAAGTCCGCAGGACTTTGATACGCAATACCGCCACACACTTGATGAGTCCGACAAATATTAGGTTCAATTAAGTTTAAGCTATATTCCGTGCCATTTTGAATCAAGTAGCCTTTGGCGACCAGTTCCGTCAGCAACTCGCGTGCAGTGCGATACGACAAGTGATAACGCCGCACTAATTCACTGGCATGTGGGCGACAGTCACCGCGCAAAATCGCATTGGTGATCAAGCGATAACGACTGTCCAAGTCAGTGACCAATTTTGCTTTCTCTGCCACAGGCGGCGGTGGGGTGACCGTGCGCAGCAATTCGGAAACGCTGGGGGTGACTGTCACACGAGGCACGGTTTCCACCTCGGCAAGCTGCGTCGTTAAGATAGGCTCGGCACTATCAACGGGCAGTTTTTTTTTACCTCCGTGTCGGCATCGGTAGCCGGTGCGCTAATCGCGGGTGTGCTCGGATTGGCGTAAGCAAACACATGTTGCAGTCGATGTTGTTGATCGCGTAATTGTGTGCTCAGTAACTCAATCTCCTCGATGGTAAAACTGCGTTTACGCCCTAATAACACTGCAATCAAAATGGACAAGGTGCCCAAAATCTCTGCGCTGGCAGAGGAAATAAACATAAACGCCACTTTCATTTCATCTGGTGCGCGGGTCATCAATTTGCCCAAATCGACAAACATTGGATGCACTGCGGTGTTGCTCACTTGCACATTGTTAGGGTTTAACGCCGCTTTTTGCGCTAATAATTGTTCATGATGTGCTAACGCCGCTTGATAGCGTTGATACGCATCAAGCTGTTGTTGCCATGGATCCGCCTCAGCTTGCACTACTGCTAAGGCCGCTTGTGCGTCACGGGCTTTGGTGGCGTAAGGTTGACCGCGTGCATTGGTTTTCACTGTGCCATCAGGGCTGATCCATGCGGACACTTCGGCTTTTGCAGCGTTTAAACGTGGGGCTAAGGCAGCCAAAGCTTGTTCCGCCGTTTGCAATTGACTGCTATCTGCATGCACGCTTAAGCGTTCAATTTGCTGTTCGGCACGTTCGATGGCGGCGGTTAAGTGGTGATAATCGCTGCTGGCTAACACCGCTTCTTGTTCTAAGTGATGTTGCACCGTGGCCATAAAGCCGAAAAAGGCCATGAAACTTAACACGGTTAAAATGCCGTAAGCACTGAATACCACCACGGATAACAAGCGGGCGACGAACACGCGCAGACCCCATAAGGCCAAGGCAGCGATTAAGGCAATGTTTTTAAAGGCATCTAAACCTAAACCCATGCCGCCCCATGCTGCTTTGTCGCTTAAGCTGTCACTAAAAGAGGTGTACAGCAAAAAGGAGCAATATAAGCTGATGGCAATTAAAAACACGCCAATGGTGGTAATGATTTTTTGCAAAGTATTGGTGTGGTGAAACATCAGCCTTCCCCCTCTGCGAGCGTTGCATTCCAATTGGTCATGATGCGGCTTACATAGTCGCGGGTTTCCCGAAATTGAGGACAGCGCCCCAACTCGTTGACCTTTGTCGGCCCCGCGTTATAAGCACATAAGGCTAATTGCACATTGCCAAAGCGTTTAAGCTGCTTAGACAGATAATAAGCTCCGCAATTCAAGTTCTTTTCTGGTTCAAAGCGTTCAGCAAAACTTAAATTGCATTCTTGCTTGGCGGTCATCGGCATTAACTGCGTTAAACCGCCTGCCCCGCGAGAGGACAGCGCGTCGGGGTTCCATGCTGATTCTTGTGTAATCAGCGCACGGAACAGTTGTGGATCGATGCCGTACCGTAGCGCGGCGGTGTCTGCCAGTTGTCCTAAGTCCACACCGTCTGCCGTTAAGGTGGCAAAGGGGTGGGTCATGCTGTGAAAACGACGTGCGATAGTACTGCCGTCATTAATGGTTAAGTGAATGTTGATGTGGAGGGTGGTAAAAATCCATGCACTGAGTAATAGCCATAAAATAATAACGGCGATACTCAGCCGTTTTAACCAATATTGCCAGCGTTGCTGACAGCATTGCCAAAAACGGCGCATTGCGGCATAGCTTGTTTGGACGGTGTTATACTTATCGATCACCATAGTTCACCTCAGCGTTTCTCAAGGATAAGGTGGATTATGCAGGTGTCCTACGTGCTGCGAACACGCAGGGCACCGCCTCTCAATCCGGCGCGTATCCAGTCTCAGTCAGCGTCACCGCTGTCTCTTTTACCCCTAATGGTTTAACTCACTTGTCATGGTGCGATTTAGCATCAGGGTGTTATTAGCGTATGCATACTGTATAAATATACATGCTGTAATTATATACAGCAAGTTTTGAAAAGCAACACCAGCTTGCTGATTTCATTCAACTTATTACAAAACGTAGAAAAACAGCAGATAAACGGGTTAAAAGTGGACAGTTACGGGAAGTTAAAGGGGGTTTTTATGCTGATGGCGGGTGATCGCCTGTGAGGATGCGGCAAAATAGCCGTTTATCTGCGTAATTAGACGAAATTACGGCGTAAACATTTTGCATACAATTAATAATTAAATTAATTTTAAATTGAAAGACAAAGCTGATGGATAGGCTTCCTGTAGCTGTCCACTTTTGTGTGAAGAGAGATGTTTGAGAGTGGTAAGTGTCTTTTGGTGAAGATTTATTTTGGTAATTTATGGTTTAAACTAAGGCATTGATTTATATTCATACAAACAGATATTGAAGGTTCGTATGTGATTTATGTTATACAAAAATGAAGGAGTTTGTGATGTACTACACTTTTGAACAGTTGCAGGCAGAAAAAAAAGCACGTCAGCTTGAATATTATAAAAAGGTAGAAGCTATCGAGAAAGGTTTGCTTAAGCCAACACCAGATGAACGTAGTTTTCGATATGGCAAGGTGCGTACATCTGCTCGAAAGTTAGTTCATCCTCAGTGCAAATCCGCTTTATAATTATAATGACAGATGTATTATGGCCTCTTGAGCAATTACATGCTCTAAACAAAGAAGCCTATGAAAAACTAGATGAAATAGAAAAGCCATTAATTGTCGTCGGAGGACAGGCAATTGCGTATTGGATTAACTATTATGATTTAAAAAACGCGCAAAATGAAAAAGCGGCATACTCTGTTGATATTGATTATGTTGCTAAATTAAATGATATTAAATTACTTAACCAAGTATGGAAAAGTTTTTTACAAGTAGCTGTTAATAATCCGCCTCCTTCTTTAGCCTCTATCTTATTACAAGATGGACAGTCAAACAAAATAAAGGAAGTAGATGGAGCATTATTTGTTGATATAGATAAATATAAACAAAAACAGATTAAACCTAATCTTGTAGATGTGATTGATAGGCCACAAGGGTTTGACTATAATGATATAAATACCGAAAATGGATTAATGTTACACACAGTTCCATTTGTTTTTCCTGAGTCATTTCATTTGATCCCACATGACAAGTTAAGGATTTTAACGCCGATTGCTTGTCTCAAAAGCCGTCTTGCTAATCATAAAGAACCTCCCGTAAAGCCACCAAGTATTGAGCGTACAAGAATACGTTGTTTGATAAGTCCAATTATTTATTATATTCAAGATCAATTGGATGAAGTAGGGTTTCGCAACACAAAAAAACAGATCAATTTATTAATTGATCTGATAGCATCGACAGAAAGTATTCATTTGTCTGTAAATCACAATATACACTTGTTAGAAATATTAGATTTTTTTGTAGAGCAAAAAATAGAAGGTTTACCCGATATTTTTGTTCAACGAGAGTTAACACAAAAAATAAAAGAAATTCAAACTAAAATCTCTAAAAAGGAAAAATCTTTGAAAAAGTAGCCAATTTTTTATTAATTTAGGATTTAACTATGCACTCTACTTATTTAATCACCAGCTTTCTGCTAACCCTCTCTCTCTCCTTCTCCCATTCCTCTCTCGCCCAACAAGACCAACCCAGTACCTGTTATGGCACTATCGGTAAAGGCAAGTTAGAAAACGGGCATTTATTACCCACAGAAGGTAAAAATTTTAAAACCTATAGCATGGAAGCGACGGAAAATGGCTATACCACAGCACATAGTCGAGTGGCTGATATTGTGGTGGCAGCTTATGAATGGATGTCGATGCGGCAGCCGATGCAAACGCTGATTTATGCTGATGCCTCTTTACCCGAAGGTGGGAAATTTCCGCCGCATGTTACCCATCAAAATGGTACTTCAGTTGATTTTATGGTGCCGGTATTAAACCAAGATGGCTTGCCTGCACAGTTAGAACGCACGGCGGAAAATCGTTGGGGTTATGACATCGTGTTTGATGAAAATGGGCGTTATGGCGATTACATCATCGATTTTGAAACGATGGCGATGCACATTTATGCCTTGCAATTAAAAGCCAAGGAACACCGCAGTCGTGTTGCGCGGGTGATTTTTGCACCAGAATTAAGACCATTGTTATTTGATACCGAATATGGCCCAAAATTAAAAGACATTAACTTTTATAAAAAAGCAGCAAAGGTGCGGCATGATGAGCATTATCATGTTGATTTCAAAATCAAATGTCAGCCTTTAGAACAGCCGCAACCTGTCACAGAAAAAACCGTAAAATCTGAATAATTGTTTAGGTAAATAGCCACTTGCGCACTAACTTGGTGTAACGTGGCATCACCACATAAACCATTAAAAACACAGTGATTCCTGTCACAATCAACACATCAAGTGCGTGACTATTCGGCACACCTAAATAACGTAATAGCGGCAGTACTAGCAACGGCACGACTAAAGCTAAAGGGTAAATAGCTGACCATGTGACTAAATATTGTCGCCAACGGGCAGGCACTTTGGCTTTGGCTTCTTCCGGCGTAAACCAGAAATCTAAACCGCTATTAATGAAAAAATCATCGCCGTTGACTAACAAAGGCTGTGCTTTTTCGATTAACTCGCTGCGAGTGCTGGAATTCATCCAATTATGCAAATGATCGCGGTTATCAAAGCGGATGATGATGGTGTAAGTTGAGGTTAAATCAGGGATAGGGCGCACTAAGTGCCAATCTAATAAACCTTCTGATGATTTTGCCAGTGGTGAGATTTCACTCAGCCATTGCTCATAATCTGCTTGTTTATCGTGGCGCACGCGGTGTGTGATAACGACAGTGGCTCCAAAGTCGTTTACGTCTGAGGCGATGGATTCTATTTTCATGTTTTTATCTACTACGCTACTAAATCTTATTTGATAGCAAGAGATATAAGGTTTTTTAACCCAGTAATCAACTTGGTTATTGTGCGCACACAGGCTACAAATGCGATTAACTCGCCGCTTTAGAACAATTTATAATAATTTTCAATGCGTACCAGCTCATCTAACATGCTGGCTTTTTTTGCCATAAACTCCACGCCAATATCGTAACGCATAGGCGATGTTGACGGTTCAGTATGCAAGGGCTGACACCACACCACTTTGCCGATGAAGGTAAAAGGCGGTTCGGCGCTGATATGGATATGCAACACGCTACCGGCTAGCCATGCTTGTTCAGAGGTAAAGGCTAAGCCGCCTAGACTGACATTTTTGGTGTAAACCGCTTCGATTAAATGTTGCTCGCCTGTGCGGGCAATGGTTTGAATGGTTAAGGGAATTCTCATCGGATGGCGATGAAATTGGCGTTTTTGACTCATTGAAACTCAACTTAGCTCAAAATGGCATTTGCTCAACATGCCTACACCACAAAGGCGGTCGTACCGCCTTTGCAATATGCGCTTAACTTAACCATCCTTGGTGACGTTGCGCCTAGAATAAAATCCGTTCTTCAAAAAACTTCACGCGCTCACTGGCTTCTAACAAAGGCTGAGTGACTGCTTTGATGCCTTCGCGATCTAAAGAAATTTGCCCAAAGCCCATGAGACTGTTAGGCGGGGTGATGGTGATCCAAAAACCGCTAGAGGATTGACTAAACAACACCTTGTAATCGCCCACTTTTTCGGTCGCAGTGTCGCTGTTTTTGTCTTTCATACGGTTGTAATAGTCATCAACCTTTAAAAACACCTTGCCTAAGGCTTCGGCGTTGGCAGTGGTTAACTTAATGTCGCCACCCATCATGCGCTGAGTTGATTTTAAAATCACTTGCGTACCTGCTTCGGGCGTTTTTTGAATAACTAAGGCCGCTTTGCCCGCTTCTGCAATATTCCACGTAAAGTCATATTTAGTGACTTCAAATGCCATTGCGCTGCTGCTGAGCAAACAGCCACTTAAACATAATGCAATCCAAATTCCTTTCATTGCACAACTCCTAATGTAAGTAATGGAAAAAATGTAAACCAAACAGATGCCGAGTGCCGCAATCCTATGCTAGGCTTCACAATAGTGTCATTAAACTTATTTTTTGTGGCACTATGGTACCGTAAATTATATTCACATCAATGTGGGTTGGAGAACAATGAGTTTAATACGTCATATCTACTATGGAGATGATCGGGTTGGCAGTGCAGACTGCAACGGCAATGTTTTTGTCAATCTCGGTTATAAAGTAGGGCGTGTACATCGCAATGGTGAAGTCTACGGTTACGGCAAAGTGTATATTGGTCATGTTGATAGCAAAGGCAATATCTTTACTACTGACAAACAAGTAGGACGTGTGGACTATTTAGGCAATGTATTTGTCGGAGAGGCACAAATTGGCAAAGTATCTAATTCCCCCACTTTAGTCGCAGGTGGGGCAGCTTTATTGCTGTTATTAGACGTTGTAGGTACTCAACAATAACATTTGTCGTATGCGTGTGGCATTACCAAAGGAGGTGTTCACGATCCTGTGAACCACACGGTAACAACAGTAACCGTGTGCACACCGCGCAAACGTAAGCACATTAAAACAGCTATTTTCGTTTGCACGGTGTCTAAACTAAAGCAAATATTGGGTTTATAAAGCTTTTTGTTCAACTAAATAGTTGTACAAAGCAACATAATCTTCTTTTACCGTTGAACCAAATAACGGGTCTTCTAATTCTTCTATCTCAGCTTGGATTTTTTGCCATTCAGCTTCGCTAATGGATTTAGCTGCCGCAGGCATCACTTTTGCTTCTTCCAAGTCCATATGGCGGCGTAATAAATCAATATACGCGTGTGCTTGCTCTTCTAAGGTTGAGCGAGAAAACATCGCCGCATCATCTAAAGCCAATTGCAAAGTGCTAAAAAATTCATGGCCTTTGGCCACCAAGTCTTTATGCTCTTGCACTAATTGTTCAATATCCGCTGATAAACTCGCATCAACCGTTTTTAAGTGCATGAACACAACATCTTCCTTAGGATGATGTGACATATCAGGATAATGAATCATGTAATGCATCACATCTAACATCATTTGATAATCAGGTGTGTCTCCAGCATGAAAAGTCGCTAATTGTTGATCCAAGATTTTTAACAACTTGGTCATGCCGATGTGTTCTTGGTGGAGTTTAGCAATCGTTGTTGACATAGGTAATCCCCTTGTTTTGATTGGCGAATAAGACAAACAAACGGGCGGGGAAGTTCTGATCCTGCGATTGAAAAGAAAGCGTTAGCGCAATGAATCGGTAACTTCATCCATGAGAGAAAGATTCAAACTTAACTACATCCTCTGCCCGAGCTTAAATAGCTTATTCAGTGCATAGAGGTGCTCAGTATAAGTGGCATCACTATTGGGTTGATGACCAGATTAAACCTTAAATTAACTAAAGGTGCAATGTGTATTAACTATGTTTAATTCAATAGAATTATGTTGGCTTTGATAGTCTAGTTTTTGCTTGTTTCCTTAGCCTTAAAGTTTGATTTTTAAAATCATACTCTTATCCATGTGAGCAGGCGGTTGTGAACAAAAGGCAGGATGGTGATGGGATTAATATTAGTTTTAGGCACAAAAAACACATAATTCAAGTGGGTTAGCCAAAAAAAAGACCTTGAAATCTGCACACTTCAAGGTCTTAAACACCTAAGCCTATTTGAGTCGAGCCAATTAATCAGACACCGTTTGTAAGTGATTAACTGAGCAGGACATCATGCTAACCTAATGGGGTTTAGTTTTTGTATTTTCAACACTTCTAAACGTAGATTTGCGTATCGTCCATAAAAAGGACTGAAATAGGGCTATGTGCTCTAATGGTTTATGCACTTAGTCTTTACCAAAGATCAATTTAATAATTTTTCACGGTTGACTGCAACGCCATTCTTTTTATAACTGAAAGAGGTGTATAAACCGTTAGATATGGCTGTTACTTCAACTTTATCGCCATTAATTAAAGCGGTAAAACAAGCACCTAAGTGACGTGTTGCTTTTTGTTCTAATGCAGCTAATTGTGTGATACTCATGAGTGTCATCCTCGTAATAATGGGTAGAGTAGAGAGCTGTGATGTTTACGATTTTTATAAAAGCAAAATGAGTTCCAATTTTTTAAAACTTGCCAGAAATTTTTATATTGTGCATTAGAGAAAGTGCAATTGGCTGTATACATTTGTAACTTTTTAAGGTGGTTTGATGCTAATCAAATAAAGCTAATTAGTGGTAGATTTTGTACTAATGCTACAAAGCAATAACCTAGTTTGATTATCAGGAATTAAGTACTATAGTGTTAGGCACACGTTGATGCATGTTTTAGTGCTGTGTCAGCGTGTTACTCTTTCGCCCCTTAAGTTTCAGGGTTTCACTAAGCTAAGGACACTTATCATGAGTAAAATCATAAGTGTGATGAGAAATGCAATCTCAGTATTGATTGCATCTATGCTCTTATCATCACCTTTAGTAGTAGCAGAAGAAACCAGCAAAGCCGCAAGCACTGTTGAAGCGGAAATGACCCAAGCTATGGGTAGCTTTCCTTCCATGATGCAAGTTTTTCCAGAACATTTACGTGCACCCGCTTGGGATATGCTGAAAGCACGGAGTAATCCCAATGCGGCAATCCCAGCAAAATATGCCGAGCTTGTTGCCCTTGGCGTAGCAGCCCAAATCCCTTGTGATTATTGCGTTTACTTTCATCGGGAAAAAGCCAAAATGCTCGGTGCATCAGAGGCAGAATTACAAGAGGCTGTAGCCGCTGCTGCCCATACCCGACATTGGAGTACCGTCTTAAATGGGGCGGATATTGATATTCAAGCGTTCAAAGCTGAATTTGATAAAATTTTCGCCTATATGAAAGCCAAAGCCGCACAATAAGCCCTTAAAATCATGAGGCTTATCCACACAAAGCCCGCATTAGGATACCTAGTGCGGGCTTTGTGTTATACGAAGATTGCTCATTGAGTGCGTATGCACGCTGTTAGCGTTGTCTGGAACTCCTCTCAAGTTGCTTTTATTGGTCTGAGTTCAAATGCCAAAGACCACTTAAGTATCGAATTATGCAGCGAATCTAAATCTGCATCTTATTCGCCCAAAATCCACTAAGCTTTTTATATGTTACAAGTGTGTGAATTGTATACATTTGTAATGTATTCAGTTGAATATGGACTTTTGGGAAATAGTGAGGGTGATTGGGATGACGATGATGTTATTTCTTCTCAATCTGTTCTTAATGGCAGAACAACCCGTTGAGACTTATTGTGTGCTACCGTGGCTGGTCAAAGACCAAACCTTAATTGAGCGTTGTAATGCGCAGTATTATCCCTTGTATCAACCGATGCAAATAGGGCAACAAGGGGTATTAGAAAGTGATTTAACCTTACCAATGAAGCCGTTAACCACGTTCTTTATTTGTAAGGCGGTTGATGGACAGGCGATGTGTCTCCGACATGATCAGACGGTATTTACACCAATATCACAGCAAGAACATTTTATTATTCGTTCTTTGCGAGGCAGCGTGATTGAAGTTGATGTGGCGGAGAATCTGATGCAATTTCATGCATTTAACACCCATCAAACATGGATGAAAAAGTATTTTTTAAACGGTGTTTGGGGGATTCATGTCATTGACAATTATCAAGTCTTGCCAAATCAGCAAGACTTGCTGGGTTAACATTTAAGGCGTGTCTTAATTGTGACAGGGGACACGCCTAACTGTCAGATTTATAGCAGCAGTAAACCGAGTTGGCATAAACCGATTAAAAAGCCTAAGACTGCGCCCACCGCTTCAACAAATTTAAATTCTTTTGACATCACTTCTAATACGATGCGTTCTAAGTGCGCCACATCAAAATTCGCCACTTTTTCTGCCACAATGGCTTGAATGTTAATTTCCTGATTCATTTCATCGCGCAGTTGCAAGATTAAATCTTGTAACAGTTGTTCGATGTCTTCCCTAAACAGTTGCGTCAAGTTACCCACCATTTCAGAACCCAACATAAACACGATAGCGGGATAGTGCTGAGGCAGTTTATTGAGCAGGATTTGCTGAATCCGCTGCCCGATAAAGTCCATAAACTCCGGCGAGTGCGCGCGCTCTTGTAGGCGTTGGGTGAGTTCTTCGATAGATAAAAGTTCAGTGGCGATCAATCGACCAAGTTTTTGGCCAAATTCAGTTTGTCGTCTGGGAAAAACCCCTTGTATCCGCATGCCTAAGATCATGATCGGATAGCGCGGGTGAAATAGCATTTTAATGGCGAGGTAGTTGGTGATATAGCCGATTAAGGCACCGATTAGGGGTAAGGTGTATAAGACTGCGTCCATGTCCGTTAATGATTTAAATCGAATAAATATGTGTGGGTAGGTGTTTTTCTCGTTCCCATCGTCCCGATGGGAATGCATACTGTGTCGCTCCAGCGGCACGTTTAGCTGTATAAGCTGTCATTTGAATGTGATTCGCGCCGCAGGAGCGACGCGGCATGCATTCCCACCAAAATGGTGGGAACAAGCAAACACATAACAGGCTTACTGATACAACCAAACCCGCATCAATGACAACAAGCGATCCGTATCCACTGGCTTGGTCAAATAATCATTCGCCCCTGCCTCAATACAACGCGCTTTATCACCTTTCATCGCCTTCGCTGTGAGTGCAATAATCGGCAATTTCCGCATTTGCGTTTGCTCTCGAATCTTCTGCATTGCCTCATAGCCGTCCATCTCTGGCATCATGATGTCCATTAACACCAGATCGACTGGCCACTCTTCCGACAAGGTATCTAAGGCTTCTTGACCATTATTCGAGACCAAGACCTCCATATTTTTACCTTCTAAGAAGGTCGCTAAGGCGTAAGTATTGCGAATATCATCATCGACTAATAACACGCGCTTGCCTGCAAACACCGCCTCTTTATCATGCAATTGCTGCAAAATCGTGCGTTTTTCTGGCGGTAACTGCTCAGATAACTGATGCAAAAACAGCGTGGCCTCGTCTAACAAGCGTTCAGGTGATTTCACCTCTTTAATCGTCATGCGATCTTCACAACGCTGACGAATTGATTCCTCGTTGGCATCTAACTCCCGATCACTGTATAAAAGAACCGGCGTTTTGTTCAGTTGCTCGGCATTATGCCATTGCACTAACAACTGCAAGCCTTGCCCGCGCAACTCAACATCGACATCAACAATGGCACAATCAAAAGTCTGTTCCGCAAGCTGTGCAGTCGCCGCAGGGCAGCTTTCTGCCACGGTAGGCCGCACATTATTAGCCTCGATTAACGATAAGATTTCATTGCATTTTTCATCGCTATCCGTCACCACCAACACATCGCGCACCGTTTTTTCAATAAACTGCTCAATGGTTTGGAATGACTCGCTTAACGCCTCCATGCTGACCGGTTTTGATAAATAACCAATCGCCCCCATACGCCGTGCGTCGCGATCTTGATCTGCTGCTGACATGAAATGTACTGGAATATGGCGTAAAGTTGGATTATTTTTCAGCTTCTCCATCACCGTCCAGCCATCCATCACCGGCAAGCCAATGTCTAAAATAATCGCCGCCGGTTGATAACGATCTGCTAACTCTAAACTGCTAGGGCCATCCTCAGCCACTAAGCACTTAAAGCCTTTTTCATGCGCTAACTCAATCAACAAGTTGGAGAATTTGCGATCATCATCGACAATTAAAATGACCTTATCTTGCTCGCCTAATTGATTTCTATCATCTTGTACGGGCGTGCTTGGCGTGCCCGCGCTCATAATAGTCGTGCTACGTGTCTGTGCAGGCTCGGCTGGCAGTGTTATCGAGGTCTCTAAATCGAGATCATCCATTGACTCCACATTGCCCAATTGCAAATCTTCAGTCACTTTTTGCATGACATGCGACGGCGTTGCAGGAGGCGTTTGCCCAGCTAACTGCTCAGGAATACATAAGGTAAAGGTGCTGCCCTTACCCGGTTCGCTGGTTAACACCAAATCACCGCCTAATAAACGAGCCAATTGCCGTGAAATTGACAAGCCTAAGCCTGTGCCACCATAACGGCGGTTAGTGCTGCCCTCGGCTTGTTGGAAGGCTTCAAACACCACTTGATGCTTGTCGGCTGCAATACCAATCCCCGTATCGGCAATGGCAATCGCAACACTGCTCGCAGGTTTTAATTTAAGGCTTTGTGCTAATTCAACACTAGGACGGCTGACTTGCAGTTTAATCCCGCCTTGGCTGGTGAACTTAAAGGCGTTAGACAGCAAGTTATTTACAATTTGTTTTAAGCGCTGGCCGTCAGTGAATAAATTCATCGGCAAGCCTGCTTCAACATTCACTTCAAAGCTTAAATTTTTGTCATCAGCTAAATGACGGAATTTTTGCTCGATGTTTTGTAATAACTCAATTAATTCGACATTTTCAGGATGTGCTTCAACCCGTCCCGCTTCAACTTTTGCTAAATCTAAAATTTCATTGATTAAGGACAATAAGTCAGAGCCTGCGCTGTGAATGGTACGCGCATATTCGACTTGTTTATCCGTCATGGTGCCCGTTTTATTGTCGGTTAATAACTGCGCCAGAATTAACAAGCTATTTAACGGCGTGCGCAATTCATGGCTCATATTCGCCAAGAATTCAGATTTGTATTTGCTCGCCAATTCCAATTCTTTCGCTTTTTGTGCAATGGATAAGCGGCTTTGTTGTAATGCGTCGTTGGTTTTGCGAATAGACTCTTTTTGTTGTTCTAAAGCTTGTGTCCGTGCTTGCAATTCTTCATTGGCTTGGCGTAATTCCTCTTGCTGGCTTTGCAGTTCTTCTGCTTGGCTTTGCAATTCTTCAGCTTGTTGTTGGGTTTGATGTAACAAGGCTTGCATTTGCATGCGTGATTCAGCCGTTTGGATGGCAATCCCCACCGCAGGCAATACTTGCATTAAGAATTCAAACTGCACCGCGTCAATATCGGCAAACATGCCAATTTCAATCACACCTTTTAATTCATTTTCATAAGAAAACGGCATGATTAATAAATTATTTGGCGAGGCTTCACCTAAACTAGAATGAATGCTTAAGTAATCATCTGGCAATTCATTGACTAAAATGCTTTGCCCTTCTAAAGCGGCTTGTCCCACCATGCCCTCGCCAATTTCAAATTCATTGGCAATATGTTTGCGTTTTTGGAATGCATAAGCGGCAAACAGTTTCAAAAACGGTTGATTATGATTGGCATTTGCTGGTTGTAAAATATAAAACGTCCCAACGGGGGCTTTTAAATAAGTACACAAGAAAGTGATGATATTACGAGACAATAACGGTAAATCTTGTTCGCCGCGAATAGTGTCATTAAGCTGCGCTTGCCCACCTTTTAACCAGTCTTGCGTGCGTGTTTTAGACACGGCTTGGCGTAAGGTACTGGTCATATCAGATAAGGCGCGTCCTAGCTCATCATCCTCTGAGCGCATGACGACGATCTTGTCATAATTCCCTGCCGCAATAGCTCGCGTTTGCTCAATGGTTTCGCGGGTATTTTCTTTTAATTTCTTCACCGATTGCACAATTTCGGCAATTTCATCATTAGCGCGGTAAGTGATTTCTGCACGCACTAAACGGCCTTGTGCTAATAACTTCAAATGCTCACGAATTTGCAATAATGGAATTACAAGGCGGCGGCTAAAGCGATTAATTACAAATAAAACGATTAAGGCAATCGCCAACGCAGTTAAACCAATACCCAGTTGCAATAAGCGAATGGGCGCAAACGCTTCGTGGCGGGAAATTTCAGCGACTAAAGCAAATTTATGATTATTAATTAAGACAGGGGTATAAGCAGATAACACCCAATCGCCTTGGTAATTTTGGCTAATATGTTGATCGCTGCGGCCTGCTAAGGCGGCTTTCACACTGTCGGTTTCAATGCGTTTGCTTAACGCGCTATCCGCTTCACTATACATTTTTTGATTATTGCGCAAGGTATTAGAGCGCAAAATAAAATCGTCGCCAACTAAATACGATTCGCCCGTTTCTCCCATGCCGGTGTTTTGCAAGGTAATGCGATCTAAACTATCGCTACTTAATTGCAAGGCAACCACTAACTTAACTTCACCGCGTAAAATTAATGGCTGAGCGACAAAAGCAGCCACCTTATTATCTTTAGGTGGGTATAAATCATAATCGCTGACGCCAAAAGTGCGCGAGTTTAAAACTTCGCGTACCACTTCACCTAATGAAGTGCTGGCATATTTACCGCTGACAATATTGGTATTGTAATCCGTGCCACGAGAGACAGAATAAAAGATTAAGCCATTGGGATGAATTAAGAACAAATCTTTATAATCATAAGACTTAACATAATGATTAAAGAAATCTTCCCGCGCCCCTTCTTGTTTAGGGCTTAATACATCTTCTAGGGTTTCCGTGGTGACAATAAACCATTTAACATTCGGCAGCTTAATGGGGCTAATACTTTCGGCACGTAATAAGCTATTAGTATCTGCTTTTAAATCTAAAATGGCTTTGCCATCTTTTAACACACGTTGTAGGTTATCCGTGTCGCCGGTCAGTTCTTTACCAAATTGAATGGCATTGGTTTTATTGCTAAACCGTCCTTGACTGCGATAACTAAAGCCGTCACTCGTATAACTGACTAAAAAACTCTCGCCAGTTTCGCCCATACCTGCATATTGCTGCATGATTTGGTTAATCGGTGTGGTATCTAAGGCCAAAATTAATACGCCAGAAATCTCTTTGGCTTGGTTATGTACTGGCATGGCTAAAAAGGCTAGAGGCTGATTAGCGGCAGGCGGATGCAAGCTAAAATCTTGCAACACAAATTCACTGCGGGCGCGGCGGAATGCTTTGGCTAAGCCGCTATTTTGTAATGGCCCATGCAATAAATTTTGCCCTTGCTCGTTATTGCGTGCGGCTGTATACAAAACATCGCCTTTTTTGCTCACCAACATCACATCGTAATAGTCTTGCGCCAAATATTTACGCAAACTATTGTCATATTTATCGCTAATGATGTTTTGCCAATTTAAATCAATCGCCGCCTCACCTTGGGTAAATAAAGCTTCTTCATATTGCTGAAAGCTATTAATGACTGCCGTGTTTTCAGAGAGCAAATATAAGTCGTTAATACGTTCTCTAAAATAATTTTGTAATAAATTGGTTTTGTTTTCTTGAATGCTTTCAAATTTGCGAAATGCGTTATCTTGGAAAGTATTAACAATATCTAACAAGACTTGCATGTCTTGCTCTCGATTTCTAAAAAAAGTTTCGACACGGCGTTTTTTAGATTCTAATACACTTTCCAGTTGATTAAAGGCTTGTTTAGAAATTGCATCGCGACTTTCTACCATGGCGAAATAGCCAATTAAAATAAAAGGTAGAAAACCGATAGCCAAAGAAGTGCCCAAAATTTTGGTGCGGATTGTCATTTGTTGAAACATATAGAAACTCTTGCGTAATCAACTACTAACTATATAAAGCAGATGTGATACAGGTTAAAACGTAGATCGTTTTAACGATAATGCACAGTCCTACCACGGCGAATATCCGTATTAATATCAACAATAAAATATGATATTAAACTATATTGAAGTGCATTAATTTAATGAGTGGTTGCCATAAAAGTGTCATGTGGTTTTCATATTATTGTAATTGAGAGTTAATACACTGCCACAATTGAAATTTAGTATTAGGAAAATAGAGATGAAACCTGATTCTGAATTATTTTTTATGATCATCTTTTTGATTGTGGCAATTGCTTCTGCACATAGCCTAGGCTAAGTTGATAAAACTAGGTGGTTTTTAAGCACTTAGTTCATATTCGGTGCTTGGGTTAGCCACGAGATGATTAAGTGCTAATTCTAGGCAGTGCTGTATTATGCCTATAGCATACTTCATAAATGAATACTTTAATACCGGTAGTAAAGCCAAGCTTGACTCAAGGTATCAGTTTTATCTGCTCACGGCTATGCAACAACGAAAATTTCCTCGACATCCCACAGAAATCCCACTGCAAGTAAAGATAGTCTCGCCACAAGAATCAGAAACCTTAGAAACGGTGTGTGCGAAAAATATCAGCACGGGAGGACTGGCCTTTAGTTCTCAACAAGAGTGGTCATTAGGTACCATTATTAACATTCTCATTGCCTCTGAGCCTAACTTTGAATTTTTGGGGCGTGTGGTCTGGTGTCAAGCCGTCCCCGATGCCGCTTGGCCTTTTGATGTAGGAATTGAGTTTGTTGCTAGAAAAGCCAATTTGCTAGAGTCTTTATTACAAATTGAGTCTTATCAAGCCTTGTTGAATACGCAGGCGACGAAATAAAAATTGTAGGGTGGGCGAAATCCCACACAGTATATCGTTTGAAAATCAACGGTCTTTAAAGTGGGATTTTGCCCACCAAGCCTCGTCAGGTGGGCAAAACGCCGATTGAGGTCGGAAACAAAACCAGCCTTTCGGCGGCGTTTCGCACACCCTACATTCTCTTAAGAATACATCGCTTCCACTTGGCGACCTTGCCGCAGTGGTGTTGTGAGCGGAGGGGTCAATTTAAGACGGCGCGATAAGGTGCGTAATAATGCCGTGGGGCGTGCTTGGCTGCTGATAAGTTGCTTTAAGGTGGAGTGAATCAACTGACGGGTGCTGTTAGAACTACTGTTATAACGCTGGAAAAAACCGGCTAACCATTCTGTTTGTGCAGAGGGGTCATTAGTTTTGGGTAAATAATCAGTGCAAACATGCCCTGCAAATAAATACCCTAACTCATACCAGTTATCATCATCATACTTTTCAACTGTCATCCCGTTGTCTCCCTGTGGGGGGTGAAAAACGCAGGACTAAAGGGTCTCTGTCGCCAACAAAAAAAGCGACCACAAGATCAAAAACTAATGGTCGCTGACAAAGAGGGAACTCGATAACTTAAAACGCAGTATGCCTGAGTCGCATTGCAACAACATGACATGCAAAATATGTTAATCGTTTGAGTTGTCACCAGTCTTTGCTTGTGCGTCTTGCTCGCGTAACCATGCTAATTTTTCTGCAATCCGAATTTCTAGGCCGCGATCGACCGGCACATAATAGCGCTGCTCACCTAATTCTGCTGGAAAATACTGTTCACCTGCGGCATAAGCATTCGGCTCGTCATGCGCGTAACGATAAGCCTGTCCATAATTTAAATTTTTCATTAAGTGTGTAGGCGCGTTGCGTAAATGCAGCGGTACATCAAATGAGGCCGAGCGTTTTGCGTCCGCCTGTGCCAATTGAAAGGCTTTATACACGGCATTGCTTTTCGCTGCGCAGGCTAAATAGACGATAGCTTGCGCTAATGCTAATTCTCCCTCAGGACTGCCGAGGCGGGTTTGCACTTCCCACGCTTGCAAAGCAATGGTTAACGCTCGCGGATCAGCGTTGCCAATATCTTCACTGGCCATACGCACCACGCGGCGGGCGATATACAGCGGATCACAGCCGCCATCGAGCATGCGTGCAAACCAATACAAGGCCGCGTCCGGCGCGGAACCGCGCACCGACTTATGCAAGGCAGAGATTTGATCATAAAATGCATCGCCACCTTTATCGAAACGGCGCAAACTGCCTGCACTAAGCACCGCTTGCAACACACTTTCATCAATACAGCGTTGCCCGTCTATTTCTGGAGCTAAATCGCTGGCAATTTCTAATAAATTCAAGGCACGGCGAGCATCACCGTCGGCAGCATTAGCCAATTGATTAATTGTGTCTGTTGTCACATGCAATTTAAGTGCTGCTAATCCGCGTGCTTCGTCATACAAGGCGCGTTGTAATAAGTCTTCCAACTCTGCCACAGCCAGTGCTTGCAACACGTAAACCCGCGCCCGCGATAGCAAAGCATTATTCAATTCAAAAGACGGGTTTTCAGTAGTCGCACCGATGAATATCACTGTGCCTTCTTCCACATGCGGCAAAAAGGCATCTTGTTGGGCTTTATTAAAACGGTGCACTTCATCGACGAATAACAGCGTACCGCGTTGTTGTTCAAGACGACGTTGTTTCGCTTGTTCCATTGCAGTGCGGATTTCTTTTACCCCCGCTAATACTGCCGATAAGGTGACAAATTCTAAGTCGGCATACTGTGTGAGCAAGCGGGCTAAAGTCGTTTTGCCCGTACCCGAAGGCCCCCACAAGATCATTGAATGAATATGTCCCGCTTCTATGGCTCGGCGTAAAGGTTTGTCGGGAGCAAGTAATGCGGATTGACCGACAAACTCGCTTAAGTCTCGCGGACGCATGCGACTGGCAAGTGGTTGTGAACGGGTATCAGCGTGCATTGGCATAGTTTTTTGAAGAATATGTTAAGAATCTTAATTTAAAATTATTTTTAAGTGTTTATTTATTTTATAAAATATATAGTTACATGTTAAAATTTTTGTTATGAGTTTGTTAAAAATTGGAACGATAAGTGCATAAATAATAGTGCTAAACGTAGTAAGTGTTCTTGACCCACCATACAAGCAATTGTTGGTGGGTTTTTTTTTGCTCGCCTGTTCGTCAGGTGAAAACCCACATTATGCATGACGATTTCCACTCCATCACCCACTGCACAAGTATTTGTCAGTGGGTTTTTTATTGGCCTGAAATTTCGTAGGTCGCATAAGCGTAACGTCATGCGACATTATTGGCGGATGACGGTTCACGCCTTATCCGCCCTACAAAAAATGTATGACAAAAAAACGTGCCTACTCAGTCAATATCAATTGAGGCGTGATCATTTTTAAGCTTAAAAGGGTAGAGCGTGGTTATGTTAAATAAAATGCAATATTTAGCTATCAGTGTGTTATGGCTGTTATGGTCGCAAGTCGCCTATGCCTTAGACGGCACAAGCTTTGTGACAAAATGGCGCACACATTACAGCCCTGACTTAATTTATATTCCGATTAATCCAGACTATAGCTATAACGCCAATATTGATTGTGACAATGACGGGATTTTTGAAAGAACGGGGGTCACAACGCAAGAAGATATGGTGTGTACTTATGCCAGCGCAGGGGAACATATTATTGCTATTAGTGGTGATTTTCCTGCCTTGGATATGCGTTTTGCGGCATTTGAACTAACAGGTGCTACTTTCGCGGTAAATTATCACAGCGCAAAAAATCAATTATTAGGCGTTATGCAATGGGGAAATATTCAATGGCGTGATCTTGCTTATTCTTTTTTGGGAACTTCTGATGAGCTGGAAATTAGCGCATCGGAACCGCCAAACTTAAGTCAAGTGACTAATTTAAGTGGTCTATTTTCAACTATGAAAGACATTAAGCAGGATATAACGGCTTGGGATGTGTCTACGATCACGAATATGACTGGAATGTTTAGTGGTGCTGTTAATTTTAATCAGGATATTAGCGGTTGGGATGTTTCTAATGTGACTAATATGACTGGAATGTTTCGTGCTACTGCTTTTAATCAAGATATTAGTAGTTGGGATGTGTCTAATGTTACTGATATGAGCGAAATGTTTTCTAAAAGTGTATTTAATCGAGATATTAGTGCTTGGGATGTGAGCAATGTCACAGATATGAGTGGCATGTTTTCTTATACTGAGCAATTTAACCAAAATATCAGCAACTGGGATGTTAGTAGTGTTAGTGATTTTTCGGAAATGTTTACGAACGCAAATGCATTTAATCAAAATCTAAATATGTGGAATACAAGCCAAGCATCGAACATGTCTCGGATGTTTGAAAATACTACGCAATTTAATGGCAATATAAGCAATTGGGATGTGAGTTCTGTCGTAGATATGTCCCGTTTGTTTCGGAATGCAAAGGCATTTAACCAAGATATAGGCCGTTGGGATGTTTCCCATGTAAACAACATGCGATTGATGTTTGAGGGGGCAAGTCTTTTTAATCAAAATTTAAGCTCTTGGAACATTAGCCAAGTGACGGATATGTCGAGCATGTTGGGCGGCACGAAACTATCAACAGCACATTATGATGCTTTATTGCAGGCGTGGAGTCAGTTACCACCACAGCCCAATCTTGTGTTTGATGCTGGTCTTGCCCAATACAGTGCCAACTCTGCTGCCGAAACTGCGCGCGCCCGTTTAATCAATGAGTATGGTTGGACAATTGACGATGGTGGCTACAGTGATGAAGTGATTGATATGCTTGAATGTGGGCAAGTTGCCAATGGGCGGCAGAATATCACCATCAGCACGGCTTGCCATAATGATGATTGGTTATTTGATGTGCATATCACTGAAACAGGTCATATCACCGGTGGGAAACTCTCCGGCATGATACAGAATGACGGAATTGTTCAGGATATACAGTTGGTTGGTGGTACTTTGGAAGGTGGGATTTTGGTTGGTTATATTAATAACACAGACACTATGGGGGGAAATTCTAATGCCTTGTCTAACGAACAATCATCCAACAAAGCAGGTAATATCGTTAAAAATGCGACTTTCGCCGCCGGTAGTGTGTTAGAAGGGGGCATACTCAGTGGTTATATTGTCAGTGATTTGTTTAACCCAGTTGTACTTAAGGGAAACCCTCTTTTTGAAGATGTTTATTTAAACTATGTCATTCTTGATCAAACGGGTTACAGCTATGAAACTGAATATTTTGGTCAAGGTGTTCATCATATTCAGGACAGTTCTTGGCAATATCTGTGTGATGATGAAGTGTCGAGCCTATCTCAAAATACGCTCTCTAACGTCTGTTTTGCACAGCGTAAAACTGTTAACCAAACGCAAGATGTTTTGCGCATTTTTCCTGCACCTGAGCATCTGGGACAAAGCGTTGAAATTGTATTTTTAGCAGTTGATGATATTTACACCTACAGCTATGACGGCAAATTTTGGCAGGGTAATGCAGAGGGTGTGGAAAATATCATTAATGCAAAAACCATTAGTGTCTTGCCTTATTTATTGGATGTTACTTTACCCAATTTAGATTTATTTACGGTTGTTTTTGCTGGTTATCGTTTAAGTGATGGTGACGTTATTTATATTCGAGTGAAATAACAGCGATTCAATCAATTATGTTTGCTATTAGCCCACTGTACAAGTTTATTGGCAGTGGGTTTTTTATTTGTTTGAAATTTCGTAGGGCGGATAAGGCGTTAGCCGTCATCCGCCATAAATGTCGTATGACGCTGCGCTTATACGACCTACGAAAAATGTATGACAAAAAAACTGACCTACTCAGTCAATATCAATTGAGGCGTGATCATTTTTTAAGTTTAAAGGGGTAGAGCGCAGTTATGTTAAATAAAATGCAATATTTAGCCATCAGCTTGTTATGGCTGATATTAACTCAAGTTCAAGCAACACAGACATTAGATGGCACAAGCTTTATCACTAAATGGAAAACCTATAGTAACGGTGATTCAGTCTATCTGCCGATCAATCCTGACTATAGCTATAACGCCAATATTGACTGTGACAATGACGGGATTTTTGAGAAAACAGGCGTTACAGATCACAGCAATATGTTTTGCAGTTACGCCAAAGCAGGAGAATATATCATTGCGGTTAGTGGTGAATTTCCGGCTTTTAATCTTTATCTAGCAACTAATCTTTATATTTATTTTAATCCTAATGAATATGTCTTGAATACCAGAAGCGCGCGTTATCAATTATTAGAAGTCATGCAATGGGGCAATATTCAATGGCAAACGATGGACAGTGCTTTTTATGAGGCAATCAATTTTCAAATTACTGCTACAGATCAGCCAATACTTGATGCAGTCTCTAATATGAGTTTGATGTTTTGCGGTGCTAGTGTATTTAATCAGGATATTTCTGCGTGGGATGTTAGTCATGTGACTGATATGACGAGAATGTTTATTTACGCTACACAGTTTAATCAAGCATTGAATCGCTGGGATGTTGGCAATGTGGTTAACATGGAAGGGATGTTTGAAGGTGCTACCGCATTTAATCAAGATATTAGTGCATGGAATGTGAGTAATGTCATCAATATGTGGAGTATGTTTAAAGATGCGACTGCATTTAATCAAGATATTGATGTGTGGGACGTGAGTAACGTTACCAATATGCAAAGCATGTTTGAAGGTGCAACACACTTTAATGGCAATATTACACATTGGAATGTCAGCAATGTGAACAGAATGGACAGAATGTTTGCTGATGCCAAAGCGTTTAATCAAGACATTGGCGATTGGAACGTCCACAACGCAGCGATCTTAGAAATGTTTGCTGGAGCAAGTGCCTTTAATCAAGATATTGGTGCGTGGGATGTCAGTCAGCAGGCTTGGATGAATGGCGTGTTTGAGAGGGCAACATCGTTTAACCAAGACCTGAGTGCATGGGATGTCAGCAATGCGGTGTATATGGAACGTTTCTTTAAAGGTGCAAGCGCATTTAACCAAGACCTGAGCACTTGGAATGTAAGCCGCGTAGCCAGAATGGACTATATGTTCCAAGATGCAAGCGCATTTAACGGCGATATTAGCACTTGGAATGTGAGCAATGTAACTGATATGCCCTTGATGTTCTCAGGGGCGACAGCCTTTAACGGTGACATTCGTGCTTGGAATGTGAGCAATGTGACTGGAATGTCGGCGATGTTTAGAGATGCAAGTCAGTTTAACCAAGACCTCAGCAGTTGGAATGTCGGTCAAGTACGTTATACCAGTCAGATGTTTAAAGGTGCTAGTCGTTTTAACACTGACATTAGCACTTGGGATGTCAGTCAAGTGATGGGTATGGAGCAAATGTTTGCCGGTGCGTATGCTTTTAATGTTGACATTAGTGCTTGGGACGTTAGCAATGTTATACGTATGTCAGAGATGTTTGCTGGTGCGGTGAGTTTTGATCAAGACCTTAGCCGTTGGGACATTCGCAATGTTATCGATATGTTTGATGTGTTTGCCAGTGTCACCTTATCTACAAGTCATTACGAAGCATTATTACAAGCATGGAGTCAGTTGCCACCACCTCGCAACCTGTTATTTGATGCTGGTAACAGCCAATATACAGCGAATTCAGTCGCAGAACAGGCGCGTACTGCGCTTATTAATAACTATGGCTGGACAATTAGCGATGGCGGTTATACAAGCAACGCTTTGCCAGATGAAACAGTTTGTGGAAAGTTCAATAATGTGGCTATCACAATTACTGATACTTGCCAAAATCAGGGCTGGTTATTTGATGTCAATATTGCGGCAACGGGAAGCGTGATCGGCGGTAAATTAGCAGGTGTGATTGATAACCAAGGTTTGATTCAAGATGCAGAGCTTAGACATGTACAATTAGATGGTGGCACGCTCAGCGGACATATTGTGAATCACAACCATGCTTATAATAACTTGCTGAATGCAGGCACTGAAAATCAGATCAAAAATGTCACATTGACTGCTGAAACCGTGCTTTATGGTGGTCGTGTCTCTGGTTATATCAATGGCAATCCCATTGCTCCTGCCTTACTTAATCACGTTTACATTGATGATGGCAGTTATTTAAGCCATGTGGTTATTGAGCATTCAGGTATTGTTGATGATTATGCTCAAGACTTATCTGACTGGTTATTTGATCCGATCGATAATGAGTTTGTGTTAGGTCAAGGCGTGCGTTTTGCCGAGGAATTCCCTTGTGAAGGCAATGGCTTAAGCAGTTTACGCAATATAGAACCCAACGCCTGTTTTACACCATACGCAGACACTTTACGCATCACCACAGCACCTGAACACCGTGGTCAAACGGCTGAAGTGGTGTTTCTTGCGCGAGATGATACTTACACTTACAGCTATGATGGTAAGTTTTGGCAGGGTAATGCGGAAGGGGAAGAAAATATGATTAATGCAAAAACAATTGCTGCTTTGCCACTCACTTTAGAAGTGCCCTTGCCAAATTTAGATAGCTTTAATGAAGTTTTTGTCGGTTATCGTTTGAGTGATGGCGATATTATTTATACGCAAGTGAAATAAGTTTTTTGAAATAGTCAGGTTTTTATAAACCCACTGCACAAGTATTTGTCAGTGGGTTTTTTATTTGCCCTACAAAAATGTATGACAAAATAGCACTTCACTTAGCCAATATCTTGAGGCGTACTCATTTTTTAAGCTTAAAAGGGGAGAGCACTTTATGTTCAAGAAAATTCAATATTTAGCCATCAGCTTACTATGGCTGCTGATGTCGCAAACGGTGCAGGCTTTAGACGGCACAAGCTTTATCACTAAATGGAAAACCTTTTATTACGATAATTCAATCAAGATTCCCATCAATCCAGACTATACCTATAACGCCAATATTGATTGTGATAATGACGGGATTTTTGAGAAAACAGGCATCACTGATCAAGAAAATATGACCTGTAGTTATGTTGCCTCAGGCGAGCACATTATTGCCATTAGTGGCGACTTTCCTGCCTTAGATATGAGTTTTGCAGAGGGTGCAAGGGGGAATGATTGGGGTGGAGTGTTAACCTTAAATAAGCGCAGTGCGCGTAATCAGTTACTAGAGGTTATGCAATGGGGCAATATTCAATGGCAATCAATGTCATATGCTTTTTTTGATGTTACCGCTTTGCAGTTCACTGCGTTAGATGCACCCATCTTGGATCAAGTGACAAATATGAGTTATATGTTTGCAGTTCTTGGGATGTCTGAACCTACCGAGGTAACGTTCAGTGAACACGCTCGAAAGATGAAGACATGGGATGTCAGTCATGTCACTGATATGAATGGGATGTTTTATTCTGCCTCTACTTTTAATCAAGATATTAGCAGTTGGGATGTGGGGCATGTCACTGATATGAGCGAAATGTTTTCTTTTGCTTCTGCTTTTAATCAGGATATTGGCAGTTGGGATGTGAGTAAGGTCACAGATATGTCTAGCATGTTTTTTGAGGCTGATAACTTTAATCAAGATATTAGTGATTGGGATGTAAGTAATGTTACTAATATGAGTTGGATGTTTTCTGGAGCTGTTAGTTTTAATCAGGATATTGGCAGTTGGGATGTGAGTAATGTCACGGATATGTCCGTGATGTTTTCTGGAGCTGATAGTTTTAATCAAAATATTAGTGATTGGGACGTGAGTAATGTCACGGATATGTCCGTGATGTTTTTTGGAGTTGATAGTTTTAATCAAGATATTAGCAACTGGAATGTGAGTAATGTCACGAATATGGCTAGTATGTTTGGTGTGGCTGCTAGTTTTAATCAAGATATTAGCAACTGGGATGTGAGTAAGGTCACGAATATGGATAGCATGTTTTCTAATGCTGATAGTTTTAATCAGGATATTAGTGGCTGGGATGTGAGTAATGTCACAGATATGAGTAGGATGTTTAATGGTGCAAGCCAGTTCAATGGCAATATCAGTGCTTGGGATGTGAGCAATGTCACGAATATGGCTAGCATGTTTTCTGAGGCTGATAGTTTTAATCAGGATATTAGTGGCTGGGATGTGAGTAATGTCACAGATATGAGTGGGATGTTTGATGGTGCAAGCCAGTTCAATGGCAATATCAGTGCTTGGGATGTGAGCAATGTCACCAACATGCGCGGTATGTTTCGAGAAGCAACCGCTTTTAATCAAGACCTCAATGCTTGGGATGTTTCTCAAGTGACTAACATGGCTGGGATGTTTATGGAAGCCCAGCAGTTTAACGGTCATATCAGTGCTTGGAATGTTGCCAATGTCACTGATATGTCGTCCATGTTCTTCGCGGCATTTGCTTTTGATCAAGACTTAAGTCATTGGAATATCAGTCATGTTACTGATATGTCCCATATGCTGGTAGGGGGAAACTTATCAATAGAACACTATGATGCCTTATTACAAGTTTGGAGTCAGTTGCCCCCCAGCGCAAACGTCGTTTTTGATGCGGGTGGATCGCGTTATAGCGCGAACCCAGCTACCGAAACAGCGCGCGCGGCGTTGATAAATAGTTATGGTTGGACGATTACTGATGGCGACAGCACGGCTAAACCAGTTGATGTGACAGAATGTGGTCAAGTTGCTGGTGCTCGTCATAATATTACTATTGATTCAGCCTGTCATAATGACGGTTGGTTATTTGATGTTCAGGTCACAGAAACGGGAAGTATTACCGGTGGCAGACTTTCCGGCACTATTCAAAATCAAGGGTTGATTACAGATGTTGTGCTGACTAAAGGTGTGTTAGAAGGTGGCACTTTAGGGGGGCATATTCGTACGCTTGCCGACATGGGTTTTTCATATTGGCCTTCAGAGACAATTAAAAATGTGACTTTTGAGGCAGGTAGTTTATTAGAACTGGACTCACAAGGCCGTATCAGTGGCAGTATTATGGGTGATCCGCTTGATCCTGTTGTGTTAATTAATGCCAAAACTTCATCTAGTGAAACGACGTTTTTAAGCCATGCCATTTTTGCAGTAGATCACTCATCTTCTTTATTCTTTTCAGAAAGCTCCAGAGTTAATGTCGGTCAAGGCGTGCGTTTCAGTCGAAAATATACAAACAATGGTGATGCGAGTAATGAAGATACTTGCGAGATGATTGCCTTAAGTTTGCGGAAAGGCACAGAACCTAATGCCTGTTTTGAACGCGCTGATGATTGGTTGCTCGTTGCCACTGCTCCTGAACATCGCGGTCAAACAGTTGACTTAGTCTTTTTAGCAACGGATGGCACTTACATTTACAGTTATGACGGTAACTTCTGGCAAGGTAATCCTTCAAGTATTGATAACATTTTCAGTGCAAAAACTATTGCCGCATTACCTCATATGTTGAGCGTATCTTTACCCAATTTAGAGTTATTTAATGAAGTGTTTGCTGGGTATCGTTTGAGTGATGGCGATATTATTTATACTCAAGTGAAATAAGTTTTTTCTAAATATTTAGATTTTTATCAACCCACTGTACAAGTGTTTGTCAGTGGGTTTTTTAGTGTCTGAAATTTTTGTATCAGTCAAGTATTATTTTTAATCATATTGAATAACAAAGTATATCCTGCATTACGTCAATCTCAATTGACCTGAGTTCGACGAAAATTATCATTAAAAACAAAATTATGCTTCTCGTTCCCAAATGCCATTTGGGAATGCAGTCGTGACGTGCTACGTCACGAGTGAACTAAACGACAGATTTAGCGCGATCTTGGAACAAACCCGCGACGCAGCGCGTCGTGACTGCATTCCCACGCAAAGCGCGTCACTGCCATTAAGTTAAGCGATGTTGTAGGTCGGATAAGGCGACAGCCGTCATCCGACATAACACAGTTGAAGCTTG
>QKBZ01000239.1 GCA_003245895.1 Beggiatoa sp.
GATTAACTGTGCAACCTTTTGATTAGTCTTATTATCTTCTACCAATAAAATGCGTACCTGCTCTGGCTCTAAACGTGGTGCGACTTCATCGACTTCGGCCACAACAGGTTCAGGCGGTGCCAAGTTTAACGGTGTAAATACAACGGTAAAATGAAACACCGAGCCAATACCCACTTGGCTAGTCACCCACATGGTACCGCCCATCAACTGGCATAATTGCTTACATAGGGCTAGGCCAATACCTGTCCCTCCATAGCGACGGGTGCGCGAGGTATCCACTTGACTGAACGATTGGAATAAGGTGCCTATACGCTCAATCGGGATGCCCACGCCGGTATCTTGCACGGTAAAATACAGCTCTAAACGCTGTTCATTCAGCAAACGGCTAATCACTTTAACTTGAATACTGCCTTCTTCTGTAAACTTCACCGCATTGTCTAATAAGTGCAGTAAAATCTGTTGTAGGCGATTGCCGTCACCACGCACACGTGTTGGCGTGTACTCATCAAAAGACAGTCCAATATCCAATGCTCTACTATTGGCTTTAGATGAGATTTTTTCTAAACAGGTTTCAATCGCTTCATAAAGCTCAAATTCTTCTTCTTCTAATTTTAACGAACCTGCCTCTAGCTTAGAAAAATCTAAAATATCATCGATCAATTTTAAAAAAGCATCGCCACTGGTGTGAATGGTTTCCACCAATTCGCGTTGTTCTGTGCCTAAGCGGGTGTCTAACAGCAATTGACTCATCCCAATCACTGCATTCATCGGTGTGCGAATCTCGTGGCTAACATTGGCTAAGAAATCACTTTTAGCGCGACTGGCCGCCTCTGCTGCTTCTTTGGCGTACAACATTTGATGTTGTGAACGGTGAATATGTTGGAATACCCACGCACCGATCAAAGTGATTAAGACACTGACAATGACCGTGATCAAAATCAGCCAAAATACGGTTTTTTGATAGGCTTCGACGGCCGATTGCTCAGCACGGTTGGTTTCTTGATATTGGTAATCAACGAATTGACTGATGCTTTCTGCAATGGCTTGTTGCATAGGGATGATTAATTGATATAACTCATCGCCTGTGATGGTTTCCCCTTGCAAACGTCGATAAATGAAAGGCATCACATCGTCTAAGCCACGCACGGCAAATTGACTACTACGGTTTAAGCTCTCACGTTCCACTTCAGTCAAATTATATTGTTTTAACTGATCCGTCGTGCTAACAAATTGATCCACTAAATTATCAAATTGTTGATAAGCTTCGCGCTGCGTTTCAAGGCTGGTTAATAATTGAATTTCATAGATTTTTTGCATCCACTCTTGCGAGTTATGATACATTCTCATTGCTAACTCAGTTTTGACATTATTCTCTTTCACAATGCGTTCTAAGTGAGTATGAATCGCATGTAGACGTGATAGTGAGGTGGCGGTCAATGCCAACACTAATAGCAAAACTGCACCAAAACTAATTGCAATGATATGCTTAGTCGCAAGACGTGTTTTCATGAACTCTGTGTCAATTGGCCACAACGGATACGATACATTTGTTGTGGTAGTGACTTTCCTTTTAGGTTAGTCGGAGGCATAGCTTCAGCATATTGCAAATGAGGTGCACTGGTGCGCGTCATGGCTTGATATAAGCTATCGGATAAAATGATTTCACTGGATGCCGCTAAACTCACCAAACGTGAAGCCACATTGACACTGTCGCCAATGACGGTGTAATTCATATACGTTGGAGAGCCTACATTACCGACGATCATATCACCTTTATTAATCCCAATACCAAGCCCCACTTTGACATGATATTGCTGTAGCCATTGTTGATCCAACTGAATAAATTCGTGTTGCATTTCGATTGCCGCTGCTAACGCACGCTCGGCATCATTTTGCTGAGCAAATGGCACGCCAAAACCAATCAACAAACAATCCCCCGCCATATTAAACACCGTACCGTCATAGCGATAAGCCACTTCAGTCAACATGGTAAAAAAGGTGTTTAACAGTGCCACAACTTCTTTAGGCTTGAGTTGCTCTGTCATCGCCGTAAAGCCACGCAAGTCTGCAAACATCACTACCGCTTCTTGACGCGCCTGTAAATCCACTAAAAAGGTGTCGGCGGCTTGCTCTGGATGCTGTAGGATTTTATCGACTAAGGTGGGCGACACATAGCGCTTAAACATATTTTTTAAGTATGCTTGCCGCTCTTCCTCTAAACGGGTGCGGGTTTGTTGATAACGCACTAAAGAACGTACCCGTGCCATTAACTCCTCACGGTTAATCGGTTTTGACAAAAATTCGTCAGCCCCTGCTTGTAAACCGCGAATCCGATCTTCTCGTTCTTCTAAAGAAGTAATCAACACGACGGGCGTTAAGGCACTGAGTGGGTCTTGCTTAATACGTTGGCATAATTCCAAGCCATTCATTTCCGGCATCATCACATCAGATAACACCAAATCAGGACGATTTTCCGCTAACTTCTGCAACGCCTCGGCACCACTGCCCGCTGTTGTCACATGATAGCCTTCTGCGGACAGATAACGTGTAACGACTAACAAATCATAGGCTTGGTCATCGACCACCAAAATATCTATTTGTGCAGGATCAAGGCTAGGAATCGCATTTGCTAAGGACGGAATGTTGTACTCATCCTCTGCTATTTCAGATTTTTTTTTTTCGTTTTCAGACGGTGCAGTTTCCATAAGCTGCGCCAAGGTAGCCGAAGAAACAGTCATCGTCTGCGCTTGCGGCATTAATTCAGCTTGTGTTTTGTCGTTAGCATCTGTATCGCCATCACTACCCGACAACTGCGCTAATAAACGCAATAACGCTTCTTGTATATGGGCATACAACTGTTCTAACTCAGCAAACACGCCATCAGCTTGGCTTAAATCAGCCGATTTACCGGCTTGTTCCAAACTCAAACATAAATCAGCCAAAGCATCCAAACCTAAGTTTGCACTGCTGGATTTTAAAGTATGCGCGCCATGTCGCACCGCCGTTGCGTTTTGTTGTTCTAAGGCCGTGCGCAGTTCTAATACCAAAGCATTGGCATCTGTTTGATAGGTTAACACCAACTCTTCGATTAACTCAGGCATGTCCTCGCCAACAAGTTCTAACAAGGTGTTATAGATGCGCTGCGATAAATCCTTAATTAAGGTTTCATCTAAGGCTGCTTGTTTGCTTGCATCTGGATTAGACATCGTTTCTGCTCCTGCTGCACTGACCGGCGAGGTGGTTTCAGGGGTTAACACCTGAGCGATGGCTTGCACAAGTTGCTGATGCTCTTGCTTAATTTGTTGCAATACCTGCTTACTTTCATTGCTTAAGCTGGCTTGTCGTCCCTGCAACTCTAAAGCTTCATAATAATGCGCAAGTTTTTTGGCACCGATATTGGCACTGCTTGATTTTAAACTATGCGCTAAACGTGCAACGGCTTCAGGTGATTTTTGTACGATGGCCTCTGTTAACTGCGCCAATTGCATATTGCTTTCTATGCAATAAGTATCGAGTAAGTCAGCAAATAGCTCCGGCTCATCAACGCCAATTAAATGCAGCAAATGCTGTCGAATGTCAGACACCAAGTCGTCTAAGGCTGTGACTGGCACTATCTCCGCACTTGACGCAGGCTCCGGTATCATAGCGGTCTCGGGTGCAGAAACTTCTGCACTGACAGGCTGCGCGTCTGCTTCAGGCTGAGTGGTGACAGTTGGCTCAGCGGTACGTGTATCTTCTGCGGCGACAACGGAGGTTTGCAACAACATCTGCAACACGCTAACAAACTGTTGATATTCTTGTTGCAAGTGTTCAACCAACATTTGTATATCCGTTAATTCTTGTTGACGACCACAAAACTCGATTTGCTTGCACAAATTCGCCAACATAGCTGCCCCTAAGCTAGCACTGCTTGATTTTAAGCTGTGCGCGGCATGCTCTAAACGCATAGGGTCTTGATTATCCGCAGCCAACACAATATCGGTGACTAATTGTTCACTGCTTTCTAAATACGTCTCTAGCAATTCAATCATCAACGCACGTTCAGCATCTGCATCAAAACCAAACACACTTAATGCTTGTTGTACTGCATGTATTAAGGTACTGCTGGCAGTCACTTGAAAATCTGATTGTGCAGCAGGCATTTCACTGCTAGAAACCACTGCAACAGGAGGGGCTTCAACAACAGGCACTTCTGTAGGAGCTTGCTCGTTGACAGTAGTTTCAGACGACTCATGTGCATTTTTATTGGACAATTGCGCTAAAAACAATTTTAAGGCATGCGCAAATTGTTGATATTCCGCCATCACTTGTTCAGTGTTAGCCACTAAATCTTGTAACTGCCGTTGCCGACCTTGTAACTCTAATTGCTTACATAAATCTGCCAGTCTTTGTGCGCCTAAGCTAGCACTGCTGGATTTTAAGCTATGCGCACTGATTTCAATTTGCTGTGCATCTTTGGTTTGTACTGCTTGTTTTAAATCTCGAATCAGTTGATCACTGCCTTCTAAATAGGTTTCAACCAATTCCATGATTAACTCAGGCTCTTGAATCCCCACCAATGCAGTCAAAGCTTGTTCTGCTTGCAAGCGCAAATTGTGCAAATCCGTTAAGGTCGATAAATCACTTTTAGCCGTTGCAGGCACAATGCTTGCCGTGGTCGCTTCTGCTGTTACACAAAAACTATCAGCAATCTCTGATGGCTCAGTATTTGGCATTTCAGCGACGATGTCTGCTTGCTTTCCAGTTGCTTCTGCATTGTTACCCGCTGAATTTGTTGCTGTTCTTTGCGGGCTGCGTTGCAGTGCAGAGGCTAACTCTTCAGCGCGAATAGGCTTCGTCACATAATCGTCCATGCCAACGGCTAAGCATTTTTCCCGATAACCGCGCATGGCATGGGCAGTCATCGCAACGATATAAGGCCGTTGGCTTGGTTTAGGCCAAAGCTCAATAATTTTGCGCGTCGCTTCCATGCCATCTAACTCAGGCATTTGCACATCCATTAACACCACATCGTACTGCTGTCTGCCAACGGCTTGCACTGCTTCCAAACCATTATTGGCAATATCTGCGCTATAGCCCATACGTTTTAAAATCAACGAGGCCACTTTTTGATTGGTGACATTATCCTCTGCCAATAAGATGCGTAAGGGGCGTTTCGCCTCAGTTTGCACCCGCGTAGCGGACTCGACGGCTTGTGATTTATTCAGCGGCAATACACGCGCACTGGCTTCCCGATTAAATAAATCTTGCAGGCATGCAAATAATTGATTGGCTTTCAGTGGTTTATTGAGATAAGCGACAAAAAGGCCGACATCGAAATCCATCGATTGCCGTCCTAAAGAAGTCAACATAATCAATGGCAATACATCCGATGGATATTGCTCACGAATATGTTTCGCCAATTGCAAACCGTCCATGATAGGCATTTGCATATCTAAAATGGCTAAATCCGGTAAGGTCTCCGACCGCGCTAAACGCTGTAAGGCTTCTTCCCCATTCATTGCCTCTTCAGTCGCCATACCCCACGATTTTAACTGCAAGGTTAAAATACGGCGGTTAGTGTGATTATCATCAACCACTAATACGCGCTTATCTTGCAGTTTAGCGCGAGTTTGTTCTTCAAACTCCGCCGAATGGTTCGCCACAATGTCCGAAATAATAGTGAAATGGAAAGTAGAGCCTTTACCGGCCTCACTTTCTACCCAAATGCGCCCGCCCATTAACTCGCACAAATGACGACTGATCGCCAAGCCTAAGCCTGTGCCGCCATATTTGCGCGTCATGGAAGTATCTACTTGGCTAAAGGAACGGAACAAGCGATCCATACGATCTGCGGGGATACCAATGCCAGTATCTTTCACGGCAAAATACATTTCGACTTGGGTATCGCTAATCGCCTGACTGGAAATCAAGACGATCACTTCACCACTGTCAGTGAACTTCACGGCATTGCTTAATAAATTAACCAAAATCTGCCGCAAACGTGTCATGTCACTGGACAAAAACACCGGCACTTGGTGATCAAAAAAGCTGCCTAACTCCAGTTTTTTCTCTGCCGCTTTTGGTGCAACTAAATCCAAAGCGGACTCAACGCATTCCCGCAAGTTGAAAGGATGTTGCTCTAACTCCAGTTTACCGGCATCAATTTTGGAGAAGTCTAAAATATCGTTGATGAGCGATAATAAGGCATCGCCGCTGGTACGCACTGTTTCAACAAAATCACGTTGCTCAGAGCTTAAATTGGTTTCTGACAATAAGCTGGTCATACCAATCACAGCATTCATTGGCGTGCGAATTTCATGGCTCATATTGGCCAAAAACTCACTTTTCGCTTGGCTAGCCACTTCAGCCGCTTCTTTAGCTTCCTGTAAGTCCTCCACCATTTCTTCTAATTCAATATTAATTTTGGATAATTCAGCAGTGCGTAATTTAACTTGTTCTTCTAAGTGCTCTCGGTGGCGGGCTAAAATATCATCACGATTTTGAATCTGCGATAACATTTCATTAAACGCATCTACTAACATGCCTAATTCATCTCGACCATGACACTGTGCACGCACGCTATAATCACTGCGTTGCGAAACATGATCAGCGGTTTCCACTAAATGTAAAATAGGACGTGAAATTAAGGCTTGTAAACGGGCAGAAATAAAGAATGCAATTAACATTGCAATCGACAAAATCGTTAAAATAATACCGCTGTATTCTAATAATAATTCGTGTATTTTCTCTAAGTCAGATTGAATATAAACTGTACCAATCTGTCTTTTATTTAAATAAACCGCTTCAAATAACTCAAAGCGATCATTTGAAAACTGATGACCACTACTTTGTTTAGGTGGGGTAAATTGTTCTTGATCTGAACGTACATATCGCGCAAAGACTTCGCCCGTCTCATCATATAAAACCGCAGCCGTAATATGAGGTTCTTCACTTAAGGCATGTAAGGTGGTATTCGCTGTATCTGCATCCACGTATATTAGGGAGGCGGCAATATTAGCACCGACAATGCGAGCTAAAACACCGTGATCTCTTACCATTGCAGCGCGGAGTGAATTTAATTCATTCATCGCGAAAAAGGCGGATGCTGCTAGCAAAGCAATGGAATTCGTAAGCATGATAATCAAAATAAGCTTACGTTTAATGGACAGATCAGCAAAAGCTTTCATGACAATGTTATTCCGGACAAATTGCTAAAGAAGCGCGCGTTATTTTAGAGAGATTTAAAAGATTTGCATCTGCTTTTAAACCTACTTGTTCGATGGCTTCTGGATTAATCTCCAGTCTAACCCGTTTATTTAAATTATAAAACCGTATCATTCCACCTGAATCAATAAATTGCTCATCTTCTGAAACAGTTAAAATAGGATAGCGGCAGGTTAAACGATAAATATCCGTTAAAGTAGTATTTTCTAAATTACTAATAAACAAAATATGACAGTCACTGACTTGAGACAGTTGTGTGGGGGATAGACGTGTGATTTTTAAAAAACGTTCTCTGGCTTGTTGGTCTTTAACGGTTGAGTCTAAATGTTCGCCAAAAGGGTCAGACCCCAGAATACAAATTAAAAACGGCGTATCTGCGCTCGCAAATGCACGCTCAGGCCAGCTAATGAAATTGGCAAAATTATATAAGAAAACGGCTTTTAGCTGATATTCATCGGCAAAAGAGGGAATCGCACGCAAATGTGCAGCGGGGGCAGTCAATAAGATGAGTAATAGACTCGACTGTAGCAGCAAACGTGGCATAGGAAAAAAGCAATAACGATGTGATCTAGTGGGTAATATTCGATCAGTTCTTAGGTACGAAACGCAGTCACTCAATACACGATATTGACTAAGAAACGCTAGGCTATGTACAAAATAAGAGACACTGGCTGTACTAAAGCTTACAAGATGTTTGAATAACTGGAACATGTAAAAAAGGTATCGGCACTTTGCAAACCAATGGGTTGAAGTCGGTATGGATCATTGACCATCTTGATATA
>QKBZ01000398.1 GCA_003245895.1 Beggiatoa sp.
TATCCATGAAGCGGCTTTAGCACAGGAATTAGCAGGTCGTTTTTATTTAGCCCGTCAATTACCGCGTTTAGCGCAATTATATTTAAGTGATGCTTTCCAGCAATATCAACGCTGGGGTGCACAAACTAAATTAGATCAAATGGAAGTGCGTTATGCACGTTACTTAAGACGTACCGCTTTAGTCAGCCATCTGCATAACTCTTTAGAATTATCCTCTTTTAATAGCAGTGCTGATTTAGAACTTGCCAGCGTGTTAAAAGCCGCACAAGCGTTTGCCAGTGAAATTGTATTAGACCGTTTGCTGACAAAAGTGATGGCGATTACCTTAGAAAATGCAGGTGCACAACGCGGCTTTTTATTATTAAACCGAAACGACCACTGGTGTATCGAAGCAGAAAGCGACTTAGAAAATAATGCAGTCAAAATTTTACCGGCATTACCTTTAGAAGATTACCCACATTTATCGGTTGGAATTGTCTATTATGTTGCTAGAACACGCGAATCTTTAGTATTAGCGGATGCTACCAGTAATCCTCGCTTTGCCAATGACCAATATATTATCCAACGTGCGCCTAAGTCAGTGTTGTGTGCACCTTTGTTAAATCAAGGAAAACTCACGGGTATTTTATATTTAGAAAATAACTTAGCGACTGGCGTGTTCACCAGTAACCGCTTAACCTTAATGAATTTATTATCCACCCAAATGGCGATTGCCATTGATAATGCCCGTTTATATGCAGAGTTAGAAGAAAAAGTGTGTGAACGCACCAGCGCATTAGAGGAAAAAAATAAAGAACTTACTTATTTAAATCAGGAGAAAAACGAATTTTTAAGCATTGTTGCACATGATTTGAAAAACCCATTATCAGGCATTCAAGGTTTAGCAGAGGCCATAGAATTAGAATATGATGCCCTCACTAAATCAGAAATTATTGAAATGTTGTCATTAGTACAAAACAGTTCACAACAAATGTTTGAACTGATTAATAATTTATTAGATGTCAATATGATTGAGTCTGGCAACATACGTGTTAATAGAAAAACTTTTGACTTATTACCGTTGCTCAGACATTTATTATTGCAGTATCGTGTACGAGCAGAAGTGAAGAAAATTAAGCTGATATTATCCGCAGATGAAACGATGTATTATCCTGTTTATGCCGATGAAAAAGTGGTTTATCAAATCTTAGAAAACTTATTATCTAATGCCTTGAAATATTCACCTAGCGATGCCCGTGTGACTGTGACGCTGAAATTTACCAGTGACAGCTTGCTGTGCAGCATCCAAGATCAAGGACAAGGTTTAACAGCCGACGACAAACGAAAACTATTTGGCAAATTCAATCGCTTAAGCGCACAACCTACCGGCGAGGAACACTCCACCGGCTTAGGTTTATTTATCGTGAAAAAATTAGTCGAATCCTTGCACGGTCAAGTATGGTGCGACAGCGAACAAGGCAAAGGGGCTTGTTTTACCGTCTCCTTGCCATTAGTCAGCGAGCAAAAAGTCATTAACCTATATTAATCCATTCACAAATCCCCCCTTGCAAATCGCTACTTGCGTGCCGACTATCAACCTCAGAACAGCTTATTACGCCAAGGAGGTTTTCACATGCAAACAGCCACTACGCCGCATTCCGTCGCTATACCCGATACCGTGCCACATTTATTGTACCCATACCGCTTACAAACCGTCGCTGTGTTAGGTGCTGGCGTGATGGGCGCACAAATTGCGGCGCATTGTGTCAATGCAGGGTTAACCACGTATTTATTTGAATTACCCGCTGAAGGCGAAGATTTAAACGCCAACGTAAAAAAAGCCATACACTTATTAAGCAAAGCAGAACCCAGTCCCTTAGGCATTAAAGCCGATGCACAGCAGATTCATCCCGCCAATTATCAAACCGATTTAGCCTTATTAACCCGTTGTGATTTGGTGATCGAAGCCATCGCCGAACGTCCAGATTTAAAACAAAAACTGTATCAACAAGTCGTGCCTTATCTGGCTAAAGACGCTATTTTGGCCAGTAACACTTCTGGCTTGCCATTAAGTTTATTGGTGCAATCCTTACCCGAAGCGGTACAGCCGCGTTTTTGTGGTCTGCACTTTTTTAACCCGCCGCGTTATATGCACCTCATCGAATTAACCGCGACTCCTGTCACCCAAGCCGGTTTATTAGATGCCTTAGAAACGGCATTAACCACGCGCCTAGGCAAAGGCGTGTTGCGGGCAAAAGACACACCGAATTTTATTGCCAATCGCATTGGCGTGTTTTCCATGATGGCGGCCTTATACCATGCTGAGCGGTTACAAATTCCATTTGATGTGGTCGATGCGCTCACGGGCACTGCAATCGGGCGGCCTAAAAGTGCCACCTTTCGCACTGCTGATGTAGTGGGTTTAGATACCTTAGTGCATGTGGTGCAAGGTAGCGCACACATTTTAAAAAACGATCCGTGGCATCAGTATTATCAAGTGCCTGCATGGTTACAACAATTGGTCAGCCAAGGGGCTTTAGGGCAGAAAACCCGTTGTGGGGTGTATCGCAAAACGGCGGAAGGCATCACAGTTTTAGATTTGGCAATGCAAAATTATCGCCTTGCCGATCAACAACCTGATGCCGAAGTGAAAGCAATTTTAAAACTGCGCGATTGGGGCGAAAAATTAGCCGCGCTACGGGCAAGCAGTCATCCACAAGCGCAGTTTTTATGGGCAATTCAGCGCGATGTGTTCCATTATGCGGCCTATTGGTTAGCCGATATTGCAGAAACCGCACGCGATGTCGATTTAGCCATGCGCTGGGGCTTTGGTTGGCAAATCGGCCCTTTTGAAATTTGGCAAGCAGCAGGCTGGCAAACGGTTGCCAATTGGTTAACTGAGGAAATTGCGACTGAAAAAACCATGAGTACAGAAGCCTTGCCTGCATGGGTGAGCAACATCACACAAGCGCATACTGTGGCAGGGTCATGGTCGCCTAGCGCACAAAATTACTTACCGCCCCCACAATTACCGGTTTATCAACGCCAATATTATCCGCCAACCGTGTTAGGCAGCATGCCAGCAGAACGTGGTCAAGTGGTGTTTGAAAATGGCGACGTGCGTTTATGGCATCGCGGCGACGGTATCGCCATTCTCAGCTTTTTAACCAAAATGCACACGGTAACTGCCGCCGTATTAGATGGTATCCAAGAATCATTAAGCATTGCTGAGCGCGATTTTATCGCCTTAGTGATTTGGCAAGACAGTGAACCGTTTAGCGCAGGTGCTAATTTAGAGCAGTTAACACCGAATATGATGCAAGGCGATTTCGCCACGGTAGAAGCTATCGTTGCACAATTCCAGCAAACCAGCTTGTGTTTACGTTATGCCCAAGTACCCGTGGTCGCTGCGGTGCGTGGCTTGGCCTTAGGCGGTGGCTGCGAGTTTTTAATGCATTGCGACCGTGTAGTGGCTGCGTTTGAAAGTTACATTGGTTTAGTCGAAGTCGGCGTTGGCTTAATTCCTGCCGGTGGTGGTTGTAAAGAGCTAGCCGAGCGTGCTGCAAAAGCCTTTCCTGACGACCCATTTTTAGTGTTAAAGCATGACATTATGCGCGTGGGCATGGGCACGGTGGCGAAAAGTGCTCGCGAGGCGCAAGCGATGGGCTTTTTACAAGCGGCTGATATTGTAATGATGCACAGCGATGAAGTGTTACACGTCGCCTGTCAGCAAGCACGTTTACTGGCTGAAGCGAATTACCAAGCACCGAAACCAAGTCGGATCAAAGTGGCTGGGCGAGACGGTTTAGCCACCGTGCAAATGCAATTGGTGAACATGCGCGACGGCGGTTTCATTTCCGAACACGATTATGTCATCGGTTGTCATTTAGCCAGTGTGATGTGCGGCGGCGATGTGGATGCAGGTACTGAAGTTGAAGCCGAGTGGTTGCTGCATTTAGAGCGAAAAGCGTTTATGGAGTTGTTAGGCTCAGAAAAAACGCTGGCACGGGTGGGGCATACCTTAAAAACAGGGAAACCGTTGCGGAATTAGACGTTTGCGTTATGGCAAAGTAGGGTGGAATAGCGCAGCGTATTCCACCATAAATCTCTGCAAGTAGCTCAGTAAGTGCAGATTACAAGCTTTATGGTGGAATACGGCTTGCGCCTATTCCACCCTACGAAATCCGCTTAATTGAATAACCGCAATTCCACAACACTAAACGTGTACTTCTACCCTACTCGCGTTAAGATCAGTCGCCTTAGCTTTCATTATTAGGCAGGTTATCTTGTGAGTGTAGAAACAGAGCGTTTAATCAGTGCCAGCAGCAACCGCGAGGATCAAGTATTTGATCGGGCGATTCGTCCTAAGCGGCTTGCGGATTATCAAGGTCAAGCGCGGGTGCGTGAGCAAATGGAGATTTTTATTCCAGCCGCTCGCCAGCGTAATGAAGCCTTAGATCATGTGCTTATTTTCGGCCCACCGGGGCTAGGCAAAACCACCTTAGCGCATATCATTGCCAATGAAATGCAAGTCAATTTGCATCAAACCTCTGGCCCTGTGTTGGAAAAAGCAGGCGATTTAGCGGCTTTATTAACCAACTTAGAACAAGGCGATGTGTTATTTATCGATGAAATTCATCGTTTAAGCCCTGTGGTCGAGGAAATTTTATACCCCGCGATGGAAGATTATCAGCTTGATATTATGATTGGCGAAGGCCCCGCTGCCCGCTCTATCAAGTTAGATTTACCCCCGTTTACCCTTGTTGGTGCGACCACGAGAGCCGGTTTATTGACCTCACCACTGCGAGATCGCTTTGGTATCAGCCAACGCCTAGAATTTTACGCCAGTGAAGATTTAGCGCACATCATCAACCGTTCCGCTGATATTTTAAACGTGCCTATGGAGGCTGATGGCGCGTTTGAATTAGCGCGACGCTCACGCGGTACACCACGGATTGCTAACCGTTTATTAAGACGGGTGCGTGATTACGCGCAAATTAAAGCCGATGGCGTGATTACCAAAGCAGTGGCGCAAGCAGCGTTAGATTTGCTTAATGTGGATGCTTATGGCTTAGACATGATGGATCGCAAATTATTGCTGGCTATTATGCAGAAATTCGATGGCGGCCCTGTCGGAGTGGAAAACTTAGCGGCGGCGATTGGGGATGAACGGGGCACGATAGAAGATGTCATCGAGCCGTATTTATTGCAACAAGGTTTCTTAATGCGTACTCAACGTGGGCGCGTCGCTACACGCTTAGCATGGCAACATTTTGGCTTAACGCCACAGGCAGAAGCTTCGCCACTGAATGAAGTTGCGGCGCAAAAAGGTTTGTTTGAAGATTAGCCCCTACCTGATGGTCTTTTGAAAGCGTGTATTAAGCGGAAGATTCCTTTGTGTGTTCTAAACTGCGAATCAAGGGCAATTCTTCCGAAATCCACGCCCGCATGCCCCCTTCCAATAACAAGGCTCCACGATAACCATGTTGTCGCAACAAACGCACGGCCAATGCAGCACGGGCACCGGTTTGGCAAATTAACACGATACGGTGCTGTTTCAAATCTTGGAAATAATCATCCCGATCAATATGTCTTTGCAAATCTAACAGCGGCACATTAATCGCGTTGGGGATATGACCTTGTGCACCGTGAAACTCATCGGCTAAGCGTACATCTAATAACACGACTCTGCGGTTCTTTTTATCTGGTGTTTCTAATAGACGCTTGAGTGACAAGGGATTAATCGTCGCTTGCCAACCGGCAATAATACGGGGCAATAAGCGAATAATAAGAAACAATAATGCAACCAAGATCACTAATCCGATACCTTCGGGATCAGTCATCGTGATTTGTCCGTCTGGAGCGATCATAACGTCTTAACTACCTTATGCGTCTGGTTTAGGTTGAGTGTTTGCACGTTGTATCAAAGCAGTTAACGGAGATTGGGCATTGCCGATGTCATCGCTGTCATCTACATCTGGTTTATTAGCACTTGCGATGTCGAGTTCCAAACTAAACCAGAACCGTGAACCATGTCCCAGTTCACTGTCAACACCCATTTCGCCGCCCATCAGGCGCACTAATTGATTGTTAATCGCCAACCCTAAGCCTGTGCCACCATAACGACGGGTACTTGAAGTATCCACTTGTGTGAATTTATCAAAAATATGTAAGCGTTGTGCTTCTGGAATCCCTATCCCCGTATCCAATACTTCAAAATATACTTTAACACTAAGTTGTGTTTGTTTTAATACTTCTGTACGCACAGTAATATGGCCTGTTTCAGTGAATTTAACCGCGTTCTCAATTAAATTTTCAATAATTTGAGAAATGCGTTCACTGTCGCCGCGTATATAGTTTGGTAATGTGTCTAATCCTTCGATTTGAAACATTAAACTTTTTTGCTGTGCTTTAGGGCGATAACGCTCAACTTGTCGGTTAATTAAATCACGCAAGCTAAAGGTTTTCATGTACAGAGACACTTTACCCGCTTCTAAATTAGAAATATCTAATATTTCATTAATCACCGTCATTAAAGATTCACTAGAAGCTTGCAATACTTCTAAATATTCACGTTGCTTAACATCTTTAATGATGTACAGCAAAAAGTCTGTCATACCAATAATGCCATTCATTGGCGTGCGTAGTTCGTGACTAATATTTGCCATAAACTCGCTTTTTGCTTGACTGGCAGCCTCTGCTTTTTCTCGCTCAACGACTAATTCTTCATTAAGCTGTTGTAGATGCAAAGTACGGTTATACACTTTTTCTTCTAGTTCTTCTTTAGCATTGGCAATTTGCAAATAGGCTTTTTGCAAGTCATCAACCATTTGATTAAAGGCTAAGGCTAAAGAACCGATTTCATCTTTTTGTTGTAGCTCAATACGGGTTTCTAGTTTACCTTCACCGACTTTTAAGCTGGCTTCTGCTAGGCGTTGTACCGGCTGGATGACTACGCGATTCACTGCCATAAACAACAGTAAAAAGGTGACGAGGCTGCTTAAACTGACGATAAACAACAAATAGTCGCGCAGCAAGCGACCTGCTTCTAACACATTTTCTTCTGGCAAAATGGCATAAATCAATAAATCATCAAATAACATCGAACCTTGTATATAAGCTTTCTGTCCTTTCACCATGCCTGGTACGGGATCATATTGGTTTATATTTTCTACAAATAATTCTAACGTTTCCTTATCTAAATGCTCAGGTACTTTTATATCTACTAAACGGCTACGAGGCTGATATAAAATACGCCCTTTAGCATTCATGACAACTAAATAACCTGTTCGATCAATTAAGATACTGTTAACTTGGTTAAATAAAAATTTTGGTGATAAGGCTAATAATAAATGACCATAAGTACGTTTATCCCCACCTTCCAGAGGTTCAAAAACCAATGGCTCTACTAATACAAAATTAACAAGGGGGGCTTTAGTGTCATCGACTTCTTCTAATAAAATTGCAACTTGCTCATCTGATTGTGGTTTAACTAATAAAGCTTTTGCACTGTCATTATTCAAAATAGAATGCTGATCTTCTTTCACTGAAAATGCTTTAAGCTCATTGCCATTTGTTTGTATTAAACGCACTTCTAAATAGTTATCATAGGTTTCTAAATAACTATTGAACAAGCGTTGTATGGCATCCGTTTGCAGAGCATCGTGTTGTTCAACAGGCTTTTGTAAATAGGCTTGCAGCACTTCAGAGCTAGCCAATAACTTAGCATTCGCTTTTGCCGTTTCTAAATGCAAACGGCTCTCTTGCGTCGCTTGAGTTAAGGCTTTAGTCATTTCTGCTAACACGGTTTGTATAGAGGTTGTTATCAACGCATCATAAGCAATCTTACCTAATGACAACATAGGTATGAGAATTAACGGTAGCAGCACTAAGGCAAGTTTCGTTTTTAACGTCATAAGAAAACGGTGCTCATTAGTTAGGTCAACAATATC